>NZ_DATFYW010000178.1:0-33684 GCF_035314905.1 Mycobacterium sp.
TGGCGGAGATCATGGTCTCGAATTTTCCAGGTTTGAACGATGACCGGGACGACCTGAGCGATCAGCGGCGAACGACGCTTGCAAAACGTTTCAGCGCAAGGCCCGCCGCTCTGCCGCGCTGGCCGCGCGAAGTTAGCTAGCGCGCACACCTCGCCACCGGAATCCCGCCACGCGCCGCGCCGACGCCGCGATGAACGCGCCCGAGGGCTACGCCGTCCACCTCCATAGCGCCGTCTATGGGGATATACAGCGCCCCCGGCCCGACTCGAACGGGCGACCTAGGGATTAGAAGGCCCTTGCTCTATCCAGCTGAGCTACGGAGGCAACCTGGGAAGTCTATCCAACGGCGCCCGCCCGGCGGCGGCAGACAATCGCCTCCCGCGGCGCCTGTCCGCGGACTAGCGTGGATTTCGCAGTCGAGTTCGGCGGGAGGGCACGAGTGACGATGGTGGGAGGCAGCGGTGGTTGACGCGCTCGACGCGGCCGGGTTGCCGGAGGAACTCAACGCGTTGGACATATTGTTGCACCGCGGCGAGGCGAATCCGCGGACCCGGTCCGGGATCATGGGCCTGGAAATCCTCGACACCACCCCCGAGTGGGACCGCTTTCAGAACGTCTTCGAAAACGCGTCCCGTCGCGTGCTGAGGCTGCGCCAGAAGGTCGTTACCCCGACGGTGCCCACCGCGGCGCCGCGCTGGGTGGTGGACCCGGACTTCAACCTGAACTTCCACGTCCGGCGGGTGCGCGTCCCGGCGCCGGGCACGATGCGCGAGGTGCTCGACCTCGCCGAGGTGATGCTGCAGTCGCCGCTGGACATCTCCCGGCCGCTGTGGACCGTCACCTCGGTCGAGGGGTTGGAAAACGGCCGGGCCGCGGTGCTGCTGCACATGAGCCACGCGGTCACCGACGGCGTCGGCGCCGTCGAGATGTTCGCCAACATCTACGACTTCGAACGTGAACCGCCACCCCGGGAACCGGCGCCGCTGCCGATCCCGCAGGATCTGACCGGCAACGACCTCGCCCGCGCGGGCTTCAACCGCTTGCCCGGCGCCATCGCCGGCGGCCTGCGCGGCGCGTTGTCGGGCGCCGCGCATATGGCCGGCCGGATGGCGCGCGACCCGGTGTCGGCGATCGGCGGGGCGGTCGAGTACGCCCGGTCAGGCGTGCGGGGGATGTCGCCGGTCGCCGAGCCGTCCCCGTTGCTTCGCAGGCGCAGCCTTTCGTCGCGCACCGAAGCGATCGACATCGACTTTTCAGATCTGCGCGCCGCGGCCAAAGCCGCGGAGGGTTCGATCAACGACGCGTATCTCGCCGGGCTCACCGGGGCGCTTCGGCGTTATCACAACGAGCTCGGCGTGCCGATCGAGAAGCTGCGCATGGCGGTGCCGGTCAATCTTCGCGCCGAGGCCGACCCGGCCGGCGGCAACCGGTTCGCCGGCGTGATGATCGCCGCGCCCCTTGGCATCTCGAACCCGCGCGACCGCATCCAGAACATCCGCACTCAGATGTGCCGGCGGCGCGAGGAAGCCGCGATCGACATGATCGGCGCGATCGCGCCGGTCTTGAGCGTGCTGCCCGAGCCGATATTGGAATCGATGGCCGGGTCGATCGTCTCGGGCGACGTCCAGGCCAGCAACGTACCCGTGTATGCTGGCGATACCTACGTCGCAGGCGCAAAAGTGTTGCGGCAGTATGGGCTTGGACCCTTGCCGGGGGTGGCGATGATGGCGGTGTTGATCTCTCGCGGCGGGACGGTCACGGTGACCACCCGCTACGACCGCGCGTCGGTCACCGAGGACGAGTTGTGGGCCAGGTCCCTGCTGTCCGGCTTCGACGAGGTGCTCGCGCTGGGCGGTCCGGGCCGGGCGGCTCCCGCGTCGTTTGAGGTCGCATCATGAGCGGCCCCGACGGCGGCGGCCGCAGACCCGCCCGCCGTGACATGCGGTTGCCCGGCTCGGTGGCCGAGGTCGAGGCCAGCCCACCGGGCCCGGAGGTCGGGGCGTTCTTCGACCTCGACGGCACCCTGGTGGCGGGCTTCACCGGGGTGATCCTGACCCAGGACCGGTTCCGCCGCCGCGAGATCGGGATCGGCGAGTTCATCGGCGTCGTGCAGGCGGCGCTGAACCATCAGCTCGGCCGTGCCGACTTCGAGCAGCTGATCTACCGGGGTGCTTCGATGATGCGCGGCCGGTCGCTGTCGGATCTGGACGAGATCGCCGAGCGCCTGTTCGTCCAGAAGATCGTGTCCCGCATCTATCCCGAAATGCGCGAGCTGGTCCGCGCCCACCAGGCCCGCGGCCACACCGTGGTGCTGAGTTCGTCGGCGCTGACCATCCAGGTCGAACCGGTGGCCCGCTTCCTCGGCATCGGCAACATTCTGTCCAACCGGTTCGAGGTCGACGAAAACGGCGTGCTGACCGGCGGGGTCGAAAAGCCCATCCTGTGGGGGCCCGGCAAGGCCAACGCCGTGCAGACGTTCGCGGCCGAAAGCGGGATCGACCTGAAGAAGAGCTACTTCTACGCCGACGGGGACGAGGACGTCGCGCTGATGTACCTCGTCGGCAATCCCCGGCCCACCAACCCCGAGGGCAAGCTGGCGTCGGTGGCGGCCAAGCGGGGCTGGCCCGTGCTCCGCTTCTCCAGCCGCAGCGGCAGCAATCCGCTGTCGCAGTTGCGCACGCTCGCCGGCGTGGCGACGCTGGCGCCGATCGCCGCCGGGGCGGTCGGCATCGGGCTGCTGGCCGGCAGCAGGCGCCGCGGCGTCAACTTCCTGACCTCCAACTGGGGCCGGGCGTTGTTGGCCGCCACCGGCGTCAGCATGAACGTGCTCGGCGAGGAGAACCTCACCGCCCAGCGGCCTGCGGTGTTCATCTTCAACCACCGCAACCAGGTCGACCCGATCATCGCCGGGTCGCTGGTCCGCGACAACTTCACCTCGGTCGGCAAGAAGGAGCTGGAAAGCGATCCGATCGTCGGCACCATCGGCAAGGTCATGGACGCCGCGTTCATCGACCGCGACGACCCCCGAAGAGCGGTGGAGGGACTGCACAAGGTGGAGGAACTGGCCCGCAAGGGGCTGTCGATCCTGATCGCCCCCGAAGGCACCCGCCACGACACCATCGAGGTGGGGCCGTTCAAGAAGGGCCCGTTCCGGATCGCGATGGCTGTCGGCATCCCGATCGTGCCGATCGTGATCCGCAACGCGGAGGTGATCTCGGCCCGCGACTCGACCACGTTCAATCCCGGCACCGTCGATGTCGTTGTCTATCCGCCGATTTCGGTGGACGACTGGACCGTCGAAAACCTGCCGGAGCGCATCGCGGAGATCCGGCAGCTCTATCTCGACACGCTGAGAGACTGGCCGCGGGACAAGGTTCCCGAGCCGCGCCTGACATCCAAGCCGGCCGAGAAGGCTCCCGCCAGGAAGGCGGCGAAGAAGGCGGCACCGAAGAAGGCGGCATCGAAGAAGGCGGCACCGAAGAAGGCCGAACAGAAAGCGGCCGCGAACAACGCCGACACGAGCGGCAACTCCAACTCGAAAGCGAGCCCCAGGGCCGGCGCGAAAGGGCGATCATGAACGGCCGCGCCGACGACTTCGCGAGCTTCACGGCGACCGATGACGCGCTGGTGCTGGCATCGGTGTCGTCGGCCGCCGAGCTCGAGCTGCTGAACGACTGGTTGGCTCAGCAGCGCCGCGAGCACCCGGACACCAAAGTCGAAGTGCTGCAGCTGGCCGGCGATGACCCGGCACCGGGCGTCGTCGCGCAGCTCGTCGAGCGGCTGGAGGCCGACGAGGACCGCACTGTGGTGCCGGTCCGGGTGTTCTGGGTCCCCGGGGGCCTGCCGACCCGCGTGAAGGTCGTCGGCCTGCTGTCGGGCCGCGACACGTACCGCCCGCCGGAGATCCTGCAGCGCAGCATCCTGCGCAAGGACCCGGCGCGGGCGCGGGTGGTCGCCGGGGAGCCGGCCAAGGTTTCCGAACTGCGCCAGCAGTGGCAGGACACCACCGTCGCCGACAACCCGCGCGACTTCGCGCGGTTCGTCCTGCGCCGGGCGAGCCTGGCCATTGAGCGGGTCGAATTGCGTTTGCTCGGGCCCGAATACAAGTCGCCGCGCTTGGTGAAGCCGGAGATGATCGCATCCGCGCGGTTCCGTTCCGGCCTGGAGAAAATTCCCGGCGCGACGGTCGAGGCGGCCGGGAAGATGCTCGACGAACTCGCCACCGGCCGGAGCCGGTTCTCGGTCGACCTCATTCCGTCGCTGAGCCGCGCGATCTTCAGCCGCGGCTTTGATCCCAACATCGACTACGACCGCGCCGAGGTCGAGGCGATGCGCACCGCGTTGGAGACGCACCCCGCCGTGCTGCTGTTCTCGCACAGGTCCTACCTCGACGGCGCGATCGTGCCGGTGGCGATGCAGGAGAACCGGCTTCCGCCGGTGCACATGTTCGCCGGTGTCAACCTGTCGTTCGGGTTCATGGGGCCGCTGCTGCGGCGCTCCGGGGTCATTTTCATCCGGCGCAATATCGCCGGCGACCCGCTCTATAAGTACGTGCTCAAGGAGTTCGTCGGCTACGTCGTCGCAAAACGATTCAACCTGAGCTGGTCCATCGAGGGCACACGGTCGCGCACCGGCAAGATGCTGCCGCCCAAACTGGGCCTGCTGAGTTATGTCGCCGACGCCTACCTCGAGGGCCGCAGTGAGGACATCTTGCTGCAGCCGGTGTCGATCAGCTTCGACCAGCTGCACGAGACCGCCGAGTACGCCGCCTACGCCCGTGGCGGGGAGAAGACACCCGAAGGCGTCGGCTGGTTGTACAAGTTCATCAAGGCTCAGGGCGAGCGCAACTACGGCAAGATCTACGTCCGCTTCCCGGAGGCGGTGTCGATGCGGCAGTATCTCGGGCCGCCGCACGGCGCGATCGCCGCCGACCCGGCGGCCAAGCGGCTGGCGCTGCAGAAGATGGCGTTCGAGGTCGCCTGGCGGATCCTGCGCGCCACCCCGGTTAACGCCACCGGTTTGGTGTCGGCGTTGCTGCTGGCCACCCGCGGGGTCGCGCTGACGCTGGATCAGCTTCATCACACGCTGCAGGACTCGCTTGACTACCTCGATCGCACACAGACGCCGGTGACCAACAGCGCGCTGCGGCTGCGCACCCACGACGGTGTCCGTGCCGCCGCGGACGCGCTGTCCAACGGCCATCCGGTGACTCGCGTGGACAGTGGCCGGGAGCCGGTGTGGCTCATCGAACCCGAGCACGAACACGAGGCGGCGTTCTACCGCAACACCGTCATCCACGCGTTCCTGGAGACGTCGATCGTGGAGCTGGCGCTGGCCTACGCCGCGCGTGCCGACGGAGATCGGTTGGAGGCGTTCTGGTCTCAGGCGATGCGGCTGCGGGACATCTTGAAGTTCGAGTTCTACTTCGCCGATTCGGCCGCGTTCCGTGAGCACGTCGCCGAGGAGATGGCCTGGCACGGCGACTGGGAGGCGCACGTGGCTGCCGGCGGTGACGGCATCGACATGCTGCTGCACGCGAAGAAGCCGCTGATGGCGCATGCGATGCTGCGCCCCTTCTTCGAGGCCTACGAGATCGTCGCCGACGTGCTGCGCGACGCGCCCGCGGAGATCAGCGAAAAGGAACTGACGAAGCTTGCGTTGGGCGTGGGCCGCCAGTACGTCGCCCAGGATCGTGTGCGCAGCAACGAGTCGGTGTCGGCGTTGCTGTTCGCCACCGCACGGCAGGTGGCCGCCGATCAGGGCCTGCTCGCGCCGGCGTCGGACCTTGCCGAACGGCGTGCGGCGTTCCTCGCGGAGTTGCGCGCGGTCCTGCGCGACATGGACCGGATCGAAGGGGTGTCCCGCGACCAGTTCTACGTGCGCGAGTCACAGCGCAGGCGGGAACGGCAGAAGACCGCCTAGCCCGGAACTAGTCCTGAGCGTGACGGTCGTGCTCCCAGCGCTCCAGCGCCTCCTGTAGGTCGTAGAGCCCGAGCGCGGTCAAGGGCATGCCGACCGAAAGCACGGCGACCAGAATCGTGCCCATCGTCTCGCCTCCACTTGTCGTCGTATCCCGTCGACATGAACGTATGACAGGGGTACGACACGGACACGAGTGGTGCACTACGCGTTTAGTCCGCGGGCGTCACTCCGCTACGCGCGGCCGTCGCCGAGATTGAACTCAGCGACGCCCCGTCGGCGTGTCCCGCAGCTGAGGTCAGTGTCGGCGAACCGACGCCCCCCGGGGGCCTATGGCCACCGGCGCCTTTCCCCCCGTCATCACGCAATACGCTGAACGCATGACGCGTCGTGTGTGGCCGGTGCTCTGCGGCGTGGCGGTTCTCGCCGGCGTCACCGCCGCGGCCATCGGCGCACTGTCGGTAGCCGACGCGCTCACCGCCACCGGGCTGCCCAACCCCGGGCCCGTGACGATGTACGGCCTGCCGTTCGTCCGTGCGGCGGGTGAGATCGCCGCGGTCGTCGCGATCGGATCGTTCCTGCTCGCCGCGTTCCTGGTCCCGCCGCAAGACAACGGCGTGCTCGACGCGGCCGGCTACCGGTCGCTGCGGCTCGGCACTGTCGCGTCGGGTGTGTGGGCGGGGTGTGCGGCGCTGCTGGTGCCGCTGACGCTTTCCGACGTCTCCGGCCGTCCGGTGCGGCTCCTGCTCAACCCTGCGACGGTCTGGTCGCTCGCAGGCGTCGTCGACACCGCGAGCGCGTGGCGCTGGACGGCGTTCATCGCCGCGGCGGTCACGCTGGCGGCCCTGCCGGTGCTGCGCTGGTCGTCGACACCGTTCCTACTGGCCGGCGCGCTGGTGGCGTTGGTGCCGCTCGGCCTGACCGGCCACTCCTCGGCGGGTGGGTCCCACGACATGGCCACCAACAGCCTGCTCATCCACCTGGGGGCCGCCGGGCTGTGGGCCGGCGGCCTTTTAGCGCTGCTCGCCCACGCGCTGCGCCGCGGCGACCACGCGGATCTGGCCGCGCGGCGGTTCTCGGCCGTCGCGCTGTGGTGCTTTATGGCGATGGCCCTCAGCGGCGTGGTCAACACGCTGGTCCGGATCCGTCTTGCCGACCTGTTCGACAGCGGGTATGGCCGCCTGGTCATCGCCAAGGCCGCCGCGCTGTGCGCGCTCGGTGTGCTCGGCTGGCGGCAACGACGCGTCAGTCTCGTCGCGCTGCGCACCGACCCGGACGCCCGCGGGCCGCTGATCCGGCTGGCGCTGACCGAGGCGGTGGTCTTCGGGTTGACGTTCGGCATCGCGGTCGGGCTCGGTCGCACGCCGCCGCCCCCTCCGCCGATCCTCAAGCCGTCGATCCCGCAGGCCGAGATCGGCTATGACTTCGCCGGGCCGCCGACGCTGGCGCGGGTGTTGTTCGACTGGCGTTTCGACCTGATCTTCGGCACCGCGGCGATCGTGATGGCGCTGCTGTACCTGGCCGGGGTGCGGCGGCTGCGCCGCCGCGGCGACGCCTGGCCGATCGGCCGGACGGTGGCGTGGCTGTGCGGGTGCGCGCTGCTGCTGTTCGTGACGTCGTCGGGCGTCGGCCGCTACATGCCCGCGATGTTCAGCATGCACATGGTCGCTCACATGGCGCTGTCGATGCTCACACCGATCCTGCTGGTCCTGGGCGGACCGGTCACGCTGGCGTTGCGCGCGCTGCCAGCGGCGGGCCGCGGCGAGCCGCCGGGCCCGCGTGAGTGGATTCTGATCGCGTTGCACAGCAAGCTGTCCCGCTTCCTGACCCATCCGGTCGTGGCGACGATTCTGTTCATCGCCGGCTTCTACGCGCTCTACCTCGGCGGCATCTTCGACGCGGTGGCGGGCAATCACATGGCCCACACCCTGATGAACGCGCATTTCCTGATCAGTGGCTACCTGTTCTACTGGGTGGTGATCGGCATCGACCCGACGCCGCGACCCATCCCGCACGTGGCCAAGGTCGGCATGGTGTTCGCGTCGCTGCCGCTGCACGCGTTCTTCGGCGTGGTGATGATGAGCGACGACACCGTGCTCGGCGGAGATTTCTACCGCTCGCTGCACCTGAGCTGGCATACCGACCTGCTCGGCGATCAACACCTCGGCGGCGCGATCGCCTGGGCGGCGGGCGAAGTGCCGCTGGCCGTCGTGATGATAGCGCTGCTGATCCAATGGCGGCGCACCGATCAGCGCACCGCCAGGCGTCTGGACCGCGCCGCCGAACGCGACGACGACGCCGACCTGGCCGCCTACAACGCGATGCTCGCCGAGATGGCCCGCCGCGACGCGGGCACCCGGCCCAGCTGACGCGTCCGGGTCTCATCTCGCCCGAACGGTTCCCGGCGCCATGTCGCCGCAGCGGCGTCCGGCCTCATGTCGCCGCAACGGCTCCCGGCCTAGCCGCAACGGTTCCCGGCGCCATGTCGCCGCAACGGCTCCGAGCGCCATGTCGCCGCAGCGGCTCCGAGCGCCATGTCGCCACAGCGGCGTCCGGCCTCATGTCGCCGCAACGGCTCCCGGGCTCGCCGCAACGGTTCCCGGCGCCATGTCGCCGCAACGGCTCCCGGGCCGGCCGCAACGGCTCCCGGCCTAGCCGCGAACCGCTCCCGGGCCGGCCGCAACGGCTCCGGCGGCCACCGCCGCGGGCCAGCTTCCGTAACCGCTGATGTCCGTGCCGGCGGCCGCGGCGGCGCCGTCGCACCCGAACGCCGTTCGCCAGCTGCCGTCGGCGAATTCGACCTTGCCCAGCTGCATCGGCGGCGGAAGTGCCGCCAGGAAGGTGCCGAGCGCGGCGGGGGAGAGCAACCATCGGTGGCCGGTCAGCGCGGCACCGGTGACGCCGTCGGGACATCGGGTGATGGCGGGCTTGGCTGGCGTGGTGTCGAGCACGCTCATCCGGTAGCGCGGCGCGGTGGTCAGCTCGCCGGCGAAGCGGGCGCCGAGGCCGGTGAGCTGGTCCTCCAGCGGCCCGCCGCGCAGATGTGCGCCGAACACCACCAGCTCGGCGTGTGATGCGGCGCCCAGCGGCCAAACCTCCGCCACTGCGTGCCCGTCGATGAGTGCCGCCACATCGAGCACCACCGCGTCGTCGAATGCGCGGCCGAGCACCGTCACCCCGAACTGTGCGTGGCCTGCGGTTCCTGCCGGCACCGCGACGGCGCACATGTCGAACAGGTTGCAGAAGTTGGTGTAGGTGCCCAGCCGGGCGTTCACGCCGACCGGGTCGGCGGCGACCTCGCTGATGCGCGGGTGCATCGGCGAGGTGGGAACCATCAGCGCGTCGGCGCCCTCGAGGGCGACCATCGCGACGCGGCGCAGCCGTTCGACCTCCCGTCGGTCGCGGACGAGCTCGTGGGCTGCGATGTCACGCGCCGCGGCGATGATGCCGCGCACGGTCGGGTCGAGCGCGGCCCCGGGATGCGCGTCGATGAATCCGCCGACCGCGGCGTACCGTTCACTGACCAGTGCCCCGCCGTAGAGCAGTTTCGCCGCGTCCAGGAAGGGGCCGATGCCGATCGGGACGATCCGCGCGCCTGCCTCCGACAGCGCCGTGACGGCGGCGTCGAATGCCGATCGCCAGCCCTGGTCGAGTTCGGGCAGCTCCCGCGGCACCGCGATCACGGGTTGCGGGGGTGCGGCCAGCCGGGTGTCGGCGGGCCACCGGCGGTTCGGGGCGCCCGCGGCCAGCACCGCCATCGCGCGGTTGGCCGCCGCCAGGCCGGCGGCGAAAATCGTCACACAGTCATAGGATTCGCACGCCGGAACGACTCCGTCGGTGCTGATCACCCCGACCGTCGGCTTGATGCCGGCGATTCCCTGCAACCCTGCGGGCACCCGTCCCGATCCGGCGGTGTCGGTGCCGACCGCGATGTCGGCCTCACCCAGCGCGACGGCCACCGCCGAGCCGGAACTCGAACCGCCGCTGATGTATTCGGGACGGCGGCTGTCGGGCACCACGCCGTAAGGGGAGCGCGTGCCGACCAGCCCCGTGGCGAACTGGTCGAGGTTGGTCTTGCCGACGACGACCGCGCCGGCCGCGCGCAGCGCGGCGACGGCGGCGGCGTCGCGCTGGGGCAGGTAGGCGAATTCGGGGCAGGCCGCGGTGGTGGGCAGCCCGGCGACGTCGACGTTGTCCTTCACCGCGAGCCGGACGCCGGCGAGCGGACCCGATGGGGCTGCGGCGAGCTCGGCGCTGACGTCGTCGTCGTCGCGACGGGTGATCCAGACCGTCATGGGCTTCAACCTACGGCCCGCTCATCCCCAGCGCGCAGTTCATCCACAGCCCACCGGCCCGAGACGGTCGCGGCCGTCCCATCCGTCGGCGGTCTCCCGGTTAATGGCTGGTGTCAGCGGCGCCTGCCGCCGAACCGGAAGTCCGAACCAGAGAAAGGGATCACCATGTTCGAAACACCACTTACCGTCGTCGGCACCATCGTCGCCGACCCGATACGGCGCACGGTGGGCAGCCGGGAGCTCATCCGGTTGCGGGTCGCCAGCAACTCGCGTCGGCGTGACGCCGACGGAACATGGACCGCGGGCAACTCGTTGTACATCACGGTCAACTGCTGGGGTCGCCTGGTCACCGGTGTCGGAGCGGCGCTGGGCAAGGGCTCACCGGTCATCGTGGTCGGCACGATCCACACCAACGAATACGAGGACCGCGACGGCAACCGTCGCTCCCCGTTGGAGATGCGGGCCAGTGCGGTGGGGCCCGACCTGTCGCGATGCGTCGCGCGTGTCGAGAAGACCGTCTACTCGGGGCCCGACACCGAGCAGCGGCCGGGCGCCGACGCGGGCCCGGAGCCGGCGGAGGACGGTGGTGAGTTGACCGACGACGGGGAGGACGCCTCCCCCGCGGACCAGTCCGGGATCGGCACCAACGGGCTGACCGGCAAGGGGCTGACTCTGTCGGTTTAGCGCCGCACGGCCACGCCTACCATGGTCCGCGAGCATGACGAACGGACCAAGAAAGGCATCATGGCTGAGTTCATCTACACGATGAAGAAGGTCCGCAAGGCGCACGGCGACAAAGTCATCCTCGACGACGTCACGCTGAGCTTCTTTCCCGGGGCGAAGATCGGGGTCGTGGGCCCCAACGGGGCGGGTAAGTCGAGCGTCTTGCGGATCATGGCCGGGTTGGACAAACCCAACAACGGCGACGCGTTCCTGGCCACCGGAGCCAGCGTCGGCATCCTGCTGCAGGAGCCGCCGCTGAACGAGGACAAGACCGTCCGCGGCAACGTCGAGGAGGGCCTCGGCGACATCAAGACGAAGCTCGACCGGTTCAACGAGGTCGCCGAACTGATGGCGACCGACTACTCAGACGAGCTGATGGATGAGATGGGCCGGCTCCAGGAGGAACTCGATCACGCCGACGCGTGGGACGTGGATTCCCAGATCGAGCAGGCGATGGACGCGCTGCGCTGCCCGCCGCCCGACGAGCCGGTCACGCGCCTGTCCGGCGGCGAGCGGCGCCGGGTGGCGCTGTGCAAGCTGCTGCTGAGCAAGCCGGACCTGCTGCTGCTCGACGAGCCCACCAACCACCTCGACGCCGAGAGCGTGCAGTGGCTTGAGCAGCACCTGGCGAACTACAAGGGGGCGGTGCTGGCGGTGACCCACGACCGCTACTTCCTCGACAACGTCGCCGAGTGGATCCTCGAGCTGGACCGCGGCCGCGCCTTCCCGTATGAGGGCAACTACTCCACCTACCTGGAGAAGAAGGCCGAGCGGCTGGCCGTGTCGGGCCGCAAGGACGTCAAGCTGCAGAAACGGCTGCAGGAGGAGCTCGCCTGGGTCCGCTCCGGCGCCAAGGCGCGCCAGGCCAAGGGCAAGGCCCGGCTGCAGCGCTACGAGGAGATGGCCGCCGAGGCGGAGAAGACCCGCAAGCTCGACTTCGAAGAGATTCAGATCCCCACCGGGCCGCGGCTGGGCAGTCTCGTGGTCGAGGTCGAACACCTCGACAAGGGCTACGACGGCAGGATGCTGATCAAGGATCTGTCCTTCACGCTGCCGCGCAACGGCATCGTCGGGGTGATCGGGCCCAACGGTGTCGGCAAGACCACGCTGTTCAAGACCATCGTCGGCCTGGAGAAGCCGGACAGCGGTACCGTCAAGGTCGGGGACACCGTCAAGATCAGCTACGTCGACCAGAGCCGCGCGGGCATCGACCCGAACAAGACCGTGTGGCAGGTGGTTTCTGACGGCCTGGACTACATCGAGGTCGGCCAGAACGAGATCCCGTCGCGGGCCTACGTGTCGGCGTTCGGTTTCAAGGGACCCGATCAGCAGAAGCCGGCCGGTGTGCTCTCCGGCGGCGAACGCAACCGGCTCAATCTCGCGTTGACGCTCAAGCAGGGCGGCAACCTGCTGCTGCTCGACGAGCCGACCAACGACCTCGACGTCGAAACGCTGGGGTCGCTGGAGAACGCGCTGGAGAAGTTCCCCGGCTGTGCGGTGGTGATCTCCCACGACCGCTGGTTCCTGGACCGCACCTGCACGCACATCCTGGCGTGGGAAGGCGACGCCGACAGCGAAGCGAGATGGTTCTGGTTCGAGGGCAACTTTGCTGCCTACGAGGAGAACAAGGTCGATAGGCTCGGTCCGGAAGCCGCTCGTCCCCATCGGGTCACGCACCGCAGGCTGACGCGCGACTAGGGTGGGCGGGGCTGCGTGCCAGCGCCGGCCCGCAGCGCCGAAGCAGGAGCGATCCGCATGACGGTCAAGCCCGAGGGCAGCAGCCTCGACGGAGCGGGGTGGGAGAAGTCCCCCGGCGCCGTCGAGGCGATCACCCGGGTCTACGCCGGCACCTACCGCGGACCCCACGGTGACGCTCCCGAGCCGCAACCCGTCGCGGGCGACGCGGCGGGCGAGTACACCAACCCCGCGGACCTGGTTTCGGCCGCGATGCTCGCCGCCCACCGCAAGCTGGGCCGGCGCCGCGAACCCGACACCACGAACGTCGCCGCCTACCTCGACGACGCCGACGGCTTCGGCCCGGCGCTGCAGCTGGTGACCGACCAGGCGCCGACGCTGTTGGAGTCGGTGACGGTGTTGTTGCACCGGCTCGGCGTGGCTTATCTGGCGATCATGAGCCCGGCCTTCCGGGTCCACCGCGGGCCGGATGGTGAGTTGGTCGACATCACGCCGGCCACCGGCGCCGCCGGCGACGGGGTCGACGAGGCGTGGATACACGTGCAACTCGCGCCGTCGGTCGATCGCAGGGCGGTCGCCGAGGCCGAGCGGCTGCTGCCGACCGTCCTGGCCGACGCCCGGCAGGTGGCGCGCGACTCCGCCGCGATGACCAATGCGGTGTGCAAGCTGGCCGACGCGCTCGACTCCGACACGTCGGGCCGGTTCCCGGCAGCGCAGCGCTACGAGGTCGCCGAGCTGCTGCGCTGGCTCGTGGACGGCCATTTCGTGCTGGTGGGCTACCAGCGCTGCTCGGTGTGCGCCGGCGAGGCCCGTGTCGAGGATGCCAGCCGGCTCGGTGTGCTCAGCCTGCGCCAGGACGTCTTCCCGCAGCTCACCGAGTCCGATGAGTTGCTGGTGCTGGCGCAGGCGACGAATGCCAGCTACCTGCGCTACGGCGCCTACCCCTACGTCGTCGTCGTCCGGCAGAACTCCGGCGAGCAAGCGGTGGAGCATCGCCTGGTCGGCATGTTCACGGCCGCGGCGATGAACGCCAACGTGCTGGAGATCCCGGTCATCTCGCGCCGGGTCAAGGAGGCGATGGCCAAGTCCGGGCACGACCAGAGCTCGCTGCCCGGCCAGCTGCTGCTCGACGTGATCCAGACGTTCCCGCGCTCGGAGCTGTTCGCGCTCGATGTCGACGAGCTGCTGGCGATGGCGACCGCGGTGATCGACCTGGGCTCACGGCGTCGCACCCTGCTGTTCCTGAGGGCCGATCAGCTCGGCCACTTCGTGTCCGCCCTGGTGTACCTGCCACGCGACCGCTACACGACGGCGGTGCGGCTCGAGATACAGGACATCCTGGTCCGCGAGTTCGGCGGCGCCAGCATCGACTACACCGCCCGGGTCAGCGAAGCGCCTTGGGCGGTAGTGCATTTCACGGTCCGGCTGCCCGACGACTCCCGGCCCGCCAAAGTAGACACGTCCGAGGACAACCGGCTGCGTGTGCAGGCGCTGCTGACGCAGGCCGCGCGCACCTGGGCCGACCGGCTGATCGGCGCGGTGCAGTCCGGCTCCATCGACTCCGAACTCGCCGAGCACTACGCCGAAGCCTTCCCCGAGGTTTACAAGCAGGCCGTCTCGCCGGGGGACGCCATCGCCGACATCGCGATCATCGAAGAGCTGCAAGACGACTCGGTCAAGCTGGTGTTCACCGAAGGCGACGAGCACCTCGCTTCACTGACGTGGTACCTCGGTGGGCGGTCGGCGTCGCTGAGCCGACTGCTGCCCATGCTGCAGTGCATGGGGGTCATCGTCCTGGAGGAGCGCCCGTTCGCCGTCACGCGGCCCGACGGCCTGCCGGTGTGGATCTACCAGTTCAGGATCTCGCTGCTTCCCACGATCCCGACGGCACCGGAAGGCCCCGAGCGCGACGACACCGCCGTGCGCTTCTCCGACGCCGTCACCGCGATCTGGTACCGCCAGGCCGAAATCGACCGGTTCAACGAGCTCGTGCTGCGGGCCGGGCTGACCTGGCAGCAGGTGGTGATCCTGCGCGCCTACGCGAAGTACTTGCGCCAGGCCGGTTTCCCGTACAGCCAGACGCACATCGAGTCCGTGCTCAACGACAACCCGCACACCGCGAAGTCGCTGGTCGACCTGTTCGAGGCGTTGTTCGAGCCGGAAGCCCCGAAGCGGCCCAACGACAAGCGCGACAAGCGCGACAAGCAGGCCGCCGCCGCGGCGGTCGCCAGGGACATCGACGCGCTGGTCAGCCTCGACACCGACCGCGTGCTGCGGGCGTTCGCGTCAATGGTCCAGGCGACGTTGCGCACCAACTATTTCGTGACGCGCGACGGTTCGGCCCGCGGGCAGGGCGTGTTGTCGGTGAAGCTGAATTCGGAGTTGATCGACGAATTGCCGCTGCCGCGGCCGAAGTTCGAGATCTTCGTCTACTCGCCGCAAGTGGAGGGCGTGCATCTGAGGTTCGGCTGGGTCGCGCGTGGTGGGCTGCGCTGGTCGGACCGGCGCGAGGACTTCCGCACCGAGATCCTCGGTCTGGCCAAGGCCCAGGCGGTCAAGAACGCCGTCATCGTCCCGCTGGGCGCCAAGGGTGGCTTCGTCGTCAAGAGGCCGCCGCTGCCGACCGGTGACACGGCCGCCGACCGCGACGCGCAACGCCTCGAGGGCGTCGCCTGTTACCGGCGCTTCATCGCCGGGTTGCTCGACGTCACGGACAACGTCGACCGGCGTACCGGCAGAGTCATCGCGCCCGACCGGGTGGTGCGACGCGATGGCGACGACGCCTACCTGGTCGTCGCCGCCGACAAGGGCACCGCCACGTTCTCCGACATCGCCAACGACGTCGCGAAGTCCTACGGGTTCTGGCTCGGCGACGCGTTCGCCTCCGGTGGTTCGGTCGGCTACGACCACAAGGCCATGGGCATCACCGCCAAGGGCGCCTGGGAAAGCGTCCGGCGGCACTTCCGTGAGATGGGCGTCGACACGCAGACCGAGGATTTCACCGTCGTCGGCATCGGTGACATGAGCGGCGACGTTTTCGGCAACGGCATGCTGCTGAGCAGGCACATCCGCCTGCTCGCCGCGTTCGATCACCGCCACATCTTCCTCGACCCCGACCCCGACGCCGCCACCTCGTGGTCCGAACGGGAGCGGCTGTTCAAGCTGCCGCGGTCGAGCTGGGCCGACTACGACGCGTCGCTGATTAGTGCGGGCGGCGGCGTTTTCAGCCGCGAGCAGAAGTCGATCCCGCTGAGCCCGCAGGTGCGTCGCGTTCTGCGGATCGGCGACGGCGTCACCGACATGACGCCGCCCGAATTGATCCGGGCGGTGCTGTGCGCGCCGGTCGACCTGCTGTTCAACGGCGGGATCGGCACCTACGTGAAGGCGGAGGCGGAGTCGGCCGCCGACGTCGGTGACCGCACCAACGATCCCGTCCGGGTCAATGCAAACCAGCTGCGCGCCAAGGTGATCGGCGAAGGCGGCAATCTCGGCATCACGCAGCGCGGCCGGATCGAGTTCGACCTGTGCGGCGGCCGGATCAACACCGACGCGCTGGACAACTCCGCCGGCGTCGACTGCTCCGACCACGAGGTCAACATCAAGATCCTCGTCGATTCGCTGGTCATCGCCGGCAGGGTCCGGGCCGGGGACCGCAGCGCGCTGCTGGAGTCGATGACCGACGAGGTGGGCAGCCTGGTGCTGGCCGACAACGCCGCGCAGAACGACCTGATGGGCACCAGCCGCACCAACGCGGCGACCCTGCTCAACGTGCATGCCCGGCAGATCAAGGACCTGGAGGCCCGGCGCGGGCTGAACCGCGAGCTCGAGGCGCTGCCGTCGGAGAAGGAGATCAGGCGGCGCCAGGATCTCGGGCTCGGGCTCACCTCACCGGAACTGGCCGCGCTGATGGCGCACGTCAAGCTCGATCTGAAGGATCAGGTGCTGCGCAGCGAGCTGCCCGAGCAGGACGTGTTCGCCGCACGGCTGCCGCGATACTTCCCGGCCGAGCTGCGCGACCACTTCGCCGCCGAGATCCGCTCGCACCAGCTGCGCCGGGAGATCGTCACCACGATGCTGGTCAACGACGTGGTCGACTGCGGCGGAATCACGTTCGCCTACCGGGTCACCGAGGACGCCGGGGTGACCCCGGTCGACGCGGTGCGCACGTTCGTCGCGACCGACGCGATCTTCGGGATCGGCGACATCTGGCGGCGCATCCGCGAGGCCGGCGAGGACGGCAGCATTTCGGCGGTGTTGTCAGACCGGATGACGCTGGACCTGCGCAGGCTGCTCGACCGTGCGGCGCGCTGGCTGCTCAACTACCGCCCCCAGCCGCTGGCCGTGGGCGCCGAGATCAACCGATTCCGTTCTGAGGTGCGGTCGCTGGCCCCCCAACTCCCGGGATGGCTGCGCGGCGGGGACCGCGACATCGTCGCGAAGGTCGCCACCGAGTTCGTTTCTCACGGGGCCACCGAGGATCTGGCCGGCACCGTGGCCGCCTCGTTGTACAGCTACAGTTTGCTGGACATCATCGACATCTCCGACATCATCGAACGTGACAGCTCCGAGGTCGCCGACACCTATTTCGCGTTGATGGGTCACCTGGGCATCGACGCGCTGCTCACCGCGGTGTCCGAGCTGCCACGCGACGACCGCTGGCATTCGTTGGCGCGGTTGGCGATTCGCGACGACATCTACGGTTCGCTGCGGTCGCTGTGTTTCGATGTGCTCGCGGTGGGAGAACCGGACGAAAGCGGTGAGGAGAAGATCGCCGAATGGGAGCACACCAACACCTCGCGGGTGGACCGGGCGCGCCGCACGCTGGCGGAGATCCGTGAGGAAGGTGAACGTGACTTGGCCACCGTGTCGGTTGCGGCCCGGCAGATCCGGGCGATGACCCGCACGAGCTGGACGGGTCCGACGGGCTAGTGGGCGAGAAGTTCGTCACGCCGGTGCCGGTGCGCTGGTCGGACATCGACATGTACCAGCACATCAACCACGCGACCATGGTCACGATCCTCGAAGAGGCGCGGGTGCCGTTCCTGCGCGAGCCGTTCGGCGCCGAGATCACCACGACGGGGCTGCTCATCGCCGAGGTCAAGGTGAGCTACAAGGGACAGCTGCGGCTGGCCGATTCGCCGCTGCAGGTGAGCATCTGGGTCAACCGGCTGCGCGCCGTCGACTTCACCCTCGGCTACGAGGTGCGGTCGGTGACGGCCGGCCCCGACTCTCGCCCGTCGGTGATCGCCGAGGCGCAGCTGGCCGCCGTGCACATCCACGAGCAGCGGCTGCTGCGGCTGACACCGGCTCAGCGGGATTACCTGAAGCGCTGCTCGCGATGACCGGCGGCCGGGAGCGCGGGCTGTGGCTGGACGCCGCGCACCACGACGACTTGGCGACGTTCGTCGAGCGGGCGCGGCGGCTTGACGACGCCGCGGTGATCCGGCTGCGTCAGCGCTCCGACGGGTTGCTGGCGGCGTGGACCGCGACGGGCTTCGACGTGCTGGCCAGCCGGGTGGTGCGCGGGCGGGTCCGCCCGCCCGACATCTCGGCGGGCGCCGACGCGCTGCTGCGCGGGCTGGCGGCAGTGGACCCGTCGGGCGTCGTCGATCCCGGCTTCCCGATGGACTCGGCGTGGCGGGGTGCCCTGCCGCCGGAATCGGGTTTCGTCCACCTCGACGACGTTCCCGCCCGTGCGGTGCTCGACCTCGCGGCGCGCGGCGTCGAGTTGGCCAAAGAGCATGGCGCACAGGGGCCGCCGGTATCGCTGCTGGACCAGGAGGTCATCCGGGTCGGGGCCGGAGCCGCTGGGTCGGCGACATCGGACGCCGCCGAGGGCGGAGCGGGCGTCCCGATGCGGTGCGTGTTCGCGTTGACCGCGATGGGCTTTGTGTCCCCCGAGGTGGCTCCCGGCGCGGCCGATGAGATCGTCCGCGTGCGGGTGCTGCCGGCGTGGCTGCGCATCGACGCCCGGTTCGGGTCGGTGTACCGGCGGCGCGGCGACCCGCTGCTGCTGATGTAGCGGCTAACGGCAGGCCAGCCACGCGGCGGTGTCGGGCGGCAGTACGCCGTCGCCGACCGGCCGGCTGGCGAGCAGCACCTCACCGCTGGGCAGCGGGACGGGCCTGTCGCCCGCGTTGAGAGCGCAGAGCAGCCCCCGGTCGCGCAGCCGGAACACCAGCGCGTCGGCCGGGCTGTCGACCCATTCGATCGACGAACCGGTGAACTCCGGCCGTCGCGCACGCAGCCGCAGCGCCTCACGGAAGAACGCCAGCGTCGAATCGGGGTCGGCAAGCTGGCGCTCCACGGTCAGCGACGCCCACTGCGGCGGGATCGGCAGCCACGTGTCCGGGTTGGCCGAGAACCCGAACGGGGGAGCGTCGCCGCTCCACGGCAGCGGCACCCGGCAGCCGTCGCGGCCGCGTTCGGTACGCCCGGAGCGCTCCCACACCGGGTCCTGGAGCGCCTCGTCGGGCAGCTCGACGTTGGCCAGGCCGAGTTCCTCGCCGTTGTAGACGAACACCGCGCCGGGCAGCGCGAGCATGACCAACGCCATCGCCCGCGCCCGCGCCAGGCCCGTCGCCCCGCCGCCGTAGCGGGTGACCTCGCGGTCGACGTCGTGGTTGGACAAGGTCCAGGTCGGTGTGGCGCCTTCGATGGCGGCGGCCGCCAGCGAGTTCTCGATCGCGTGCTTGAGCCCGGCCGCGTCGAACTCGGCGCGCACCAGCCGGAAATTGAAGCCCAGGTGCAGCTCGTCGGGCCGCAGGTACTTGGCGAACTGCTCGTTGTCGAACACCCACACCTCGCCGATCGCGACCGCGTGCGGATAGTCGTTGAGCACCGAGCGGATGCCGCGGTGGATGTCGTGAACGTCGTCGTGGTTGAACCGGGGGTCGTCGTCGTCGAGCTTGAGCATCTCGATGTCCGGGTTTTTCATGTCCGGCAGGCCGGGCGGCTTGGCCATGCCGTGGGCGACGTCGATGCGGAAGCCGTCGACGCCGCGATCCAGCCAGAACCGCAGCGTCTTCTCGAAGTCCTCGAACACTTCCGGGTTTTCCCAGTTGAGGTCCGGCTGCTCGGCGTCGAATAGGTGCAGATACCACTGACCGGGGGTGCCGTCGGGCTCGGTCACCCGCGTCCAGGCGGGGCCGCCGAACACCGACACCCAGTTATTGGGGGGACGGTCGCCTTTGGGGCCGGTCCCGTCCCGGAAGATGTAACGCGCGCGCAGATCGGTTTCCGGCGCGGCCGCCAGCGCGGCGACGAACCACGGATGCTGTGAGCTGGTGTGGTTGGGCACCAGGTCCATGGTCACCCTGATGTTGCGCCGATGGGCCGCGGCGATCAGCCGGTCCAGCGCCTCGATGCCGCCGAACAGCGGGTCGACGTCCCTGGGGTCGGCCACGTCGTAGCCGTGGTCGGCCATCGGGGAGACGGTGACCGGGTTGAGCCAGATGGCGTCCACGCCGAGCGCGCCGAGATAGTCCAGGTGGGCGGCGATGCCGTCGAGATCACCGACTCCGTCAGCGTCGCTGTCGGCGAACGACCGCGGATACACCTGGTAGAAAACCGCGCGCGACCACCACGGCGCCGTGCTGGAGTCAGTCACGAGCGCCCATTGTGCCCGACATCAGAACGGCGAGTTGACCATCGAGTGCGCGGCCATCTCCAGATAGGCCAGCACTACGGCTCAGTCAGCGCTGTGCATGACCAGCGGAAATAAGGTCAGCAGCATGCGCTGTAGTGCTGAATATCTTGGAGTCAGCTACTCGTCAACTCGCCGGTATGACGTAAGGTCAGACCGTTGCGCTACCCGGCGCAAAATGTGATCCACGCCACCACGACACGCCGGGGCGACCTTGTACCCCTGAGAACTGTCACCCTTTTCGCCTAGCGTTATACGCCGAAGCCCCCGCTGCGAACGGGGGCTTCGGTAGGTCACCTCTGGACAAGAAAGGAGGTGATGTCTCCCTTGAAACGGCGAAGCAGACGCCGTTTCCGGCTGAGGATCACACTGACCCTCAGTTGGGAGTCTCCATAAGGTTGGAGGTAGTGCAGGCGGGGTGGTCGTCTCAGGGCAGCCGCCCCGCTCTCACGTCTGTGTAGTTGTATCCGTCCAACGCACAGGCTAGCGCGTCGCGATTCTGCCCGTCACCACCGACACGAACAGACCTAAACGTCACCCGGCGTCGTGCCGCGTCGACGCCGCCATCCGCTGCTAGGGCAGTGGCTGGAATAGAGTGGCTGGTCATCTTCGAGATGACGGTGGCATTGACGTCGGCCCGCTACGTTGCCTTGGCCGCGGTCAGGTCAGCGAATCCGGACCCGGTGATGACGACCTGATGGCGCTTGGCGACAGTGGAGGGCTTGCTCATCGTCCACGCGGCTCTGCCGGACCGGTAGGCTCCGGGGCCGTCGGACCGGCCGAAGACGGCGGATCCGCTGATTGACGTTCTGGCTGAACGACAGGAGAAAGTTGCGGCTTGGGTTGAGCTGCCGGGCTTTCCGCGTCGAGATGGAGTCGTGCGCCACTGGGAATCTGGCGAGCATCACCCAGTCGACTCCAGGGACGCGCACTCGTCTCGGCCATTTCCAGGGCCTTTGCGGTGAAGACGCGAAAGCCGAGATGTGGCCGGTATCCGTGGATTTCGGTGGTGTCCAGGCTGCGCATGAAGGACAGGATCTGCCGACTGAAGACCTGGCCGGGGACCAGGACGGGAAAGCCCGGCGGATACGGGGTCACAAAGGTGGCGGAGACCACCTGTTGGCCGGACTCCATTTTCTCTTCCACCTCATCGCTAGTCAGGTATTCGCACAGGCTGTCGTCGTAGCCGAGGTAGAAAGCCCGGCGCAGGTCGCCGTCGGGCGTGGATGGGCTTCCTTGGTTTTCCTGGCCGTTGCGTTCGAGGAAGCAGGTGTGGAATCCGCTGAAGTCGGGTAGCGGCGCCGACGGGGTGGTCAGCCGCTGTACTGCTCGCTCGTGATGCGCCTGATCGGTCAAGCACATCTCACCGATCCGATCGTCGAGTTCTTGGGCAATCTTGACCAGGATCTCCACCAGGTAGGCCACCGAGCTGCGGGTGGTGCCGATGTTCGTCATGAACAGCACCGTGTTGCGGGTCGTCTTGTTGATCTGCACCCCATAGCGCTCCATCAACTCGGTGCGCTTGAAGGTGTCGCCGTCGATTCCGGTGGCACCGATGTATAGGGTGGTTCGGCTCGGGTCGAGAACGAACTCGTCCTGCGCCCATGCCGTGGTCATGTTGCGCAGACCGGTGCGCAGCGGCTGGTCAAGGCCGGAGGGGCGGAACCGCGCCGGGATCATCTCCGCCGTCGACAGGCAATGCATGTACTTGCTCAGCAATGGGTGCTTGTCGATCGCGTCGCGCAGTTGCATCGCGTTTTCGACCTGCTTTTGGACCAGCTCCGCGCCCTCCAGATCGGCTTGCCGGCGGCCTATGTCGAGGGAAGCCAGAATCTGATAGTTCGGCGAGGTCGAGGTGTGCGCCATGTACGCCTCGTGGAAGGGCTCCAGCACCTTCTGATCGAAGTCCTGGTCAAAGACATGGATCATCGAGCCTTGCCGCAGCGAGGTCAACGTCTTGTGGGTGGACTGAGTGGCGTAGACCCGGACGCGGGCACCCGCGGGATCGGGCATGAGGCGCTGCTCCAGCAGCGTCTCGTCATCGGCGTCGGCGACCTGTTCGGCGTACTCGAGGTAGGCCAACCGATACTCGGGCGATCGCAGCCGCTCCCGGATCGCCCGCGCCGCGTGCATCGCCGTGCGTTTGCAGTAGATGTGGTGGAACCGTGCGAAGGCGAACCAGGCTTCGTCCCACAGGAAGACGAGGTCGGGCTTAATCGCCAGGCATTCCTCCATCACCCGCTCGACGTCGTACACAATCCCGTCGAAGGTGCAGTTGGTGAGCGTCAGCAGCTTGACTCGGTCTAGCTTGCCGGCCGCGCGCAGGGCCAGTAGCCGAGATTTGATCTCGCGCAGCGGCACCGCCCCATACATCGAGTACTGATTGAGGGGGTAGGCGTCCAGATACGTGACCTGGGCGCCGGACATCAGGAGCCCGTAATGATGGGACTGGTGGCAGTTCCGGTCGACCAGCACGATGTCACCCGGCGCGACCAACGCCTGTTCGACAATCTTGTTGGCCGTCGAGGTGCCGTTGGTCACGAAGTAGGTCTGTCGCGATCCGAACGTCTTGGCCGCGAGCCGCTGCGCGTCCCGCAGTGGCCCGGTCGGCTCCAGCAGCGAGTCCAGCCCCCCGCAGGTGGCCGAGGTCTCCGCCAAAAACAGTTCCAGCCCGTAGAAATCCAGCATGTCGGCAATCCAGTGCGACTTCACGATGGATTTGCCCTGCGAAATGGGCAGCGCATGAAAAACCCCGGTCGGCCGGTGGCTGTATTCCCGCAAGGCGGAGAAGAACGGGGTCCGGTACCGGGCCGCGACACCCTCCAGCACGGACAGGTGCATATCAAGCGTGCCTTCCCCGGCGTGGAACACCCGGCGAAAGTGCGGGCCCAGCCGGGCAGCGACGTCCTCCACCTCGAGCTCGGTTGTTAAATACAGGTCGATCTCGGGGCGAGACTCGGTGATCGCTCGGGCCAGGATCTCCGCCCGCTCCTCGGCAGTATGATCCGCGAGGTCTTCGGACACGTGGGCGTCGACGAAGTGCGCCAGCGCCGACAGATCCCGCCGCGAGCGATGCGAGAATCGCCGCGTTATCACGCACGCCTGCAGATTCGGGTTCAGCCGGGCGGCGACCACCGCCTCGTCACCGCTGCCGACCACCACGAGCTCGTAGATAAACGCGTCATCGGGGCGGCGCCAGCTGCGGATCTCGCTGGCCAGCGCCCGCTCCTGGGCCTCGGTCATGACCGCGACGAGTAGCAGCTCGAAGTACGGGCGCGCGGACCGGCGGGGATGGGCGAGGTCCTCGGCGGTGGCGGCGCCGCCCACGCTCAGGGCCTCGCTCTCGCCCTCCAGGGGTGATGCCGCCGTGCCGGCGCGGTAGGACTCGGTGACCAACGCACGATTGATTTTGGCGACCGTCCGGCCGAACGTGTCATAACCGCCGGTGGCGAACTGACGTTGCATGTGCGCGAACACCTGGATACCGGGAAATGCCCAGTAGCGTTCGAATGGCCGCAGCTGAGCGAGCAGGCCCTCCACCGTCTCGACAAGCGGCGCGGTATCACGCCCCTGCGCGGCGGCGTGCGACAGCCGCAAGCTCGCCTCTTCGAGCCGGCACCAAGTGTCCGCCCGGAACTGCCAGGCGCTGTTATAGGCATGCGGGTTTACGTCAACCATGGTGAGCCTCCACCCCGGTAAGGATGATCGCCATGCTCTCAAGGCTAGGCCGACGCCGCAGTTCAACAACTGTTTTCGGCGACGCCGCAGCCGCGCTGGTTCCGATCCAGTGCGAGCGCATTTTTGATCGGGGTGGTTATCGGGGCGTGGTCTCGTCGGGTTGGTTAACTGCGGCCGCGGTGCGCGGGTCGGCGCCGCCGTAGAAGAAGATATTCGGTGGCGATCGCGTTGGCGGCCTGGCGTGCGTCCGGCCAGCACAGGCCTTTGAAGGCGCCGCGGCTGCGCAGGGTCGCGCTGTCGGGCTCGGTAGGGTAAGGCGCAGTACGGCCTGGCGCGAGGCCGAGCGGCCACGATCTGGCCGCAAGCGCGTAGTCGTTCCGACTGCCAATGAAATTGGGTTCAATCCCAGTATCGCTCACCAGTGTTTGAGCAGGTGAGAGTAGTTATCTAGCTCACCAAAACACTTGTCGTGCAACTATCGTGCAATAGCGTGCAGCGTGGGCCAGCCCCGGCGGGGGTGCGAGCAGAAACCAAAACGTGCCGTCGCGAAGACTCGGAGGGATCATCCCCTGTCTATGACAGGAGAGCCCGACCAGAACACCGCTATCTGGGGCACCGGGAACCGCGTCTGCCTGACCTGTCTGGCCGCTCGACAACCCAAAAGCGCCGCCCGTACCGGTATCGCTGCCTGACCATTCGTCCGATCTGGAGAGCAACGGGGGAACAAGACCTAAATGGGTGTTCAGAAGACCTGGGCGAAGCACTACCAAATCGAGTGGGAGAACCGCGCAGTCGATACCGGAGTGCCGCTGTGGCTCAGGATCGTATGCCCGAGGCGTTTTGGCCCTGACGGCCCGTTTACGCGTAGCGCGAGGGACTATCTTTGAGATGCCGAGTAAATCACCAGGCAGAGTTAACCATTGAGTGAGCGGCCATCTCAAGATAGGCCAGCAGCTCCTTGCGGTGCTCGTCGTCGAGGGTCTCCGCGTCGATCTCGGCGACCGCGATGTGCATGTTGCGCAACCAGGCGTCCCGCTCGAACGGGCCGATGCGGAACGGCGCGTGCCGCATCCGCAGCCGGGGGTGGCCGCGCTGCTCGGAATAGCTGCGGGGGCCGCCCCAGTACTGCTCCAGGAACATCCGCAGCCGTTGCTCGGCGGCGTCGAGCTCGTTTTCCGGATACAGCGGACGCAATATCTCGTCCTCGCGCACCAGCGCGTAGAACCGCGAGACGATGGCCCGGAACGTCTGCGCCCCACCCACGGCGTCATAGAAAGACTGCTGCTCGACCTGGTCCATTACGCCCATTGTGGTCCATCCGGTGCGGAGGCCGCCGCGCGGGCAACCGTCTTTGCCGTCACCCGATGTTCACCAGTTGACCTGCGAACACGAACAGAATTGTCGTGCGCTGTGCCCGGATCCATGGTGAACTGGTCGGCGGAGGACACATGCCGCAGCGCAAGAGGAGCCGTGGCCACCGCCATCACGGTGCCCCGGCGGGTTACACCGGCCCCGTGACCGAGCGCGCTCTGCACAGCGTCGACACCCAGCACCCGGCCGCCGAGAGCGCGTCCATCTGGGGCCGTCGCCGGGTGCTGCTGCTGAACTCCACCTACGAACCGCTGACCGCGCTGACGATGCGCCGCGCGATCGTGATGCTGCTGTGCGGCAAGGCCGACGTTGTGCACGACGACCCGTCGGGTCCGGTCATCCACTCGGCCACTCGCACGATCGTGGTGCCGTCGGTGATCCGGCTGCGGTCGTACGTACGGGTCCCCTACCGGGCCCGCGTTCCGCTGACGCGCGCCGCCCTGATGCACCGTGACCGGTTCCGCTGCGCGTATTGCGGCACGAAGGCCGACACGGTCGACCACGTCGTTCCGCGCAGCCGCGGCGGCGACCACTCCTGGGAGAACTGCGTCGCAAGCTGCTCCACCTGCAACCACCGCAAGGCCGACCGGCTGCTGTCGGAGCTGGGCTGGGCATTGCGGTCCGTCCCGACGCCGCCCAGAGGGCAGCACTGGCGACTGCTGTCGACGGTCAAGGAACTCGATCCCGCCTGGGTGCGATACCTGGGTGAGGGCGCGGCGTAACCGGCGTCTGCGATACGGTTTGCGGCGTGAGCATTCTCCAGGTACACGCGTTCTTCGTGGGCATCCCGCTGTTGCTGGTGCTGATACTTGTGGCGCTGATCTGGTCCCGCAAAGAACCGCGCCCGCCGACCTACAAACTGTCCGAGCCCTGGACCCACGCGCCGATCCTGTGGGCGGCGGTCGACGAACGTGTCGGCGATCCGCACGGGCACCCCGAGGATCTGACGGTTGGAGGTGGCGCCAGTGGTAAGTGGTGAACTGGCAACCATCCCCGAACCGGAACTGCCGCCGGGCTTCGTCGTCACCTCCAGCGGACGCATCTCGGGAGTCACCCAGCCGGGCGACCTGTCGCTTGAGTACCCGTTCCCGATCATGGATCTCGTCAGGCTCGACGACGCGCTGGCGTACGGCACCCGGGACTCCAGGGCCCGGCTGGCCGTCTACCTCGGCGATCTCGGCGCGGACACCGCCGCCCGGGCCCGCGAGATCCTGGCCCTGGTGCCGACGCCCAACGACGCGGTGCTGCTGGCGGTGTCGCCGGACCAGCACGCCATCGAGGTCGTCTACGGCGCGGGGGTGAAGGGCCGCGGTGCCGAATCGGTCGCGCCGCTGGGCGTGGCCGCGGCGGCGTCGGCGTTCAAGGAGGGCAACCTGATGGACGGGCTGATCAGCGGCGTGCGCGTGCTCGGCGCGGGTATCTCGCCGCCCTAGGATCTGGAAGGGAGTCGCGTGTGCCGCTGGGTCGCCTACCTCGGCGCGCCGATCGCGCCCCGGGAACTGTTGCACGATCCTCAGCGGTCTCTGATAGAGCAAAGCCGCCGGCACGCGCCGAACATGGCCATTCCCAACGGGGACGGGACCGGGCTCGGCTGGTACGAACATCGCGACCAACCGGCGCTGTTCCGCAGCATCACCCCGGCGTGGGGCGACGAGAACCTGATGGAGTTGGCCGCCGAAATCCGTTCTCCGCTGTTTCTCGCCCATGTTCGGGCCGGAACGGGAACACCGGTGCAGCAGACCAACTGTCACCCGTTTCGCTACCGCAACTGGCTGTTCGTCCACAACGGGTACGTAGCGGGCTACGACATACTGCGCCGCGACCTGTTGTTCGCCGTGCGTCCGGACTTGTTCACCAACATTGCCGGATCCACCGACTCGGAGTTGATGTTTCACCTCGCCCTGACCTTCGGCCTGGAGGAAGACCCGATCGGTGGCCTGCAGCGCATGGCCGGCTTCGTTGAGGCCACCGCTGAAAAGGCGGGCATGACCGGCCCCGCCCTGCAGATGACAGTCGGTGTCAGCGACGGAGTGCGGTTGTACGCGGCACGCTACGCCTCCGGCTCGGAGGTCAACACGTTGTTTGTGAGCGAGGACGCCGCGTCGGTGCGCATGCTGTATCCGGAGAACGAGCGGCTGGCCCACTTCGGCGCCGCCGCCCGCGTGGTGGTGTCCGAGCCGCTGGCCGATCTGCCCGGCCTGTGGCGGGAAGTCCCCGCGGGAACCGCGCTTGTCATCGGCGACGACATCGACGAACGGACTTTCGCGCCGACCACACCCGCCTAGCGTGGGGTCACGGTACGGTGTCCGCAAGGCGTTCGTGGCCGCTCCGGCGACCGATGGGAACAGATCGTCATACCGCTAGCCGGCGTCGAACGTGCGTGCCCGCAGGGACCGCTCCACCCCTGCGCGACCCTCCACCACCAGTCGGCGCAGGGCCGGCGCGATATCGCCGGCCAGGAACTCGTCGGCCGCCGCGATCCCGTCGTCGCTGATGTCCCACGACGGGTACAAACCGACCACCACGGTCTGGGCGACCTCGCTGGAGCGTCGCTCCCACACGCCGGGGATCGCCTCGAAGTAACGCGCCGTGAACGGCTTGAGGAGCTCGGCCTGGCCCGGCGCGGCGATGCCCGCGATGATTGCCCGCCCGATGATGTTGGGCAGCGTGTCGTCCTCGATCACCTCGGTCCACGCCTTCTCCTTGACCTCCTCCCGCGGCCGCGCCGCCGACGCCTGCCGCGCGTGCCGCTTGCCGGCTGCGGTCGGGTCGCGCTGCGCCTCGGCGTCGATGAGCGGAGTGGCGGGGCCGCCGGCGTCGATCACGCCGGACCTCGCCAGGGCGGTCACGATGCGCCAGCGCAGGTCGGTGTCGATCACCAGCCCGGGCAGCCCGCGCTCGGCGGGATCGGTGTCGAGCAGCGCCGAGAGCACCTCGATGTGCCGCAGTTGCAGCACCGACGAGCACAGCGCGTTGACGAACGCGAGCTGGTGGTCCGAGCCCGGCTCGGCGCCGCGGGCCAGCTCCAGCAGGCGGTCGGCGAACTCCGGCCAGCCATGTTCGCCTGCCCAGCCCGGCTCCGCGTAGGCGCCCAGCGCGGTCTGTGCCTGCATGAGCAGCCGCTGCGCGACCCCCACCTCGGTCTCGGCCTGCACGCCGGAGCCGACCAGCGCCACGAAATCGCGGGCGCGCAGCTCCGCGTCGCGAGTCATCTCCCAGGCCGCCGACCACACCAGTGTGCGGGGCAGCGGCTCGGCGATGTCGGCGATGCGGCCCAGCGCGGTGGCCAGCGACTCCTCGTCCAGACGCAGCGAGCAGTACGTCAGGTCGTCGTCATTGACCAGCATCAGCTTCCCCCGTGAAACACCTTGCAGCGCGGGTACTTCGATGAGTTCACCGTCGACGTCGAGCTCCTCGCGGTGCACCCGCACCAGCTTGCCCGACCCGTCGTCGTCGTAGACGCCGACGGCCAGCCGGTGCACCCGCGTTTCGCCCGCACCCGGTTGGGCGCCGCCCTGCCGGATCGCGAACCGGGTGAACCGGCCATCGCCGTCGAGATCGAAGTCCGCCCGCAGCGTGTTCAGGCCCGTGGTCTTCAGCCACTGGTTGCCCCAGTCCGACAGGTCGCGGCCCGACGCCTTCTCGAGTGCGCTCAGCAGGTCGCTGAACCTCGCGTTGTCGAACGCGTGGGCGTGGAAGTAATCGCGCAGCCCCGCCAGGAAGTTCTCCAGGCCGACGTATGCCACCAGTTGCTTGAGCACGCTGGCGCCCTTGGCGTAGGTGATGCCGTCGAAGTTGACCTCGACGGCGGCCAGGTCGGGGATGTCGGCGGCCACCGGGTGCGTGGTCGGGAGCTGGTCCTGCCGGTACGCCCACGACTTCTCGGAATTGGCGAACGTCGTCCACGCCTGGGTGAACTCGGTGGCCTCGGCCTGGCACAGCACCGACGCGAACGTCGCGAACGACTCGTTGAGCCACAGGTCGTCCCACCAGGCCATCGTGACCAGGTCGCCGAACCACATGTGCGCCATCTCGTGCAGCACCGTCTCGGCGCGCCGCTCATACGACGCCCTGGTGACCTTGCTGCGGAACACGTAGTCCTCCAAAAACGTGACCGCACCGGCGTTTTCCATCGCACCCGCGTTGAACTCCGGCACGAACAGCTGGTCGTACTTCCCGAACGCGTACGGCACGCCGAAGTTGCGGTGGTAGAAGCCGAAGCCCTCTTTGGTCTGCGTGAACAGCCGATCGGCGTCCATGAACTCGGCGAGCGACGCGCGGCAGTACAGGCCCAGCGGGATCTCGCCGTGCTCGTCGCGGTAGGTGTCGTCCCACCGGGTGTACGGGCCGGCGATCAGCGCGACCAGGTAGGTGCTCATCCGCGGCGTGGTGACGAAGGTGTGCGTCTTCGCGTCGCTGGCGGCGCGGGTCCCCTCGACGGCGCCGTTGGACACCACCGTCCAGTGCGCCGGCGCGGTGACGGTCAGGTCGAACGTGGCCTTCAGGTCCGGCTGGTCGAAGCAGGCGAACATCCGCTTGGCGTCGGCGGTTTCGAATTGCGAGTACAGGTACACCTCGTCGTCGACCGGGTCGACGAACCGATGCAGGCCCTCGCCGGTGTTGGAATAGCGGCAGTCCGCCTCGACGACGACCACGTTGTGCTTGTCGAGGCCGGTCAGCGGGATGCCGGTCGATTCGTCGTACCCCGACACGTCGATCTCGACACCGTTGAGGGTGGCACTGTGCACCGTGTCGGCGGCGAAGTCCAGCACGGTGTCGGCGCCGGCCGGCGCGTCGAACGTCACCGTCGTCTTCGACCGGAAGGTCCGCGCGCCGGGCGCGCCGTTACCGTCGGTCAGGTCCAGGTCGATGCGGTAGTTGTCGACGGTCACCAGGGCCGCGCGCTCGATGGCCTGGTCGCGGGTTAGGTTCGGAAGTGCCATGCAACCCAACCTATAGGGATCGGGATTACCCGACGCGTCACCGCAGTTTCCATCCACAAGAGTTCTGACCCCGTAGCCGCGAGAGGACGATCGATGCCCGAGAAGAACACCGCCGATTTCTGGTTCGACCCGCTGTGCCCGTGGTGCTGGATCACGTCACGCTGGATCCTCGAGGTGGAGAAGGTCCGCGACATCGAGGTCAACTTCCACGTGATGAGCCTGGCCGTGCTGAACGAGGGCAAGGATGTGCCCGACGAGTACCGGGAGCTGATGAAGAGGGCGTGGGGCCCGGTGCGGGTCGCGGTCGCCGCGGAGCAGGCCAACGGTCCGGAGGTGCTCGCGCCCCTGTACGCGGCGATGGGCACGCGCATCCACAATCAGGGCAACAAGGACCTCGATGTGGTCATCCGGGAGTCGCTCGACGAGGTGGGTCTGCCCGCCGAGCTCGCCGGGGCCGCGACCACCGACCGCTACGACGACGCGCTGCGCAAGAGCCACCACGCCGGGATGGACGCGGTCGGCGAGGACGTCGGCACCCCGACCATCCACGTCAACGGGGTGGCCTTCTTCGGCCCGGTGCTGTCACGCGTCCCGCGCGGCGAGGAGGCCGGCAAGCTGTGGGACGCCTCGGTGACGTTCGCGTCCTACCCGCACTTCTGGGAGCTCAAGCGCACCCGCACCGAGCCGCCGCAGTTCGACTGACCGCCAGCCGTTGCCGGGCCTGCCGGTTCGGGTCACAGTTCACCCATGACAGTGGCCGGGCCCGCCGTATCGGACGGCACCTATCGGGATCGGCTCGTGGCCGTCGAACCGGGCGGCAACGAGGCGATCGCCGCCGCGGACCGCCACGGGCATCCGAGCCAGCTGTTGTGGACGTGGACTTCCCCGAACCTCGAGTTCGCGACGATCTTCGTCGGGGTGCTCGCGGTCAGCGCGTACGGCATGGGCTTCTGGCAGGCGACCGTCGGGATTGTGATCGGCACCGCGTTGGGCGCTGCGGCGCACTGGGTGCTGTCGGCCCGCGGTCCTTTGCACGGCGTCCCGCAGATGGTGCTGGGCAGGCTGGCGTTCGGCTACCGCGGCAACGCGGTGCCGGCCGGGCTGATGTCCATCACCGCGGGCGTGGGCTGGTTCGCGACCAACAGCGTCAGCGGCGCGTTCGCGCTGAGCACGCTGTTCGGCATCGGCCCGCTGCCGTCGCTGGTGATCATCGTGCTGGTCCAGACGATGTTCGCGTTTTTCGGCCACAATCTCGTGCAGGCGTTCGAGCGCTGGGCTTTCCCGGTTCTGGCGATGATCTTCGCGTTCGCGTCGGTGGTGATCTTGTCGAAGGCCGACTTCGGCGCCCCGCCGCCCGCCGGCGGGCTCGGGGGAGCGGGCGGCTTCCTGCTCACCGTCGGCACCGCGTTCGGCTACGCGGCGGGCTGGACGCCGTACGCCGCCGACTACACCCGCTACCTGCCGTCGACGGTGTCGACGTTGCGCACCGGTTTCTTCGCCGCGGCGGGCCTGTTCCTGTCGTGTGCGGTGCTGGAGGTCGTCGGCGCCGCGTCGGTGACTGCCGGCCCCAGCGGCACCACCAATCCGACGCAGGCGTTCACCAGCCAGCTGGCGTCGCCGCTGGCCAAGGCCACGCTGTTGGCGATCGCGATCGGTGCGGTCGCGGCCAACTCGCTCAACATCTATTCGGGTGCAATGGCTTTCGTGACGATAGGGGTGCGGCTGCCGCATCACCTCGCGCGGGCGTTTGTGACGTTGTTCTTCGGTGTCGCAGGGTTTCTGGTCGCGTGGTGGGCGCTGGCCGACGCCGCCGCAAGTTATGAGGCGTTCCTGCTGATCATCGCGTATTGGATCGGGCCCTGGCTCGGCGTGATGTTCGCCGACCAGTATCTGCGGCGCGGGCAGGTGGTCAGCGGCATGCTCTACGACCGCTCGTACACGAACCGGCCGGGCCTGCCGTCGTTTCTGATCGGGCTGGTGGTGTCGGTGTTGCTGTTTTCGAACCAGGAGAAGTTCGTGGGCTTCCTGGCCCGGATGTTCCCGCAACTCGGCGACATCACGTTCTTCCTCGGCTTCCTGATCGCGGGCGGCTGCTATCTGCTGTTGGCGCGGGCGAAGCTGCGCGCGGAGGCAGGAGCGGCGGTCGCAGTTGAGGCATGAGGACATCGGCGGAAAGCGGTGACACAATGACCGCCATGCGCGTCTACCTCGGCTCTGACCATGCCGGATTCGAACTCAAACAAGCCGTCATCAACCACCTCACGGACAACGGGCATGAGCCGATCGACTGCGGCGCTTACACCTATGACCCCGAGGACGACTACCCGGCGTTCTGCATCGCCGCCGCGCTGCGAACCGTCGCCGATCCGGGCAGCCTCGGCATCGTGATCGGCGGCTCGGGCAACGGCGAGCAGATCGCGGCCAACAAGGTGCCGGGCGTACGGTGCGCGCTGGCCTGGAACACGGAGACCGCGGCGCTGGCGCGTGAGCACAACAACGCCCAGCTGATGGGCATCGGCGCGCGCATGCACACCGTCGACGAGGCGTTGTCATTCATCGATGTGTTCCTGTCCACCCCGTGGTCGAAAGCCGAACGCCACCAGCGCCGTATCGACATTCTCAGCGAATACGAACGCACCCATCAGCCCCCGCCGGTGCCGGGCGCCTGAGGGTGCCCGAAGGCCATACCCTGCATCGGCTGGCCCGCCTGCACCAACGCCGATTCGGCGGGCATCCCGTTGCGGTGTCCAGCCCGCAGGGCCGCTTCGCGGCCGGTGCGGCCGCGGTGAACGGCCGGGTGCTGCGCAAAGCCACCGCCTGGGGTAAGCACCTTTTCCACGACTACGACACCGGCCTGATCGTGCACGTGCACCTCGGCCTCTACGGATCCTTCGCCGAGTGGCCGGTGCCGGCCGAAGAGGCGCAGCCGCTTCCGGTCGGGCAGGTGCGGATGCGGATGGTCGGCGCCGAGTTCGGCACCGACCTGCGCGGCCCGACTGCCTGCGAGGTGATCGACGAGGCCCAGGTCGACGCCGTGATCGCGCGTCTTGGTCCCGACCCGCTGCGCCGCGACGCCGAATCGGCGTTGGCTTGGGCGCGAATCAGCAAGTCGCGCAGGCCCATCGGCGCGTTACTGATGGATCAGGCCGTGATCGCCGGAGTCGGCAACGTGTACCGCAGTGAGCTGTTGTTCCGCCATCGCATCGACCCGTACCGGCCCGGCACCGACATCAGCGCCGACGAGTTCGACGCGGCCTGGGCCGATCTGGTGGACCTGATGCGGATCGGCTTGCGCCGCGGCAAGATCCTGGCGGTCCGGCCCGAGCACGACCACGGCGCGCCGTCCTATGCTCCCGGCCGCCCGCGCACCTACGTCTACCGCCGCGCCGGCGAGCCCTGCCGTGTGTGCGGCACC
>NZ_DATFYW010000179.1:0-46369 GCF_035314905.1 Mycobacterium sp.
GTGTAGAGCACCGGTGGGGGCAGCGTCGCGACGACGGGCAGGTGCTGCCCGGCCAGCTGCACATCCACCCCGGCATCTGCGGTGACGGTCTGTTCTGACACCCACACCGGACCGGTCGTCGGCCCGTTGATGGTCAGCGCATCGACGTGTGGGATCGTCTGATCGGCGTTGAGCTTGGTCCACACGTCGAGCTCTTGAGGCGTGGGAAACCGCTTCGCGGTCTTGATGTCCGCGGGGTGCTGCCTGCCCGCGCCGACCGTCCAGTCGCCGCCGGCGAGCCCGGGGAACCGGGCAGCCAATGTTGTCACCGTGGCCGTCACCGCGGTGTAGTCGGCGGTGTCCGGGAGGTCGATGGCGCCGCCGCTGAGATGGCCGCCGTCGCGGTTGGCACTCGGGTCGGTGCCGTGGCTGACCGTCGCGTGCAGTCGGACCGTCGATCCGGGAAACTGCGTGCGCATTGCCACCCAGTCGCGCGCCTGCTGAACGATCTGGTCGCCGTTGGTGATCGCGCGGTCGTTGTTGTCGATCGCGAACACGTTCCAGCCGCTGCGGGCGTCGAATTCGGTCTGGTATCCGCGGTAGTCGACGCTGCGGAGATGATCCAGATACCGGGAGGTGATCGCGGCGAGCTGGTCGCCGGTGATGTGGTCGGCCACGTCGACATCCAGTTCGACGTAGACCCGTCCCTGCGCCACGTCGTCGGCCGTGGTGCCGGTGGCCGCGACCACGCCGGGCATGCCGCGAATCTGCCTGGTCAGCGCGTCGACCTGTGCGCGGCGGTCCGGGGGGTTCGCGTTACACGCGGCGGCCACCAGGGCGGCGGCCAGGACGAAGGCCAGGACGAACAAGACACCAAGCCGCGGCCACCGCGACACGACTACTGTGAAACCCGGCAAAATTTCAGGCGTCGAGTTCTCGGGCGACGGCCTTGACGACCTCGGAGACGCGACGCGCGGTCTTGCGGTCGGGATAGCGTCCCTTGCGCAGCTCCGGCTGCACCGCGGACTCCAGCAGCGTGATCATGTCCTCGACCATGCCGTGCAGTTCGTCGGGCGAGTGCTTGTGCTCGGCCGGCCCGGTGTCGCGCCGGGTCCGCAGCGGTGACGGCGGCGGGTCAATCAGCTTGAGACTGAGCGCCTGCGGGCCGCGCCGGCCCGACGCGACGCCGAACTCGACGCGCTGACCGGACTTCAGGCCCTCCACACCGGAAGGCAACGCCGACGACCGGACGTAGACGTCCTCGCCGTCTTCCTGAGACAGGAAGCCGAAGCCCTTCTCCGCGTCGTACCACTTCACCCTGCCGGTCGGCACTGGTCTCACCTGCTTGCCTTGATGGTTCCTCGAACAAAACGCGCCCCGCAGCGCAGGACGCGATCCAGGTGATCCTACTCGGCTCGCTCCCCGTCGAGCACCCCTGTTTACTCGGTAGGCTGAGCCAATCGCTGGAGGAACAATGCGCCTGATCCTGAACATCATCTGGTTGGTCTTCGGCGGCCTCTGGCTGGCACTGGGCTACCTTCTGGCCGCATTGGTGTGCTTCGTCCTGATCATCACGATCCCGTTCGGGTTCGCCGCGTTGCGCATCGCCTCCTACGCACTGTGGCCGTTCGGCCGCACGATCATCAGCAAGCCCGGAGCGCGTCCGGGCGCGTTGATCGGGAACATCATCTGGGTCGTGCTGTTCGGTGTGTGGCTGGCGATCGGGCACCTGGTGACGGCGGTGGCGATGGCGATCACCATCATTGGAATACCGCTCGCGCTGGCGAACTTGAAGCTGATACCGGTCTCGCTGGTGCCGCTGGGCAAGGAGATCGTGCCGGTCGACGAGACGAAGGTGGCCGCATGACGGTAACGGCGCTGGGTCTGCCGTCGGTGCTGCGCCGCACCAACGGGACGGAGCCCGCCGTGCCCGCCGACGGTCCGCTGGTGGACAGCTACGGACGGGTCGCCACCGACCTGCGGGTCTCGCTGACAGATCGCTGCAACCTGCGCTGCACCTACTGCATGCCCGCCGACGGGCTGGACTGGTTGCCCACCGACCAACTGCTGCGCCCCGATGAGCTGACCCGGTTGCTGCGAATCGCGGTCACCCGACTGGGCATCACTAGCGTGCGGTTCACCGGCGGCGAGCCGCTGCTGGTCAAGCGTCTCGAGGAGATCGTCGCCGCGACCGCGCGGCTGCGCCCCCGGCCGGAGATCGCGCTGACCACCAACGGGGTGGGCCTGGCGGTGCGCGCCGCCGACCTGGCACGAGCCGGGCTGGACCGGGTGAACGTTTCGCTGGACAGCGTCGACGCGGCCCGGTTCGCCGCGATCACCCGGCGCGACCGGCTGACCGACGTTCTCGAAGGCCTGGCGGCGGCCCGTGCGGCGGGCCTCGGCCCGGTCAAGGTCAACGCTGTCCTCGACCCGTTGACCGGCCGTGACGACGCGGTCGCGCTGCTGCGCTTCTGCCTGGAGGCCGGGTATCAGCTGCGCATCATCGAGCAGATGCCGCTGGACGCCGAGCACCGCTGGCGCCGCGGCGAGGCGCTCACCGCCGACGACGTGCTCGCGGCGCTGGCGCGCCACTTCTCGTTGCAGCCGGACAAGGCGCCGCGCGGCTCGGCGCCGGCCGAGCTGTGGCAGGTCGACGGCGGACCGGCGACCGTCGGGGTGATCGCGTCGGTCACCCACGCCTTCTGCTCGGACTGCGACCGCACCAGGCTGACCGCCGACGGCCAAGTCCGCAGCTGCCTGTTCGCCACGGAGGAGACCGATCTGCGCGGGCTGCTGCGGGCCGGCGCCGACGACGGAGCCGTGGAAGCCGCGTGGCGGGCCGCGATGTGGGCCAAGCCGGCCGGCCACGGCATCAACGCTCCGAACTTCGTCCAGCCGGCCCGCCCGATGAGCGCGATCGGCGGTTGAGATGGCCCGCGGGCGATGACGGATCTGTCGACGCGACTGTGGGTGACGGTGCGATACTTCGCGGCCGCGCGGGCGGCCGCGGGATCCGAGGCGCAGACATTGGTCCTGGGGCCCGGCGCAACCGTGTCCGACCTCGTCGGCGCGCTCGGCGAGGCAAATCCCCGACTGGCCGAAGTACTCACGCGATGCTCGTATCTGTGCGACGAAGTGGCGGTGCGCGACACGTCGATGCCGCTGAGGTCGGGCCAGACGATCGATGTGCTTCCACCCTTTGCCGGCGGCTGAGAGTGATTTGCATCACATAACGGAATGGTCACAAGCTGGCTACAGACCGGTGGAGTAGCAGCGACACCTGCGAAAACACGATCCCTTCTTGGGCTTTTAGAGCCCTTTTAGAGTTTGCCGTGAGCCGAAACGCCGTGTTTGGCAAAAGGTGACGGATGTGACCTGAACCATTACGGTCATCCATCAAGCCATCCGGCCCCATAACGGTTGGCCTTCCTTGCCTTTCGCGCCTAACTCCATCCGTTGGGCAAGGACAACCACGAACACCATGGATGGAGGCGGGGGACCCAACCCGGTCCACCGAACCAGGAACGACCAACCTGGGGCCGCTTTGCGGCTCCTCGGGGTGAAGCCGTGCTGAATTCACCCAGTGTATTCAGCCGGCCGGGCGGCCTCTCGTGCCCGAACCCGACAGCTGACCTCGCGGGCGCATACAGAGAGGACAGAGCAGACGTATGAGTGGACGGCATCGAAAGCCCACTACATCCTCGGTAAGCCTATCAAAACTTGCCTTCACCGGCGCGGTCATCGGGGGCGGTGGGCTCGCGCTGGCCGGCCACGCCAGCGCGGCCTCCGACGGTGAATGGGACCAGGTGGCCCGCTGCGAATCCGGCGGCAACTGGGCGATCAACACCGGCAACGGCTATCAGGGTGGCTTGCAGTTCTCGCCGGGCACCTGGGCCGCCCACGGCGGCGGCGCATTCGCGCCGGCCGCCAACATGGCCTCCAAAGACCAGCAGATCGCCATCGCGGAGCGCGTGCTCGCCACGCAGGGCCGCGGCGCCTGGCCGGTCTGCGGCCACGGGCTGAGCTCGACCACGCCGCGCAACGTCCTGCCGTCGGACACACCGGTCGGCAACCATGACGCACCCGCGCCCCCGCCAGACGCTCCGCTGCCTCCACCAGCCGACCAGGGCGTGGTCGAAACAGCAGCCCTGGACACACCCGCGCCCGACGCGCCGCCGCCGGCGCCGGACGCACCTCCCGCGCCCGCCCCGGACGCGCCTCCCGCGCCCGCCCCGGACGCACCGGCCCCGGATGACGTGGTGGTTCCGCCGCCCGCCGACGACCCCACGGTTGCACCGCCCGCCGGCGCGGTGATCGTCGACACCTCCGCTGCCGTGGACGCCCCGTTGGCGCCAGCGCCCGATGACCCGGCCCAGCCGCCTCCCGGGGCGCCCGCGCCCGACCCGGCCGGCGCGGTGGCGAACGCGCTGCCGAACATCCCCGGCCCGGTGTACGACGCCGCGAGCCAGGCGGCCACGACCGGCCAGGTGCCGAATCTGCCGAACGGTGTCCCGCACCTGCCCAGCCCGAACAACCTGCCACCCGGCACCACCGAGGACAATCCCAGCCAGGAGCCAGGTGGGGGTCCGAACATAACCTACCTGCACGAACTGTGGCAGGCGCTCAAGACGCAGCAGATCAGCCCGCACGACGCACTTCTAGGGATCAGTCAGCGGCCACTCGACTCGACGCCGCCTCCCGGTGAGGCCGCGGGTCCGCCGGAGGGCGGCCCGGCTCCGGGGACGGCGCCGGCTGCTGCGCCCGGGCAGTAGTCGCCGGGTCAGCCGATCGCGGCGTCGGATGCCCGTTGCCGGCCTTTGGCGGTAGTGGTTGCCGGCTGCCGTTGGCGCGACTGGCGGTAGTGCGCGAGCGGAGCAGCGCCGAGCGTGAACACACTGCGAGATTTCGCGAGAAATTTCGCAGTGTGTTCACGCTCGCGCGGGGTGAAGCCTTCACTTGAGCTCGGTCGAGGATGCCGTCGTCACAGCAGGCGCATCGTGCGTGCCTCGGGGTGCCGCGGCGTGCCAGCGACACGGTAGCTCGTACGCTGACCCACCTGGGGCACCCGGAGGGTGCCATTGGAGACCTCGGAGATGTGAAAGAAAACATCGGCACCGTCGTCATCGGGCGTAATGAACCCAAAGCCATAGTCCCTGTTGAACCAGGTGACGATCCCGTGGTCGATCGCGCCGAGCGATGGCCCCGGCTCGCCGACTTTCCTGCCCACTGCGCCCGTGGCTGCCCCGGCGGTCGTCATGGGTTGCACTCCTTGCCGGCCTGAGGCGCTCGACGCTGTTGAGCACCAACGTAAGTCGGCCGGGTACGAGGCGGTAGGGCCGTTAGGCCCATCCGGGTCACCATTGGACCCGGGCCGGCCCGGCGCCGCGGTCTTGATCGCGCGAGGTCAGCGTCGGCGCGGCCGCCGGGCGACCGGTGGGGTGGGCACCGCTGCGCCGATCGTGCCGAGCAGCCGCTTGAGCTGGCAACGCTGAGGCGATGTCAGGTTGGCCAGCACTTGGTCTTCGGCGCTCGCCACCGCTGTTTCGGCGCGCTTGAGCAGCGCGAGGCCCTGCCTGGTCAGCTGCGCCGGCAGGGAGCGACCCGAAGAAACCGACGCCGGCCGGGTCACCACGTCCATCTCCTGGAGGTGCTGCAGCACGTTGTTCATCGCCTGCGGCGAGACGTTGTTCGCACGCGCCAAGTCCGCGTTCGACAGTCCCGGAAACGCGAACAAGATCTTCATGCAGACCAATTCGGGCAAACTCAGCCCGAATGGTCGCAGCGCCGCGGCGACGGCGGGCTGCAGCACCGCCCCGGCCCGGTACAGCAGGTACCCCAGGGGCTGGTCCGCATCGTCAGACATGTCACACATCTTGACATATATCAGCCAGGTTGATCCAGTTGGCGCAATTGGCTCAGAGGACTTGCGGCTCATCGCGCGCTCGACGAAATCGCCAACGCGCACCGTTATTCATCATCGATGCCCAGGCCGGGAGGGCAGTGGTGACGGTTGGGAACCAAGCGAGGCATTCGCCTACGCCGAGCCGACCCATTCGTCGGTGCCGTCGGCGAAGAACTGGCGCTTCCACACCGGCAGCCGCGCCTTGACGGAGTCCACCAGACGCCAACAGGTTTCGAACGCCGTCCCGCGGTGATCGGCCGCCACGGCCGCCACCAGTGCGGCCTCCCCGATGGCGAGGGTGCCGACGCGGTGGCTGGCCGCCACCGCACGAACACCTTCGGTTGCCGCGACCTCCTGCAGGACCTCGGCGAGAACCTGCTCAGCCGCGGGGTGCGCCGAGTACTCGAGCCGCACCACCGACCGGCCGACGTCGTGGTCGCGGATCACGCCCGCGAACCCGACGACAGCACCCGCGGCGTCGCGAGCCACCAACGCCTCGTGCTCGGCGAGGTCGATCGGCTGCTCGGTGATCTCGGCCCGCAACACCACACTCATCTCGGGTTGTCGGCTCATCCGCGGTGGTCCTTGCCGCTGAGCTGGTCCAGCGCATGGTCGAGCACGCCGGCCAGCACGGTCAGCCCGTCGCGGACGCCACCCGGCGAACCGGGCAGGTTGACGATCAGCGTGCGCCCGGCGACGCCGCACAGGCCGCGGGACAGCACGGCGGTGGGGACTTTCGGCAGCCCGGCGCGGCGGATCGCATCGGCGAGGCCCGGAACCTGGTAGTCGAGCACGCGCGCGGTCTGCTCGGGCGTGGCGTCGGTCGGCGACAGGCCGGTGCCGCCGGACGTGACGACGAGGTCCGCGTGGTCGACGATTGCCCGGCGCAAGGCCAGGCCCACCGCGTCGCCGTCGGCGACGACCACCGGATCGGCCACCGCGAAATCGCGTTCGATGAGCCAGTCGACGAGGATCGGCCCGCAGCGGTCCTCGTATTGCCCGGCGGCCGCGCGCGTCGACGCGATCACGACCCACGCCGAGCGCGTCATCTCGTCCAAAGCCCGGCCTTGCCGCCCTCTTTGCGCAGCACCCGGACGTCGTCGATCCGGGCGGCCGGGTCGACGGCCTTGACCATGTCGTAGAGCGTCAGCGCCGCGACGCTGACCGCGGTGAGGGCCTCCATCTCGACCCCGGTGCGGTCGGTGGTGCGCACGGTTGCGGTGATCGCGACCTCGGCAGCGCCGACCTCGAAGTCGACGTCGACACCGGTCAGCGCGAGGTGGTGGCACAGCGGGATCAAGTCGCTGGTGCGCTTGGCGGCCAGGATGCCGGCCACCCGGGCGGTGGCCAGTGCGTCGCCCTTGGGCAGGCCGCCTGCCGAGATCAGCTCGACCACGTCCGGTGTCGTCAGAAACGTCCCGGCCGCTTGCGCGGTGCGCTTCGTGGCCGCCTTGCCGGTGACGTCGACCATGTGGGCCGCTCCCCGTTCATCGAGGTGCGAGAGCCGGCCGCTGTCGGACACCGGAAGCTACTTGTTGACTACCGTGACCGGGTGGGTGTACGGCAAGTCTTCGGCGGGAAGGGGGAACGTGATGTCCCCGTACGGCGACAACGCGCCGGTGCGGTCGGCAGCAAGTTCGCTGATGGCGTGCTCGTCGCCCTCTTCGTGCACGGGCCAGCCGTTGTCGACGTATCGACGCTTTTCTGATTTGTTGTCAGCCACGAGCACATTCTGACAGGCGCCGCGACCGGCCGCGAGCAGGCCCGACTGCTTTACGCTGGTCAGCGATGACCGCACACTCTCCGGGCACGTCGTTTCATGCCTGGCTGGCCGGCCTACCCGACGATCGGCTGGTCCGCCTGCTGGAGCTACGACCCGACCTCACCCAGCCGCCGCCGGGCAGCATCGCGGCGCTGGCGGCGCGCGCGCAGGCCCGCCAGTCGGTCAAGGCCGCCACCGACGAGCTGGACTTCCTCTCCCTCGCGATCATCGACGCGCTGCTGGTGCTGCACGCCGACACGACCGGGGTGCCGGTGGCCAAGCTGGTCGCGCTGATCGGCGATCGCGCACCGGAGGCCTTGGTCACGTCCGCGCTCGACGACCTTCGGGAGCGGGGCCTGGTGTGGGGTGACGCCGCGGTTCGGGTGGTTGCGGAGGCCGCCGCCGGGCTGCCGTGGCACACGGGTCAGGTCGTGGCCGAGGACACCCGACGCAGCCCAGAAGAGATCGCCGCGCAGATCGAGGCGGTCGACGATGCGCAGCGGGTGCTGCTGGACCGCCTCGTCGCGGGCTCCCCGGTCGGGCGAACCCGCGACGCCGCGCCCGGCACCCCCGCCGACCGTCCGGTGCAGCGGCTGCTGGCCGCCGGCCTGCTGAGGCAGGTCGACAACGAAACCGTGATCCTGCCGCGGCAGGTCGGGCAGGTGCTGCGCGGCGAGCAGCCCGGCCCTGTCAGCCTGGTGGCGCCGCAACCGCACACGACGAGCACCACGGCATCCAACGCCGACGACGCCGCCGCCGGCGCGGTGATCGATCTGCTGCGTGAGACGGAGCTCGTCCTCGAAACCCTCGGTGCCGCACCCGTTCCGGAGCTGCGCAGCGGGGGCCTCGGAATCCGCGAGCTCAAGCGGCTGGCCAAGCTCACCGGGATCGACGAGCAGCGGCTCGGCCTGATCCTGGAGGTCGGCGCCGCGGCCGGTTTGATCGCCGCGGGCGCACCGGATCCGGAGCCGCCCGACGTCGACGGGCCGTACTGGGCGCCGACCGTCGCCGCGGACCGCTTCGTCGAAACGACCGCCGCCGCGCAGTGGCAGCTGCTCGCGGCCACCTGGCTGGACCTGCCGGCGCGGCCCGGCCTGATCGGCCGGCGCGGACCCGAGCGCAAACCGATGGCCGCGCTGTCGGACGCGTTGTTCTCCGCGGCGGCGCCGCTGGACCGCAGGCTGCTGCTCGGCGCGCTGGCCGAGTTGCCACGCGGCGCGGGGCTCGACGCCGCCGAGGCCTCGCGGGTGCTGCTCTGGCGGCGGCCGCGCTGGTCGATGCGGCTGCAGCCGGCGCCGGTGAGCGACCTGCTCCACGAGGCGACCGTCCTGGGCCTGGTCGGCCGCGGCGCGGTGACCACGCCGGCGCGGGTGATGATCTCCGGCGCGGACGCCGACGCGGCGTCGGCGGCGATGGCCCGGGTGCTGCCCGAGCCGATCGACCACTTCCTGTTGCAGGCCGACCTCACCGTGGTGGCGCCGGGGCCGCTGAACCGCGAGCTGTCCGAGCAGCTGGCCCGGGTGGCGACCGTCGAGTCGGCCGGTGCCGCGATGGTGTACCGGATCAGCGACGCGTCCATCCGGCGCGCGCTGGACGCAGGCCGCAGCGCGGGCGCGTTGCACGCGTTCTTCCGGACGTACTCAAAAACTCCGGTCCCGCAAGGGCTTACGTATCTCATCGACGACGTGGCGCGCCGACACGGACAGCTGCGCGTCGGGGCGGCCAGCTCATTCGTCCGCTGCGAAGACCCGGCGCTGCTGGCGCAGGTGGTCGCCACGACGGTCGCCGAGGCGCTGGAGTTGCGCCTGCTGGCGCCGACGGTCGCGGTGTCACAGGCGCCGATCGGCGACGTGCTGGCGGGGTTGCGCGACGCCGGGTTCGCCCCGGCCGCCGAGGACGCGTCGGGGACGATCGTCGACCTGCGAGCGCGTGGCGCGCGCGTAGCCGCCGCGCCGCACCGGCGGTTGCAGCGGCTTCTCACCACACCCAGCACCCAGACGCTGGGGGCGATCGTCGCGATGCTGCGCCAGGTCGCCGCGGCGCCCGTCACGCGGGTCGACCCCGCGACCGCGGTTTTGCTGCTGCAACAGGCGGTCCGGGATCAGACCTCCGTGGTGATGGGTTATGTCGACCCCGCAGGCGTTGCCACCCAGCGCGTCGTCTCACCGATCGGCGTGCGGGGCGGCCAGTTGACGGCGTTCGATCGGGCGGCCGGGCGGGTGCGCGACTTTGCCATTCATCGCGTCACCTCGGTGGTGTCGGTCGACGACGGATAACGGTGTGCCACGTCGCACGTCTCCGGTGACCGATCAACTGCAATTTCAACTGGTCAAACGACAGGTCCAGTGGGCCGAGTGCTGACACGATGTGGCTGGCTCGTTTGTTCAGGCGGTGATGAAAATGGGTCATCGGGTACGGTCGGGGACGGCCGTCGCAGTCATCGTGGTGCTCGTGGCAGCGCTGTCGGCCGTCGCCACGATCGACACGGCGGCGCTCAGCCGGGCAGACGTGTGTGCGGACGCGGGCGCTCGACAGTTCGAGGCGGTTGGTGGGTGCGCGGGGGCGCCAGACGCTGTGCCACCCCCCGAATACGTTCCGCCGCCACCCGAATATCCGGCGCTGCCACCACGAGCACCGAAAAACATTCATCCCCGGGCCAATCCCGGCATTCATCCTGCTACCAATGCCGTATGGAGCACGACGGACCCGTCGAACCCGCAGCAGACCCTTCCATCCGGCGACTCGGGGAACGTTCACTGGGAGGTCGGAACGTACGAATCCGACAACCTTCTGATCTACGGGCTCATCTGCTACCCGGCGTCGGCGGGCCCCCACCCGGTGCTCATCGTCAACCACGGAAGCGCTCCGGGCGTGTCGACGGTGCCGGGCATGCCACCGGGCATTGTCACCGCCACCTGGAACGGGTGCATCACGATGGCCGAGAACGGGTGGGTCGTCGCGACGTCGACCTACCGGGGCTGGTCGATCTTCGGGACACAGGCCGGCGAGCAAGCTCCCGTCCCGTACCAAGGCTTCACGAGGCTGTCGGAGGGTCAGTTCGAATTGTGCGGCGGGGAGGTCGATGACGTGCTCAATCTCCTCTCAGCCGTGAAAGCGCTTCCCAACGACGTGGCCAAGGCGAATCAGGTTGTCATGTACGGTCATTCCCACGGTTCGTGTATTACCGAGCTGGCGATCGAGCGAGGAGCCGCGCCGCAGATCGCCGTCTCGGTGGACGGCCCGACCGACTTCACCCAAACAGCGTCGTGGACGTGGGGGGGACTGCTGCCGCAGACGTCCCCCGGCCCGGCCTACCCCGGCGGGCCGGTGTGGTGCCCCAGCTGCGGGTCGACCTTCCACGCCCAGGAATACGCACGGTCATCGGCGTTGTCGGACACTTCCATCGGCAAAAATGGACCGAGTTTGCTCGCCAAGGTGTCGTTTCTGCGGATTCACGACGAAGGAGATGGAATCGTCGCGCCCCAACACGGCTGTGAGCTTGCGGGTGCCCTCGGTCCTGGAAGCTCCAATTACTTTCTGTACCCGGACACCTCGCCTCCGGGAACATACTTCGCGCCGCCGAAAGAGTGTGGCCAGTGGCTGCCGAACCCCTGCTACGCCGACAAGACCGGCTCGCATTGCGGGCCTTGGAAGCTCGGGCGGCTCCTGCCCGACACCGGAAAAGGGGGGCCGTGGACCTCGCCGACGTTCCTCATGTACGCCTGCCCGCAAAGTGTTTGTACCGGTCCCGATCGATCCCCTACCGGCAACGAGGGGGCCGCCGAACACGGCCTGATACTCAACCAGTCGTGGCCCGAAGTCGCAAGCTTCGTGAACCAATTCGCGTCCGGGTGGAGCGCCGAGTTCCCCGCGCAGTTCCCGTTCGAGTAACTCCGGGCTTTTCATTGATGCCCACAACTCTGCTGAACTACGCTGATGTCTTTTCGCAGCCAGAGTCACTTTCAGGCCGGTGGCCGGGGGCCGAAATACAATGACGGGATGACCAACGGCCCCCTGATCGTGCAGTCCGACAAGACGGTGCTGCTCGAGGTCGACCACGACCTCGCCGGCGAGGCGCGGGCCGCGATCGCGCCGTTCGCCGAACTCGAACGCGCGCCCGAGCACATCCACACCTACCGCATCACGCCCCTTGCGCTGTGGAACGCCCGCGCCGCGGGCCATGACGCCGAGCAGGTGGTCGACGCGCTGGTCAGCCATTCCCGCTACGCGGTGCCCCAGGCGTTGCTGGTCGACATCGTCGACACGATGGCCCGCTACGGGCGCCTACAGCTGGTCAAGCACCCGGCGCACGGCCTGACGCTGATCAGCCTGGACCGCGCGGTGCTCGAGGAGGTGCTGCGCAACAAGAAGATCACGCCGATGCTGGGTGCCCGCATCGACGACGACACCGTGGTCGTGCATCCCAGCGAGCGTGGCCGGGTGAAGCAGATGCTGCTCAAGATCGGCTGGCCCGCCGAGGACCTCGCCGGATACGTCGACGGCGAAGCGCATCCGATCAGCCTCGCGCAGAACGGCTGGCATCTTCGCGACTACCAGGAGATGGCCGCCGCGTCATTCTGGGAGGGCGGTTCCGGTGTGGTGGTGTTGCCGTGCGGTGCGGGAAAGACGCTGGTCGGCGCGGCGGCGATGGCGAAAGCCGGCGCGACGACGCTGATCCTGGTGACCAACACGGTGGCGGGACGGCAGTGGAAGCGAGAGCTCGTCGCCCGCACGTCCCTGACGGAGGACGAGATCGGCGAATACTCCGGCGAGCGCAAGGAAGTCCGGCCCGTGACGATCGCCACCTACCAGGTGATGACCCGCCGCAGCAAGGGCGTGTACCGGCATCTCGAGTTGTTCGACAGCCGGGACTGGGGGCTGATCATCTACGACGAGGTTCACCTGCTGCCCGCGCCGGTGTTCCGGATGACCGCCGACCTGCAGTCACGGCGCCGACTCGGGCTCACGGCGACGCTGATCCGTGAGGACGGGCGCGAGGGCGACGTGTTCTCCCTCATCGGGCCGAAGCGGTACGACGCACCGTGGAAGGACATCGAGGCGCAGGGCTGGATCGCACCGGCCGAATGCATCGAGGTACGGGTGACACTGACCGACAACGAGCGGATGATGTATGCCACCGCCGAGCCCGACGAGCGCTACCGTATCTGCTCCACCGCGCGCTCCAAGCTGGCGGTGGTCAAGTCCATCCTCGAAAAGCATCCGCAAGAGCCGACTTTGGTGATCGGCGCCTATCTCGACCAGCTCGACGAGCTCGGCGAGGAATTGAACGCACCGGTGATCCAGGGCTCGACGAAAAACGCCGAGCGGGAGGCGCTGTTCGACGCGTTCCGCCGCGGCGAGGTGCCCACGCTGGTGGTGTCCAAGGTCGCCAATTTCTCCATCGATCTGCCCGAAGCCGCGGTGGCCGTGCAGGTTTCGGGAACCTTCGGCTCCCGGCAGGAGGAGGCGCAACGGCTGGGCCGGCTGCTGCGGCCCAAGGCAAGTGGCGGCGGCGCGTACTTCTATTCGGTCGTGGCCCGCGACACGCTGGACGCCGAGTACGCCGCACACCGGCAGCGCTTCCTCGCCGAGCAGGGCTACGGCTACGTCATCAGGGACGCCGACGACCTGCTGGGCCCGGCGATATAAACGTCGGCCGCCGGGGCGTGAAAGCTGCAGCTATTTCTCTTTGCTAACTAAGCAATTAGTCGCGGTATCCGCGGCCTACCGGAGCCGGTCGGGGCGCGCGAAGTGGCGGACAAACCCACGAAACAGCCCTGCGAGTGGGTGATTTGGCGGCGCTCCGGCGAAACTGACGTACCAGATAATTTTTTGCCCGATTTTCCGGCCAGGTTTTGCCGCCCGGTGTAGGTTTCCTCGATTATCGCGGTCATCGATGGGCGCAACCCGCGTGTAATCGGCAACAACAAGCACAAGCCGTGATCGGCCGGGTTAAGAGGGGTAAACCCGGGTGGCATCGCCGGCTGCGTCCGGTTCGGCGACGGTGACCGGCTGAGGCCCGCGCGCCGGTGGACTCAGCTGAGCGCGGGGATGATCGACCGCTCGAACAGCTCGATGCCCGAGCGGTCGTATGCGGCCTCCGGGAAATAGCAGATCGCATATCCGCACCCGAGATCGGCCATGTGCTTCAGCCGCTCGACGACCTGATCGGGTGTGCCGCTCGCCGAGTCGGGGCTGCTGGTCATGGTCAGCATCGCGTCGGCGGCGGCCTCGGGGACGAAGCGGATCATGCGGTCGCGGACCCGCTCGAGCCGATCTTTGACCTCGGCCTCCGACTCGCCGACCACCGCGTTGAAGTTGGCCGACCGAACGATCGCGTCGAAGTCGGTGCCGACGTCGCGGCAATGCCCGGCCAGGATCTCCGATTTGCGCGCGAAGCCTTCCGGCTCGGCGGTGTAGTTGGTGTACTGCGCGTACTTCGCGGCGATGCGCAACGTCCTGCGCTCACCGCCGCCGGCGATCCACAGCGGAATGCCGTTATCCTGCAGCGGCTTCGGCTGCACAATCGCCCCGCTGACCTGGTAGTACCTGCCGTCGAGTGTCGCCGTGCCGTGCTGCCACGCGTCGCGCATGATCTGCACACCTTCGTCGAGCCGGCCCAACCGCACCCCGGCGGGGGGAAACCCATACCCGTAGGCGCGCCACTCGTGCTCGTACCACCCGGCGCCAATGCCCATCTGCAGCCGCCCACCGGAGATGATGTCAACGGTGGCCGCGATCTTGGCCAGCAGCGCGGGATTGCGGTAGCTCATCGCCGTGCACATCTGGCCGAGCTTCACGCGCGAGGTCGACGCGGCGCAGGCCGACATCAGCGTCCACGCTTCGTGGGTGGCCTGGTCGGTCGGCATCGGCACGGTGTGCAGGTGGTCGTAGACCCAAATCGAGTCCCACGCGCTGTGGTCGGCATATGCCGCCAGCCCGTGCATGACCTCCCAATGCCGCGCCGGCGGGATGTCGACCAGATCCAGACGCCAACCCTGGGGAATGAACAAGCCGAAGCGCATCCCTCAGACCCTAGGGCCCTAGAGCCCGGCCAGGGCGCGACGGGCCCGGGTGGCGAGCAACGCGTCGCGCGCATGCATCGGGACGACCAGGCCGATCGCCATCCCGGCCACCACCAGCGCCGCGACGGCGCCGTCCGAGGCCGTCGCCGCGAGCAGCGCGGGAGACGCGGTGCCGGGCAACTGGACCAGACCGCTGAGCATCCGGAAGACGTAGACGCCCGGCACCAGCGCGACCACGGCCGCGAACCCGATCGCCGCGAACGGCATGCGAAGAAGGTGGGCCACCGGGACCAACGCCACACCGACCAGCAGGCATGCCAGGAAGGCGGCCGTCGCCAGGCTCACGTGCCATGCCGACATCGCCCACCAATGCAGCCCGTGCGCCACCATCCCCACGGCGACCGGCCAGCCGATCATCCGGTACGGCATCGAGAAGTAGACCGGGTAGGAGGCGGCGGCCACGCCCGCGGCCAGCACGTCGGCATACAACGGAACGTAGGTGTCGGTGCCGGACACCGACAACGTCTGTCCGCCGAGGCGCAGCCCGATGATCAGGCCGGCCGCTATCGCGGCGAGGACCAGCACCGCATAGCCAAGCCGGGCGATCCCGAGCGTGATCCGCAGGGCCAGCAGATCCAGCGCCCCGTTGAGGACGTGCGGCCCGGGAACCAGCACCATGGCCGGGCAGACGGCCACCAATCCCGCCGCGGCTCCGAGGCTCAGATGCATGGCCACCGCACCGACAAGCCCGGCCACCGTGGCCGCGGCGAAGGCCTGGACGAGCATGCCGACGCCCAAGCGACCCAGCGCACGCCGGATCACACCGCCGACGGCGGCGCCCGCCGCCGCGAGCAGCACCACCTTAGGGTCGGCCGCGCCGAACACCACCGCCAGCGCGGCCGCACCGGTGGCGCACGCGACCGTGAAGGCGACTGTGTTGGAGATGCTTTCGGCGGCGGCGCCCGCCAGCTCCCGGTTGACGTCGTCGCGGTCCAGCGGGCCGTCCTCGGCCCGGTCGACGGTCCGCATAGCCGCCGACACCCGGCGCATGTTCACCGCGACCGGGGTGGCGGCCGCCACCCGCACCGGTGCGAGCGGGCCGCCACCGACCAGCAGCAGCGACGCCCACGACGGGATCAGGGTGGTGCGCACACCAAGGCCCTGATTAAGGCGATCCACCGCGATCATGGTCATCCCGGTCGACTGCCCGTTCTCGTGCAGCAGCGCAGCCGCCTTGATCACGGTGTCGAGGTCGTCGGCGTCGGGTTGCCTCACGGGCTCCATTGTCAGCCGGGCGGGCGCGTCCTCACTCGATTTGGGGCGGCAGGGCGGCGACCAGCGGCGTGTCGACCCCGACACGGCCCAGCTTTTCCGCGCCGCCCGGCGAACCCAGCGGTGCGTCCCGGCCCGGCAATGTCTCGCTGAAGAATGCGGCGTTGTCGGCACGGTACTGCCGTTGGTCTTCCGGCAGATCGTCTTCCCAGTAGATCGCCCCGACGCGGCACTCGAGCCGGCAGGCGCCGCAATCCACGCATTCGTCGGGATTGATGTACAAGGCGCGCGCACCCTCGTAGATGCAGTCGACCGGGCACACCTTCACGCAGGATTGTTCCGCCACGTCCACACAGGCCTTGCCGATCACATAGGTCATGGACCGCAATGTACCGGGCGGCGGCGGTCGAGAGCGGGAGCTGAAAGTCCCGTTTTCGGCGGGACTTATGGCCATGCGGGTCTCAGAGAATCGCTCCGAGGTCCTTTGCCTGTGAGATGTGGTCCCAGTCGACGCCGAGCTCGAGCAGGATCTCCTCGGTGTGCTGCCCATGCTCCGGGGCGCGCGCCGGGGCGGGCGGAGTTTCGCCGAATTGAACGGGCGCGGCAACTATCCGGTATTCCTCGCCGTGGTCGTCGACATTCGTCACCACATATCCGTTCGGCTCGACCTGCGGGTCATGAAGGGTTTCCCGCGGCGTCGCCAGCGCGCCCCACACACCCGGTTCGTCTTCGAGCACCTTCTGCCAGTGCGCGAGGTCACGGCCGGCGAACACATTCGCGATGATCGCCGTCGCCTCGGCGGCGTTGGCGATCAGGTTGCCCGACGGGACGAACCGCTCGTCGGTGGCCAGCTCGCGGAGACCGATGCGCTCGCAAAAGCCGGCCCAGAACTTGTCGGGCTGCAGAAAGACCAGCTGAATCCACCTGCCGTCCCTGGTTTTGTACCGATTCACGAGTGGGTTGATGGCCAACCCGGGCGGTGCCCCCGGAATGCCGTCGATGCCGAAGAAGTCGGCCGCCGAAATCGACGGGGCGATGGCCCACATCGCCTGGGCGAGCAGCGAGGAGTCGACGATGGTCGGCTCGCCGGTGCGTTCGCGGTGAAACAGCGCGGCACACACCCCACCGGCGAGTGTCGCGCCGCCCTGCAGGTCGCCGAATCCCGGACCCTGGACAGCGGGAACCTCGCTCCCGAACGGTGTGAGCGTGTATGCCACCCCGCCGCGCGCCAGGTACGTGGCCGCGTCGAACCCGCCCCGATCGCGATCCGGGCCGCGCACCCCCAGGCCGGTTCCCCGCGCGACGATGATCCCGGGGTTGAACGCACGGATGTCCTCGACGGTCAGCCGCGCCCGCTCCAGCGCGCCGGGCAGCCAGTTGGTCAGGAACACGTCCGCGCTGGCCAACAGCCGCCCGAAGAGGTCTCGACCCGTTTCGGATTTGATGTCGATCGCGATGCTGCGCTTGCCGCGGTTGCCCAGCTCGAGGATGAAGTCGGCGTCGACGCGGGCCGCGTCGCGGGTGAAGCCGCCGATGACCAGCGCCCGCCCGGGATCGCCCGAGCTCACGCCCTCCACCTTGATGACGTCGGCGCCCCAGTCGGACAGTGCGGCACCAGCCGACGGCACATATGTCCACGATGCCAGCTCGACAACCCGGACGCCGCTGAGCACGCCTGACATCGCGATCCTCCGTTTCTTGCTATTTTAGATATTCTAGCTACTCTCAGGGATACGGTTAGCCGGGCTGCCGCCACCGCGCAGTTTTTCGTGGAAGAGATGCGATGGAGCCGAACGTTCGTCCGGTCCCGATCCCCGACGCGGTGAGCGCGTTCTACTGGGACAACGCCAAAGTCGGTCGATTGACCGTCCAGGGTTTCGAGGGAACCGACGTCCTGCAGCATCCGCCCAGCCCGGTGCCGGAGGTGCCCGGCGGTGCCGACGCGAGACCCGTCGCGGTGGAGGTCAGCGGCCGCGGGACTCTGTTCGCGTTCACGATCCTGCGTCAGCCGTTTCACCCCGGCTTCCTGGATGCGATGCCGCTGATCATCGGGCTCACCGAACTCGACGACGCACCCGGGGTGCGGATCCTGACCAACGTCGTCGACGCCGAGCCCGGCGAACTGCGGTGCGGGCTGCCGATGGAAGTCGTGTTCGAACGCCGCGGAGACTTCGCGCTGCCGCAGTTCCGGCCGGCTCGCGAGGCGACTGGGGCGGCTGAATGACCACGCCGGCCGTGGTGGGTGTCGGCTATTCGCAAATTCGCCGGGATAAGGGCATCGACGGGCGACCACTGGCGGTCGGGGCGTCGCGGGCCGCCATCGCCGACGCCGGCCTGACCGTCCGCGACATCGACGGGGTGTTCGAGTACGCCGGCGACGAGTCGGCCAACGACATGGCCCGGCTGCTCGGTATCGAAAACCTGGCGGTCTACAGCGATTACACGCCGCGCGGCCCGTCCGGTCTCGCCGCGGCCCTCGGCGCGCACATGGCGGTGCTGTCCGGAGCGTGCGACGTGGCGCTGGTGGTGCGTTCGGTGACCCGGGAATGGGGCCAGATGAGCGGGCGGGCCCTGCCCCAGGCGGCGGGTCCGTGGCAGTGGGAGTTCCCGTACGGCGTCGCCGGCGGAATCATCCCGGTGATGGGGATGAAAAAGCAGCGGCGCATGGCCACGCTGGGCACCAAAGACGAAGACTACGGCCGGATCTCGCTCAACGGGCGACGCTGGTCGTCGCTCAACGATCGTGCCGTCATGCGGGAGCCATTGACCATCGACGACTACCTCTCGTCCCGCTACGTCTCCGAGCCGCTGCGGCTGCTCGATTGCGACTATCCGGTGACGGGCGCGTGCGCGGTCGTCATCACCACCGCCGACAGGGCCGCGGACGCGCCGAAGCGCCCGGTCTGGATCGATGCGATCGCGATGGGGACCGGGTGGAAACCGGATTTCACCTACACCGACGACTTTCTGTTCGGCGGCACGCTGCGGTGCGCGGAAACGATGTGGAAGCGCTCGTCGGTCACCGTCGCCGACGTCGACGTCGCCGAGCTGTACGACGGCTTCACGCACGTCGCCATGGCGTGGGTGGAGGCGATGGGCTTCTGTCAGGTCGGGGAATTCGGGCAGTGGGTCGACGGCGGCACGACCATCGGTCCCGGCGGGGCCTTACCGATGAACACCAGCGGCGGACAGCTCGCCGAGGGACGGCTGCACGGCCTGGGCTTCCTGGCCGAGGGTGTCGCGCAACTGCGCGGTGAGTGCGGGACGCGTCAGGTGCCCGATGCGCGGGTCGCGGTGGTCGCGAACGGCTTCGGGCCCCAGTGCGCGTCGTTGGTGTTGACAGTGTGAGAAAGGACCGGCCATGGGCAGGGTGACGGGCAAGGTGGCGCTGATCAGCGGGGCCGCGCGCGGTCAGGGGCGTTCGCACGCGCGGATGCTGGCCGCGGAGGGCGCCGACATCATTGCGGTGGACATGTGCGCAGACATCGAAACCAACGAGTACCCGCTGGCCCGGCCGGAGAATCTCGACGAGACCGGCCGGCTCGTCGAGAAGGAGGGCCAGCGCGCGTTCACGGCGGTCGCCGACGTTCGCGACCGCGCCGCGCTGGCCGCCGCGATCGATCAGGGCGTCGCCGAGTTCGGCCATCTCGACGTCGTGGTCGCCAACGCCGGCATCGCCCCGCTGACCGCGGGCCTGCCGCCACAGGCGTTCGCCGACGCCGTGGACGTCGACCTGATCGGGGTGATCAACCTCGTGCACGCGAGCCTCAAACACCTGCAGGCCGGCGCCTCGATCATCGCGACGGGATCGGTGGCGGCGTTCATGGCGTCGATGAACACCAGCGGTATCGACGGCGGCCCCGGCGGGGCCGGGTACGCCTTCGCGAAACAGGTTGTCGCCCACTATGTCAACGACTTCGCGTTGCAGCTGGCCCCCAAGTTCATCCGGATGAACGCGATCCACCCGACGAACTGCAACACCGACATGTTGCACAGTCCGCCGATGTACCGAGCCTTCCGGCCCGACCTGCCGAACCCGACCCGCGACGACGCCGAACTGTCGTTCCCGGTGATCCAGGCGATGCCGATTCCCTACGTCGAACCCGAAGACATCAGTGAGGCCGTGGTGTTCCTCGCCTCGGACGCCGCCCGCTACATCACCGGCCAGCAGCTCCGCGTCGACGCCGGAGGCTTTCTCAAGGTCAAGCCCTGGTCGGGCGCGTGACGCGGGAGCAATTGCACTGCCGGGGAGGTGAGCATGCCCAGAGGGATCATGTACGTGGAGACGATGCCGGTGTCGGGCGATGAGGAGGCGGACTACCACGAGTGGTACAACGACACCCATCTGGCGGAGATCGTCTCCGTCGAGGGGATCGTTTCCGCGCGCCGCTTCGCGCCGATAGACGGGAACGGGCCGTTCATCGCGATCTACGAGCTCGATTCCGACGATCTGGCCGGCGCCGTGGCGCGCCTGGCAGCGCTGGGCCGAAGCGGGCAGATGTCCTCGTTGGAGCACCTGCAGCTCGACCCGCCACCCGTCACCCGCGTCTACCGGGAGATCGCTTCGTACCCACCGGAATCCGCGCAGTGAACGCCACCGGGGCCACTGCGCCGCCGGACGTTGCGCGGCGCATCTACGCGTTGATGGTGCTGATGAAGGCCGCGGACGACCGGCTCAGCAAGGGCATAGCCACCGGCGAGTTCATGTGCGTGTACTGGCCCTCTCGTGGGCAGGAGGCGATCGCCGCCGCGATGGGTGTCTCGCTGCGCGACGACGACCAGCTGGTGACGACCTACCGCGGGCTGCACGACCTCATCGGCAAGGGCGTCCCGCTCGAAGAGATCTACGGCGAGATGATGGGTCGCAGCGTCGGCGCGAGCCGCGGCAAGGGCGGCACCATGCACATCGCCAAGCCCGACAAGGGGGTGATGCTCTCGACCGGGATCGTCGGCGCCGGACCCCCGGTGGGCGTCGGGCTGGCAATGGCGGCGAAACGCAAGGGACTCGACCGCGTCACGGCGGTCAGCTTCGGAGACGGTGCGACCAACACCGGCTCCTTCCACGAAGCGGCCAACATGGCCGCGCTGTGGGATCTGCCGATCGTGTTCGTGTGCCAGAACAACCTCTACGCGGAGATGACGCCCACCAAGGACACGATGAAGCTCGAGCACGTCGCCGAGCGGGCGGCCGGCTACGGCATGCCGGGGGTTCGCGTCGACGGCAACGACCCGCTGGCCGTGGCATCCGCGCTCGACGACGCGCTGCGGCGGGCACGCCACGGCGACGGCCCCACATTCATCGAGTGCGTGACGTTCCGCTTGCGTGGCCACTACTTCGGTGACCGGATGCGCTACATCCCGAAGGACCAGCTGGCCACCGCAATGGCGGCCGACCCGGTGCCGCGGTTCCGCAGGCAGGTCGCCGCCGCCGGCATCTGCGCCGAAGACGAACTCAACCGCATCGAGAACGACGCCCTCGACACGGTGGAAGCGGCGTTGACGGCGGTCATCAGCGCAGATCCGCCGCCGATCGAGGAACTCGATCGCGACGTCTACGCACACCCGATCACGTTCCCGGGGTGAGGGAGCCGCACATGGACGAGAAAGAGATGACCATGCGCGAGGCGCTGAACCTCGCGCTGGATCAGGCCCTTCAGGCCGACGAGAGGGTGTTCCTGCTCGGTGAGGACATCGCCGATCCCGGCGCGTCCGGCCCGACCGCGGGGCTGTCGACCAAGTACGGCTGCGACCGGGTGCTGGACACACCCATCTCGGAAGCCGCGATCGTCGGCGCGGCGATCGGCGCGGCGATAGACGGTCTCCTGCCGGTGGCCGAGATCATGATCATGGATTTCATCGGCATCGCCGCCGACCAGATGATCAACAACGCCGCCAAGCTGCGATTCATGACGGGCGGGCGGACAACCGCTCCGATCACCGTCCGCACCCAGGTGTACGGCGGGCTTGCCACCGGTGCGACACACTCGCAGACCCTCGAGGCCTGGTTCATGCACATTCCCGGGATGAAGGTGATCGTGCCCTCCACCCCGCGCGACGGCAAGGGGCTACTGACCTCGGCGATCTTCGACGAGGATCCGTGCCTGTTCGTCGAGACGATCCGGCTGCAGAGCCAACGCGGTTGCGTTCCGACCGATCCCGGGTTCTCGATTCCCCTCGGTCGCGCCGACATCAAGCGGGCGGGCACCGACGTGACCCTGATCAGCTACGGGCGCAGTGTGCACGACGCACTCGCGGCGGCGACGACGCTGCAGGAGCAGGGCGTGAACGCCGAGGTCGTCGATCTGCGCACACTCGTGCCACTCGACGTCGAGACGATCGTCGGGTCGGCCCGCCGTACCCGACGAGTCGTGGTGGTGCACGACGCGGTCCAATTCGGCGGCCCGGGAGCCGAGATCGCCGCGATACTGCAGTCCGAGCTGTTCGGCGACCTCGCCGCCCCCATCGAACGGGTGGGCGCCAGGTTCGTCCCCGCCCCGGCCGCGCCGGCGCTCGAGGCGCAGGTATACCCGTCGCCGGCACGGATCGTCACGGCCGCCCAACGCACGTTCCGACAACCCGCGGCAAGCACGCATGGGTGAGTTCGTCATTCGCATCCCGCGGGTCTCGGTCGCCGTGTCGGAAGCCGAACTCGTCGAACTGCTCGTCGAGAACGGCCACCACGTCGCGGAAGGCACGCCGCTCTACGTCATCGCCACCGAGAAGGCGGAACAGGCGGTCGAGGCCGGTGCATCGGGCACCGTGCAATGGACCGGCGAAGTCGGCGCCAGCTACGACATCGGCGTCGAGATCGGCGTGATCAAGTCATAGGAGAGGGTATGGATCTGAACGAGACCCGCGAGCGGACCATCTACGAAAAACGCGGAGCGATCGCGCGCGTCACGCTGAACTGGCCCGAGAAGGCCAACGCCCAGGACCAGAAGCTTGTCGAGGAGGTCGACGCCGCACTCCTGGACGCCGACCGCGACTACGACATCAAGGTCCTGATCCTGAAGGCCAACGGCAAGGGCTTCTGCTCGGGACACGCCATCGGCGACAACGCGCGCGACTATCCGGCGTTCGTCGAGGGCTTCAAGGCGATGGGCACGCCGTGGAAGCCGCAGACCGACCTGTTCGTCAAGCCGACCATGAACCTGTGGGAGTTCTCCAAGCCGACGATCGCGCAGGTCCACGGCTACTGCGTCGGTGGCGGCACCCACTACGGGCTGACCACCGACATCGTCATCGCGTCCGACGACGCCTACTTCCAGTACCCGCCCCTGCAAGGGTTCGGCATGCCGTCGGGTGAGTGCTCGATCGAGCCGTGGGTCTTCATGAACTGGCGGCGTGCCGCCTATTACCTCTACCTCGCGGAGGTCATCGACGCCCAGAAGGCGCTGGCCGTCGGCCTGGTCAACGAGGTGGTTCCGCGCGCGGAACTCGACGCGCGCGTCGATGCGATCGCCCGCCACATCGCGCAGGCCCCGTTGACCACGCTGCTGGCGACCAAGGCGAACCTCAAGCGGGCGTGGGAGCTGATGGGCATGCGCGTGCACTGGCAGAGTTCCAACGACCTGGTCGCCCTCGCGTCCGTAAGCTCCGACGTGCAGGCCCTGGTACAGCAGGTGCTGCAAGGCAAGATCAAGCCCGCGGAGATGGCGCGCCGCCAGGCCACGGCGGCTGAGTCCGCCGACGCGTAGGGCCCGCGGGTGAACATCGCCGACCACGCGAGAGGCGCGGCGCACACCCCGGTGCTGATCGCCGGGGACGGGCAGGCCATCTCCTACGGCGAGTTGCACACCAGAAGCCAACGTGTCGCCGCGTTCCTGCACGAGGCGGGGCTGCGCCGAGGCGACGGCGTCGCCATCGTGCTGCCGAACCGGCCCGAATTCCTGGAAGTCGCCTGGGGGTGCCAGCTTTCCGGCCTGTACTACACGCCGGTCAACACGCACCTCACCGTCGAGGAGGTCGCCTACATCGTCGCCGACTGCGAGGCGCGGGCATTGTTCGTCGACTCCTCGATGGCCGAGCTGGGGTCGCTGATCCCCGACGGCCCGGGGTCGCTGCGGGTTCTCGTCGGCGTCGGCGGGCCACTGCCGGGGTGGCGCTCATACGAGGACGCCCTGACCGCCGCCGGCCACGCTCCGCCGGCGTCCGACGGCAGCGAGATGCTCTACTCGTCGGGCACCACCGGGAGGCCCAAGGCGGTGCGCCGCCCCCTTCCCGCCGAGAACGGCTCGTGGGCGCAGGCGGTCCTGGAGTTGGCGCTAACACGCCGCTACGGCATGAACCGGTCGAGCGTGTACCTGTCCCCCGCGCCGCTCTACCACGCCGCCGGGGTCAACTACACGATGGCCGTCAACCGCGTCGGCGCCGCGTCGATCATCATGGGCAAGTTCGACGCCGAGACCGTCCTTGCGCTGATCGAGGCCCACCGGGTCACACACGCCCAGTTCGTGCCGACGATGTTCGTGCGAATGCTCAAGCTGCCCGAGGCGGTCCGCCAACAATATGACGTCTCGAGCCTCGAGTGCGTGCTGCACGCGGCCGCTCCGTGCCCCGTTGACGTCAAGCGCCGGATGATGGAGTGGTTCGGCCCCATCATTCACGAGTATTACGGGGGGACAGAGGGTTTCGCCGGCACCACGATCGGCCCCGAGGAGTGGCTCGCCCACCCCGGATCGGTCGGCAAGCCCCTCACCGCGGTGCAAATCGCCGGCGACGACGGAACCGAGCTACCCGTCGGCGAGTCGGGTGAGATCTACTTCGAGGGCGGCCCCGACTTCGAGTACTTCAAGGATCCCGCGAAGACCGCGTCGGTCCGCAACGAGCGCGGCTGGCGGACCCTGGGGGACGTGGGCTACGTCGACGACGACGGCTACCTCTACCTCACCGACCGGTCGACGTTCACGGTCGTCTCCGGCGGGGTGAACATCTACCCCCAGGAGGCGGAGAACCTCCTCGTCATGCATCCCAAGCTCACCGACGCGGCGGTGTTCGGCGTTCCGAACGACGAGTTCGGTGAGGAGGTCAAGGCTGTCGTGCAACCGGTTGACGGCATCACGCCCGGACCCGCCCTCGAGGCGGAGCTCATCGACTACTGCAGGGCTCACCTCGCCGCATACAAGTGCCCGCGCACGGTCGAGTTCGACCCGGAGTTGCCCCGTGACCCCAACGGCAAGCTCTACAAGCGGCGCATCCGCGAACGCTACTGGCAGGGACGGACGTCGCGGATCTTGTGACGTCGGGTGAATTGAGAGAGGTTGGCGACATGAGTTCACCGGTGCCGTGGGCGGTGGACACTCCGGACCGGATCCCGAAGCAGCGGTACTTCAGCCCGGAGTTCTACGCGCTGGAGACCGAGCTGTTCTGGCCACGCGTGTGGCAGATGGCATGCCGGCTCGAGGAGATCCCGAAGCCCGGCGACTTCGTGGAGTACGAGATCCTCGACCAGTCGATCGTCGTCGTGCGACTCGACGCCGACAACGTTCGCGCGTACCACAACGCATGCCGCCACCGCGGGGTAAAGCTCGTGGAGGGCAGCGGATCCCGGCGCAGCTTCGTGTGCCCGTTCCACGGGTGGTGTTGGGGCATCGACGGAGGCAACACCTTCGTCGCGCGCCCCGAGGTGTTCGCCGAGCACAACCTCTGCCCGGACGACCTTCGTCTGGTCTCCGTGAGGTGCGAGCTGTGGGGCGGGTGCGCGTGGATCAACCTGGATGACGGCGCTCCCGCGTTGCGCGAGTGCATCGAGCCGTTCGCGTCGGTCTACGACGCATGGAAGGTGGAGTCGCTGCGCACCGAGTGGTGGCAGTCGTGTCTGCTTCCGGTGAACTGGAAGCTGGCGACGGCGGCATTCATGGAGGGCTACCACGTCCCGCAGACCCATCCGCAGCTGCTGCCGTCGCGCGGGGGCTCGTCCGCGGCACGGGACGTCATCCAGGCAAGCCTGTACTTCATGCGGACGCTCGGCGAGGGGATGGGCGGCATGACCCACGAGAACGACATCCGCATCGCCGAGGGCCTGCAGAACATCGAGCTGCCGGCCGATCCGGGCGCCGCCACGGCCGCGTGGCGCGCCACCCTCAACGACGCGATCGCCGGCTGGCACCGGGCCCGCGGCTGCGACATGCCCGACCTCAACGACCTGGATCGTCGCGGCATCACCGACGCGATCGGGTTCTGCTTCCCGCACTATTTCCTGCTGCCCACGTTCAGCAGCGCCTCCTCGTACCGGATCCGTCCGCTCGGCCCCGAGGAGACACTGTTCGAGATCTGGTCGCTGACCCGTTTTCCGCCGGACCGTGCCCCGGGAAAGCCCACGCCGCCACAGCCGATGGCGCCGGACGACCCGCGCTGGCCACCCATCCCCGCACAAGACTTCTCCAACCTGCCGCGACAGCAGAAGGGGCTGCACTCCAGGGGATTCGAGTACATGCGGCTGTCGAACCAGATCGAAGGACTGATCTCGAACTTCGAACGCGTCGTCGACGGCTTCCTCGCCGGCTTGCCCCACGACACGCTGGTGCCGGCGATCCAGAAGACCAACACCACCATCGACGTGCCCGTCGCCGACCTCGGACTCAGCGAGCGCGTCACGCCGGAGGCCCGGTGACCGGCGGGTGGGACAAGTCCGTCGACCTGCTGATCGCGGGAAGCGGCGGAGGCGGAATGGTCGCGGCGCTCGCGGCGCTCGACTCCGGACTCGAACCGTTGGTCGTCGAGAAGCAACCCCTGGTCGGCGGGTCGACGGGGCTCTCCGGCGGAATCGTGTGGATACCCAACAACCCGTTGATGCGGGCCGAGGGCATAGCGGACTCGCACGAGGACGGTCTTGCCTACCTTGCCGACGTCGTCGGCGACGTCGGCGCACCGTCGTCACCGGAGCGGCGCGAGATGTTCCTCACCGCGGGCTACGAGATGATCAACTTCCTGCTCCGCAAGGGTGTTCGGCTCCAACGCTGCGCGGGCTGGAGCGACTACTACCCGAATCGCAAGGGCGGCAACGAGGCCGGCCGCGCCGTCGAAGGAATCCCGTTCGACGCCGCCGGGTTGGGGAGCTGGAGCGAGCGGGTCCAGCCGCCGCTGGCCAGGAACTACGGGTTCGTGGTGAAGACGAACGAGTTGCGCTCGGTGCAGTATTTCAACCGTGCGCCGCGGGCGTTCGCCGTGGCGTCGCGGGTGTTCCTGCGCACGGCGGCGGCGCGGATCCGGCGCCGTCAGGTCCTCACCAACGGTGCATCACTCATCGCTCAGATGCTCAAGGCGCTGATCGACCTCGGCGACGGCGAGCCCGCCCTGTGGACCAATGCCGCGATGGAGGACCTCATCGTCGAGGATGGCCGCATCGTGGGCGCGCGCATCGTCCGCGACGGCGCACCGCTTTGCGTCGAGGCACGAAAGGGAGTCCTGCTCGCCGCCGGTGGCTTCGGCCACAACGCGGACATGCGGCGCCGTTACAGCGGCGACCAGCCCAATGAGGCGCAGTGGTCGATCGCGAACTCCGGAGACACGGGCGAGGTGCTGCAGACCGCGATGCGCCTCGGCGCGAAAACCGACCTGTTGGACGAGGCCTGGTGGCTGCCGTCAGTTTTCATCGCCGGCGGCGGCACCGCCGCCGCGTCACTCGGCGTGGGGCGGCAGCGACCGGGGGCCATCTACGTCGACTCGGCCGGCCGGCGGTTCTGCAACGAGTCGAATTCCTACGTCGAGGTCGGCAAGGCGATGTACGCCAACAAGGCGGTGCCGTGCTGGATGATCTTCGACGAAGGCTACGTGCGCAGGTACGTGGCGGGCACCAACCCGCTGCGGCGTGGCCTGCCCGCCGACCTGATCGGAGGGGGCGGCGTCAAACGCGGCGACACCATCGGCGACCTCGCACGGCAGATCGACCTTCCGGCCGACGTGCTGGCGAGCACGGTCCGGCGCTTCAACCAGTTCGCGGTCAAGGGCCTGGACCCCGACTTCGGGCGCGGCCAGTCGGCCTACAACGACTGCCTGGGTGATCCCGGTCATCGGCCGAACGCCTCGGTCGGGCCGCTCGACCGTGCGCCGTACTACGCAACCAGGATCTACCCGGCCGACGTCGGAACGTGTGGCGGTGTGGTCACCAACGAGCACGCACAGGTCCTCGACGAGCACGACCGGGTGATCGACGGTCTCTACGCGACCGGCAACACCACCGCCACGGTGATGGGCCGAACGTATCCGGGCGCCGGCGCGAGCATCGCAAGCTCGATGGTGTTCGGCTACGTGGCGGCCCGCCACGCCGCGGGCCGGAAGGTCGCCGGCGAGATGAGCCGCCGAACCGACTAGCCGTCGGAGTCCGCGGGTTCGTCGCGACCGACGAAATCGCGTGGCTTCAAACCCGACTGCATCAGCTCCGCCCGCCGTGCCCGGACATCGGACGCCGCGCCGACCAGGTTGGTCAGGATGTGGCTGACCTGCAGGTGAACGCGCATTCCCATCAATTCCCAGGCCCGCTTGACGTTGTTCTTCACCGCCAGCAACGTGGTCAACGGGATCTGGGCGATCCTGCGCGCCATCTCCTCGACGACATCCTCGAGGTCGTCTCGCGGGACGACCCTGTTGAGAAGTCCCCAGTCGAGCGCTTCCTGTGCGCTGAGCGTCGGCGCCAGCAGGAGCCAGTCCATGGTGCGGTGCCAGTTCATCAACAACCACGGCTCGATCATGGTGTGCCCGCCGGGCTCGCCGAGGCTCTGCGCGAGCGGCATCTGGAAATACGCATCGTCGGACGCGACGCAGAAGTCCGTCAACAGGCCCAGATAGATCCCGCCCCCCACGCAGTAGCCATGGATCTGGGAGATCGTCGGCTTCGGGAACTCCCACAGGTACAGCGTCGGCCACAGGAACAGGTCGGCGGTGCCCTTGTAGAGCTCCTCGAACGTGGTGCCGAACTCCGGATAGGGGTTCTCGTCGGGACCCCAGCGCGCCACGTGCCCGCCGCAGAAGCCGTTGCCGTTGGCCTTGAGGATCACGACCTTGATGTCGCCGTCGCGGTCGGCCTCGTGCAGACAATCGTCGACTTCCCGCACCAGCTGCGAGTCCTTGGTGTTGGCCTTGTCGGCGCGGTTGAGGACGATCCGCGCAATCGGCGGTTCGCGCTCGTAGATGACCGCTTCGAGGATGCGCCGCTCCATGCCGGTGACCATACCCGCGGCCTCCGGTTACGCGCCCATCTCCGATCAGGAGGTCAGCGACTCCGGTGGGTTGAAACGGTCGCCGTACTTGGCGGCGAGCTCGCGGGCGCGGGACACGAAGCCCTGCTTGCCACCGGGGTAGCCGACGATGTACTGGGCCGTGCCACCCGTCCACGGCGGGAACCCGATGCCCATGATCGAGCCGATGTTCGCGTCGGCGGTCGACGTCAGCACACCCTCGTCGAGGCACTTCTGGGTCTCCAGCGCCTCCGCGAACAGCATCCGGTCGATCATGTCCTGCAGCGGCGGCTGTGAGGCACCCGACTTGAACGTCTCCCGCAACCCGGGCCAGAGCCGGGTGCGCCTGCCGTCGACGTACTCGTAGAAACCCTTGCCGCTCAACTTGCCCGGCCGGCCGAGTTCGATCATCTTGTTGACGACCTCCTCGGCGGGGTGAGGCACGTAGGTGCCGCCCGCGGCCTCCACGCCCTGGCGAGTGGCCTTGGCGATCTTCGCCATCAGCTCCATGTTGAGCTCGTCGGACAGCTGCAGCGGCGGCGCCGGGTAGCCGGCCTGGCTGCCGGCATGCTCGATGCTGGCCGGCTCCACGCCCTCGCCCAGCATCGCGATCGCCTCGTTGATGAACGTGCCGATCACCCGCGAGGTGTAGAAGCCGCGGCTGTCGTTGACGACGATCGGCGTCTTGCCGATCTGCATGGCCAGGTCGATCGCCTTGGCCAGCGCGGCGTCCGACGTCTTCTCGCCGCGGATGATCTCCAGCAGCGGCATCTTGTCCACCGGCGAGAAGAAGTGCAGGCCAATGAAATCCTCGACCCGCTGCACACCAGTGGCCAGCTCGGTGATCGGCAGCGTGGAGGTGTTGCTGCCCAGCAGCGCGTCGGGCGCCACCACCGGCTCGATCTCGGCGAACACCTTGTGCTTGAGCTCGACGGACTCGAACACCGCCTCGATCACCAGATCCGCACCGGCCGCGTCGGCCGCTTCGGCGGTCGGGTGGATGCGCGCAAGCAGCGCGTCGGAACGCTCCTGCGTCGTCTTGCCCCTCGAAAGCGCTTTGGCCTCAAGGTTTTCGGCATACTTCCTACCCTTGTCGGCCGCTTCGGCGCTGACGTCCTTGAGCACCACCTCGATGCCGGCCTTCGCGCAGACGTACGCGATCGCGGCGCCCATCATGCCGGCGCCGAGCACGGCAACCTTCTTGAACGTCGTCTTCTCGTAGCCCTGCGGGCGCGAGCCGCCGGAGGTGATGTGCTGCAGGTCGAAGAAGAACGCCTGGATCATGTTCTTGGCCACCTGGCCGGTGACCAGCTCGGTGAAGTAGCGGCTCTCGATGCGGCTCGCGGTGTCGAAGTCCACCTGGGCGCCCTCGACGGCGGCGTCCAGAATGGCCCGCGGTGCCGGCATCGGCGCACCCTTGAGCTGCTTTTTCAGCAGCGCCGGGAACGACGGCAGGATCGAGGCCAACCCCGGCGAACTCGGGGTGCCACCGGGCATCTTGTAACCCTTGGCGTCCCACGGCTGGGTGTGCGCGTCCGGGTTGGCCTTAATCCACGCCTTGGCGGCCGGCACGAGTTCCCCGACGGTCGGCACCACCTCGTCGATCAGGCCGATCTGGATGCCCTGCGCCGGCTTGAATCGGGTGCCCTGGCTCAGCACATTCATGAAGGCGTTCTGGATGCCGAACATCCGCACGGTGCGGGTGACACCGCCGCCGCCGGGCAGCAGACCCAACGTGACCTCGGGGAATCCGACAACCAGACCCTTGACGTCGGCCGCGATGCGGTGGTGACACGCCAGCGCGATCTCCAGGCCCCCGCCGAGGGCGGCGCCGTTGATGGCGGCGACCACCGGCTTGCCCAGCGTCTCAAGCGTGCGCAGATCCTTCTTCACCCGCTCGACAAGATCGAAGGCCTCCCCGGCGTTTTCGGGACCGAGGTTGATCATGCTCTTCAGGTCACCGCCGGCGAAGAAGGTGTTCTTCGCGCTGGTGATCACCACACCGGTGATCGAATCCTTCTCGGCGGCAAGGCGTTGCACCGCCTCGCCCATCGACTCGATGTAGTGCTCGTTCATCACGTTGGCCGACCCGGTCGGGTCGTCCAGCGTCAGCGTGACGATGCCGTCGGCGTCTTTGTCCCACTTGATCGTGTTCTCTGCCATTGGATCTCTTTCTCAGACTCGCTCGATGATGGTCGCCACACCCATGCCGCCGCCGATGCAGAGCGTGACCAGCGCGCGCCGGGCGTTGCGCCGCTCGAGCTCGTCGACCATCGTGCCGGTGATCATCGCGCCGGTGGCGCCCAACGGATGGCCCATCGCGATCGCGCCGCCGTTGACGTTGAGCTTCTCGTCGGGGATGTCGAGGTCCTTCTGGAACTTCAGCACCACCGAGGCGAACGCCTCGTTCAGCTCGAACAGGTCGATATCGTCGACGGTCAGACCCGCCCGATCCAGCACCTTGCGGGTGGCGGGGGTGGGCCCGGTCAGCATGATGACCGGGTCGGAACCGCTGGTGGCGGTGGCCACAACCCGCGCCCGCGGGGTCAACCCCTGCGACGTCCCCGCTCTTTCACTGCCGACGAGCACCAGCGCGGCGCCGTCGACGATGCCGGAACTGTTGCCGCCCGTGTGGACGTGGTTGATCTTCTCGACCCAGTGGTACTTCTGCAGCGCCACGTCGTCGAATCCGCCCATCTCGCCGATGCCGTCGAACGCGGTCTTGAGCTTGGCCAGGCCTTCCATCGTGGTGTCGGGCCGCATGTGCTCGTCGTGGTCGAGGATCACCAGGCCGTTCTGGTCTCGAACGGGCACGACCGATTTCGCGAAGTAGCCGCCCGACCAGGCCGCGGCCGCGTTCTGCTGCGACCGCAGCGCGTAGGCGTCGACGTCCTCGCGGGAAAAGCCCTCGATCGTGGCGATCAGGTCGGCCCCGATGCCCTGCGGGACGAACCCGATCGCGTAGTTGGTTTCCGGGTCGGTCGCCCACGCGCCGCCGTCGGAGCCCATCGGCACCCGGGACATCGACTCGACGCCGCCGGCGAGCACCAGGTCGTCCCAGCCGGAGCGCACCTTCTGCGCGGCGGTGTTGACGGCCTCCAGGCCGGACGCGCAGAACCGGTTGAGCTGCACGCCGCCGGTCGTATCGGGCAGGCCCGCGGCCAGCACCGCGGTGCGCGCGATGTCGCCGCCCTGATCGCCGACCGGCGAGACCACGCCGAGGATGACGTCGCTGATCAGGGTTTCGTCGAGATCGGGGTAGCGGCGACGGAGTTCGTCGATCAGGCCGGTGACGAGGTTGATCGGCTTGACCTCGTGCAGTGAGCCGTTCTTCTGCTTGCCGCGGGGTGTGCGGATCGCCTCGTAGATAAAAGCTTCTTCGGACATGACATTTCCCTCTTGGTCCGTTTTGTCTGGCGGTACGCCAGCCTAACAGGACCACAAACCAACCTGTTGGTTGGGCGCCGACATTTTACTCGCCGGGCTGCCCTGCCGAGTCGGAATTCGCCAAAGCTTCCTGCAGCCGGTCCAGCGGATTCCCGGCGCCGGGATCGAGCCGGAGCTCGGGAGCCGGCCCGCTGCCCGGGAGCTTGTCGGGGTTGATCTCAGGGCCAACCGCCGCGGATGGTGGCGGCGGAGGAGGTGGTGGGGGTGCAACAGGCTGCGGGGCCGGCGGCGGCGCGTGCAGGGCACGGATCTTGTCCGCCAGCCGGCCCGCGGCGTCGTTCCTGATCGCGCGGCGGGCCGGGTCGGGGTCGTTGTTCTGATCGAAGCAACCCACCGGAGCGTCCCTGACCAACGCGAGCGCGGCCAGGTAGCGCTGTTCGGCCTGGTCCGGCTTCCCGTCGCGGACGGCGAGATCGCCCTGCGTCTCCCGCACAAGCTCCGCGTTGACGCGCACCGGGCAGGATCGGGACGCCTCGGTGTGCGACAACAAGTCGCCGAAACGCGAATCCGCCTCGCTCAACGTGCCGTCCAGCGCGGCCAGATCACCCTTCGCGAACGCCGCGTTGTCAGGCGCGATGACATTGAGAAAAGACGTGGCCGAAATGTCGTCGCGCAGCGCGCCGACGTCGTGGCGGCCGAAGTCGGACACCGCCGCGTTGCCGGCGACCACGACCGAAATCATCTTGCAGGCGACCAACAACGCGACGATGACCATCGGCGCGGAGAGCAACAGCAAGCGTCGCCGCAGCCGGCGCCTCACGGCTCCACCACACGACTGGAGCGGAACTGCCGAATCGTCAGGCAGATCTCGATCAGGATCAGGGCCGCCGCGGCGAGGGAGAACACCCAATACAGTTCGACGGCTCCACCCGGGGCGGTGGCCGCCGGGGCGGTGGCCGACGGGACGGTCCCGCCGGCGTCGACTCCGGTGATCATCGGCGCGAGGCCCTGGGCGTTTTCCCGGTGGATGTACGGCACCCCGAGTTGAGCGGCGATCGCTTTCAGCGCCGGTTCGTTGATCGCCGAGTTCAGGGCACCGCCGGTCTGCGCATCGGCCGCATAGACCACCTCACCGTTGAGGACCGCCTGTGGGATCGGCCCCCCTGCCGGTGTTCCGTAGCCGAGCACGGCTCCGCCGGCCACCTTGGCGGATCCGAGATCGAAGCCGGCTTGCGGCGCCCGTGAGCCGCCGGCTCCCTCACCGAGATAAAACACCAGGCTCTGGGACCGGGGGAACTGGAACTGGGCCTGCTGCAGCTTGTAGCGCAGGACGTCGCTCGCGGCGGCGGCGTCGACTTGATACGTCGCGTCCGGTGAATCGGAGGTGTACGCCTGCAGCCCCGCGACCATCGCCCGGAGGCTCCACACGTCGTTCGACAAGGGCCAATCCAACGACGCCCGCGACGAGAACGAGATCAGCGCGAATCGGGCACGCGGGTATCGGTCGACGAGCGCGGCGATGTCGGTGCGGATGCCGGCCATCCGGGACGTGTCGGCACCGAAGTCCCCGACACGCGAATCGACCGACCGGTCGACGACGAGGAACACGTTGGCATCCGAGCCGCCGGCGGATGTCGCCGGCACCGGCCGGGCCTCGGCGGCCCCGAGACCGGGCCGTGCGGCGGCGATCACCAGGAGCAGCACGGCCGCGGTCAGCCCGGTCCAGCGCAGCACGCGGACGTAGCGTCTGGAACCGACGTGCCTGAGCGCCTCCCGCAGGGTCACCGCCCGGATCGCGGTCAGCGCGACCGCGACGCCGATCAAGACCACCGCGGGAAGAACGGGTTGGAAGCTCACCGCCGCAGCACCGCCAGCGATATGCACAACAGCACGGAAACCACGATGCCGCCGATCAGCGGCACATCCGGAGCGTCCACCGGGCGGTCCGCCCCGGTGACGACGGCCCTCGGCGGAGCGGCGCGGATCTCGTCGAGCGCGGCACCGACGCCGGGACCCGCGGCGTCATATGTCTCGAATCTGCCGCCGGTATCGGCGGCAATCGCGTGAAGGTCGGGGGCGTAGGCCTGGGTCACCACGTTGACCTGGACGCCGGCCGCCGCGGCCATGTCGCCGACCTGCTGAGCCGAGAACAGCGACGGGCGTTGCTCATCGGGTTGACGAATTTCGTTGGGGCCGAGATAAATCAACGACCGCCGATGATTGTTCCCGTCCTCGTTGGGCGGGAAGCCGGCCAGGCACAGCGCGAGAACATCGGCCGTGCTGCGTGCGTAGTCGACATAGTCCAGCGGTCGGGAGAACTCGCCGACCCCGGTCCGCAACTCGGCGAGCCGGCCCTCGTTGTCGGCGTCGACGTCCTGCTGCAGCGCAGCGAGCTTGGCGTAGCGGCTGAACTCGTCGGCCGCATACTGGTAGTCGCGGGTCAGCGGGACCACCCGCAGGCTCGGCGACGTCAACCCGATCCGCTGGGTGTCGAAGTTGACGGTGCGCCGGGAGAAGTAGTTCAGCAACCCGGCGGTGGCCGGGTCGGTGACCGGTGCGCCGACGCACAGCATGATGTCTTCGGGATGCGCCGCATCGAAGCTGCGAAGCCCGGCCGGGCGGGAGCTCGTCAGCAGCGCCTGCAGAAAGAGAATCACCAGCAGCACGACCATCAACAGCATCGAGAGGAACTGAAGGCGCACAGCGCGGACGTATTCCGGCAATCGGGTGAGCCGGTCGACGTGCGCGAGCGGACGCAGGCGACGGCGGAGGCTGCCCATCGGCAACAATGCGGCCAGGGCGACACCGATTGCCAGACAAACCAATCCAGCCAGCGCAACCGGCCACCATGTCAACTCCACGACCGGATCAACTCCTCGGCCTCTTGGCCAACGCCGTTGACGTCGACGCGGGAGCCGGTGTTGAACCGGGCGTCGTCGAGAGCACACAACACCGGCGCGACCGATGCCAGGTCGCTGTCCTGCATCTCGGTGACGTGCAGGTAGTGCGCGCGCGCACCGGTCGTCACGGCAAGGAAGCTGCGCAGGGTGCGTCTCATCACCGCGGCGGACTGCGCCGCCGACAGCTCACCGGCCCGGTAGCCCTCGCGGGCCGCGCGGATGGAGCCGGCGAACTTGCGCCGGACCAGCCGGCCATGGAGGGTCCGAACCAACGGGATCCGCCGCAATCGCTGCGGCGGCATGGTCCAGACCACAACGCCCGCGCACCAGACGACGACCGCCACCGCAACCGCCACCCCGGCGACAAGCCACCACCACGAGTAGGGGTCCGGGCCGCCGAGGTAGCGGAGCAGGTCACCCGGCACGGCTGAAAACCTCCGTCATCTCAACGATTCTGGTGCGGATCTCACTGCTGGCGCGGATCTTCGTGTACGGCACCGCATGGGACGTCAGCAAGGCGTCGAGTCGCCGGGCACGAGCCTGTTCGGCACGGCGATACGCGGCGACGACGCGCTTGTCGAGGGTCGCGCCGCCGAGCACGAATCTGCCGGTGCTCACGTCGTAGCCGTCCAGTTCACCCTCGCCGGAGCCGACGGCCGGGGTGTCCGAAACCATCGCCCACATCACGTCGTGGCGCCCCGACAGCTGCTGGAGCGCGGCTTCGAGGCGACGGTCGACGTCGGGCTCGTCGGAGACCACGACAATGAGCATGCGTTGTCGGTGCCCGGTTGCGGCATAAGCCAATTGAGCGACGATATCGCTGGCACCGGGGCGCGAGAGGGTGTGGCGGTAGAAGCGGTCCAGCAGGCTTTCGATGTGGCTTTCCCCGCGCCGGTTGCGGATGTTGACCGACCCGCGGGAATCGCCGTAGACCATGCCGATCTGGTCGGAGCGGCCCAGCGTGATCAGCCCGATGGCGCCCATCACGGCGACCGCGACGTCGCGTTTGACTTCTCCGCCCGGCGCCAGCGCCGACATGTTGCGCCCGGCGTCGGCCACCAGCAGGACCTTGTGGTGCTTCTCGGTGACGAACCGTTTGATCAGCACCGTGCCGGAGCGAGCCGACGCCTTCCAGTCGATGTCGCGAACGTCGTCGCCGGGTACGTACGGCCTCAGCTCGTCGAAATCGAGCGTGCGGGTGTGCAGCAGCGCGTAGCGGCCGCCCTCCAACAGTCCGCGCGTCTCGGTGCCGAAGTAGGTCTTGGCCCGGTTGAGGTGCTTACCCACGACCGCCTCAGGGCACCCGGACCGCCTGCAGCACGGCGTCGACCACCGCGTCGGTCGTGACCTTCGCGGTCGCTGCTTCGAAGCCGAGGATCAGCCGGTGGCGTAGCACCCGGTGGGCCAGCTTGCGGATGTCGTCGGGAATGACGTGGCCGCGGCCGGACAACACCGCCAGGGCGCGGGCGGATCTGCAGAACGCGATCGTGGCGCGCGGGCTGGCGCCGTACTCGATGAGCCGGGCCAGCTGCGCGGGCAGGGCCTGATGCGGGCTGCGCGTCGCGGCGACCAGCTCACTTGCGTACTGCATCAGCGCGGGGTCCATGTGCACGCCGCGGACGAGCAGCTGCAGCCGCCGCACGTCCTCGAGGCCCACCACCGGATAGCCGCGGCGGTTCTTGTCGTACACCCCCGCGTCGATGCGGGCCATCACCTCCACCTCCTCCCGGGCGGAGGGGTAGTGCAGGATCTCCTTGAGCATGAAGCGGTCGGTCTGGGCCTCCGAGAGCGGATAGGTGCCCTCCTGGTCGACCGGATTCTGGGTGGCGATCACCAGGAAGGGTTCCGGAATCGGATGCACCCGGCCGGCGACGGTGGTCTGGCGCTCCTCCATCGCCTCCAGCATCGCGCTCTGGGTCTTGGCGCTGGACCGGTTGATCTCGTCGAGCAACAGGATGTTGGTGTGGACGGGACCCAGTTGAGTGGCGAACGAATGCGTCTGGGCTTCGTACACCTGGGTCCCGATGATGTCGCTGGGCAGCAAATCGGGGGTGCACTGGATGCGCTGGAAACCGCCGCGGATCGACTCGGCGATCACGCGGGCCGCGGTGGTCTTAGCCAGGCCGGGAACGCTCTCGAGCAGGATGTGTCCCCCGGCGAGCAGCCCGATCAGCAGCGACTCGCGAAGGTTTGCCTGCCCCACCACCTTGGCGGTGAAGGCGTCCGACACCGCATCCACGATGCGCCGAGCTTCCTGCATGTCGCCGCGGTTGGGCTGTACTCGTGCTGCTGTCATCGATACCTTTTCGACCGGTGGCGGAACCGGAACATGGGCCGGCGCAGCTCCGACGCCGCCGGTTTGCTCGAGCGGCCACCGGAACCCAGGTTGCCGGGGAGCGTCGCCGCCATTGTAGGCGGTTGGCCGGGGATGCCGCCTACGCTGGAACGGCTATGACGGTTTCGCGGCTGAAGCCCTTCACGACCACGGTGTTCGCCGAGATGTCGGCGTTGGCCGCCAGGATCGGCGCGGTCAACCTGGGGCAGGGCTTCCCCGACGAGGACGGGCCGCCCGCGATGCTGCGGGCCGCGCAGCAAGCGATCGCCGACGGCGTGAACCAGTACCCGCCCGGGCCCGGCATCGCGCCGCTGCGCGAGGCGATCGCCGCCCACCGGCTGCGGCACTTCGGCGTCGACTACGACCCGGAAACCGAAGTGCTGGTCACCGTGGGCGCCACGGAGGCGATCGCCGCCGCGGTGATCGGTCTGGTCGAGCCCGGTGCCGAAGTGCTGCTGGTCGAGCCGTACTACGACTCCTATGCCCCGGTGATCGCGATGGCCGGCGCCGAGCGCACGTCGGTGCCACTTTCCGCGGAGGCGGGCGGGTTCGTCCTCGACACCGACGCGCTGCGGCGGGCGGTGACACCGAAAACCGCCGCGCTGATCGTGAACTCGCCGCACAACCCGACCGGCATGGTGCTCGGCGACGCCGAGCTGACCGCGATCGCCGGGATCGCGGTCGACGCCGACCTTCTCGTGATCACCGACGAGGTGTACGAGCACCTGGTGTTCGACGGCGCGCGCCACATCCCGCTGGCCACCTACCCTGGGATGGCCGACCGCACCGTCACCATCTCCAGCGCGGCCAAGATGTTCAACTGCACCGGCTGGAAGATCGGATGGGCCTGCGGGAATGCCGAACTGATCGCCGGAGTGCGCGCCGCCAAACAATTCCTCAGCTATGTCGGCGGGGCGCCGTTCCAGCCCGCGGTGGCGCTGGCGCTGGGCACCGAGGAGGAGTGGGTGGCGGCGCTGCGCGAGTCGCTGCAGGCAAAACGCGACCGGCTGGCCGACGGGCTGGCGCGGCTGGGCTTCGACGTGCACCACAGCGGCGGAACGTATTTCCTGTGCGCCGACCCGCGGCCGCTGGGCTATGACGACAGCACCGCGTTCTGCGCGGAGCTGCCGGCCAAGGCCGGGGTCGCGGCGATCCCGATGTCGGCGTTCTGCGAGCCGGGCGGCGAGCACGCCGCCACGTGGAATCACCTGGTGCGCTTCGCTTTCTGCAAGCGCGACGATGTCCTGGACGAGGCCCTTCGCCGCCTCGAAGTGCTACGTCGCTGACCCGTCCCCGAGTGCCTCACGGGCGGCGTTGTAGCCGGGGATGAACGTGATGCCGGGTCCGCCGTAGCAGCCCGCGCTGGCCAGGTACAACCCGTCGATGCCGATCGGCTGGTCGACGAATCCCCTGGGCCCGGGCCGGTTGATGCCGATCTGGTCGGGATGCAGCAGCCCGTGGCAGTAGTCGCCGCCCGGCGCCCCGAACATCGTGCTCATGTGCCGCGGCGTGAAGGTCGTGTGCTTTGTGATGAGACGCTCGAAGTTCGGTGCCACCCGGGTGATCTTGTCGATGACGCGTTGCGCCATTTCGGCCTTCATGCGGCCGTAGTCGGCCTGATCCCCTTCGATCGGGAACCACAGCGCGAACGCGGACGCCGCGTGCTTGCCGGCCGGCGCCAGGTCGGGATCGTGAACCGACGGGATCTGCAACCCGACGGCCGGGTCGCCGGGAACGATCCCCCGCCGGCAATCCTCCCACTGCTGTTGCAGTTCTTCGGGAGTGCTGAAAAGCCCGATGGTCGACTGCATCGCCGGATCGTTGAGCAGTTCGTACGGCACCGCGAATTCCGGTGTCCCGTCCAGCGCGAAGTGCATCTGCAGGTAGCTGCCGCGGTGGTCGATGCGCGAGAACCGCTCGCGAACGTCGGCTGCGAGCGCGTTGGGGTCGACGAGCCGGGTCAGGGTGAGATCGGGTGCGATCGCCGAGATCACGATCGGCGCGTGAACGGTCGAGCCGTCGGAAATGCTGACCCCCGCGACCCGTCCGTCGGCGACCAGGATTTCGTCCACCTTGGTTCGCAGCCGCAACTCGCCGCCGGTGGAGACGAAGAGCTCCAGAAGATGCGTGGTGAGCGCGCCGATGCCGCCCCGCAGCTTCTTGGTCAGCACGGCATTCTCGGTGGGGACGGCCAACCCGAACGCGAACGCCGCGGCGGTCCCCGGCGTTTCGGGCCCGCGGTATGTGGTGTTGACCGCGAGGAAGGCGAGCATCCCCCGCAGCGCGCCGTGCTTCTCCTTGTCCGGCAGGTACCTGTCGAGCACGTCGCTGACCGAACCGAACAGCATGTCGGTGATCGCCGATCGCTCGAACTCGTTGGTGGCGCACGCGTACATCTGATCGAGGGACTTGGGCGGCTGCCCGGCGTCGAATCGCCCCAGGGCCCGCGCGGGAGCCTGGCTCCAGGCCAGCAATCCGGCCATGCCGTTGACCGCTTCGGCGCCGTGTACCTCATTGAGATGCGTCAGCAGTTTCATCGGGTCGGTGTAGTAGACGACCGGGTCGTCACCGACGCCGCGCAGCGACACCGACATCACGTCGAGATCGACGGTGGGCAACGTGTCGAGGCCGAGTTCCCGGCTGACCGTCGCCGAGGTCGAAAGCTGCAGGGAGCCGGCGATCTCGAACTTGTAGCCGTCGAACAGGTCCACCGTCGAGGCCATTCCGCCGGCGTAGAGCTTTGCTTCCAGGCACAGGGTGTGCAGCCCGGCCCGCTGTAAGAGCGCCGCAGCGGTCAGGCCGTTGTGCCCCGCGCCGATGACAATCGCGTCGTAACCCGCCATCGCGCGAGGCTGACACGGCGCGTCCAGTTTTGTCAATATTGACGAAACGACTGACAGGCTATCAGATCTATTCGATGCCGCCGCGCTGCAGCGAGGCCAGCGCGGCGTGGCTCAGCCGCGCAAGTTCGGCCAGCGACCTGTCCTCGCCGAGCATCCAGACCTCCATCGCCCCGAACACCGCTGCCGCGATGCAGCGGGCGGTGACGGTGACGCGCAGGCGCTCATCGGGCGTCGCGGGCTGTCGCCGGCGATCGAGGTGTTCGGCGACCGCGTGGGCGAAATCGGCCTCGACCTGACGAATGTGACGCACGATCCGCATGGGCTCGAGCTCCCGGGCCCGCAGCGCCGCGATTTTCGTCACCGCCTCAACGTCATACGGGAACGCGAAGATCGCCGACTGCACCGATTCGATGATCGACTCCTGGGGCGAACGCACCTGAAGCGCGGAGCGAAACCAGTGCAGGCCGGCGTCGTAGTCGGCGAACAGCAGGTCGTGCTTGGACGTGAAGTGCCGATAAAACGTCCGCAGCGAGACCCCGGCGTCGGCGGCGATCTGCTCGGCCGACGTGTCCTCGACGCCCTGGGCGAGGAAGCGGACGAGCGCGGCCCGCCGCAGCGCCTCGCGGGTGCGCTCGCTGCGTGCGGTCTGCGCGGGCCGGACCATGCGGGCAAACGTACCGCACTGCCGTGATGTCAATATTGACAAAACTCGGGGCGCTCGGTCAGGCTGACGCCATGGTGTCGCTCATCGTGCACGCGGTGCTGGGCCTGACCGTCATCGGCGTGATCGTCGCCTCGAATCCGGCGATCTTCCGCCAGCCGGTGACCCCGAAGGTGTCGGTTCTGGAAGCCGTCTACTACGTCGCAGGGGTCGCGTCGGTCATCATCGGCTACTACTTCAACATCCGCTACGTCAGCGAGTACGCACACGGCGGCCACAACCCGTTCTGGGGTCACGGCAGCTGGGCCGAATTCATCCGGCTGGGCTACGCCAACCCGGCCGCCGGTTCGGCGAGCGAGGACTACACGATTTTCAGCCTGATCCTGCTGCCGGTGTGGACCATCGTCGACGGCCGCCGTCGCGGAGTGCGCCGGCCATGGCTGTACTTCCTGCTGGTCCTGTTCGCCAGCACCGCGTTCGCGTGGGCGTTCTACCTGGCCACCGCCGAGCGGCAGCGCAGGCTGACCCGCGCGTCGTCGCGTGAGACGGCGTCGCTGTAAGGGTTTTCCGGGGCATCAGCCGCCCGCCACGTCGCCAAACTGAAGCTGCTGCGGGCTGCGCCGGCGTGTCGCCGCAGCCAGTTGAGTGTCGCGGTGCAGCGGAGTTGTGATGCAGATCACTTTTCTGGTCTTGACGTTCCCACATGATCAAGCGTAAAACAACACATAACAAATTTAATCGGGCAGGAAGCCACATCGCCACGGGGCACCACCCCATCCCAGAACGGAGCACAGAAATGACCTCGATCACCCGCACCAAGATGTACGCCGCCACCTTCGGCGCCGGAGTCGTCCTGACGATGGGCGCCCTGACCGTCGCGGCGGGCAACACCGAGGCCCACGCCACCTCGCCGACCAGTAACGGCGCCAGCGTCACGTCCGTGCAGGCCACCCCGCCTTCGGCACCGGCGACACCGGTGGCGGTGCCGACCGTGCTCGCGAAGAAGTTCGCGGGTAAGGACTGGAACGGAGAGTGATCGCGACTTCCCGGGCCAGCACTCCGCCGCCTTCGGCCGTGATGCCGGGGCGGCGGATTACTGCATCCGGGGATTGGCGCGGTCCGCCGACTCGGCACCAAGCACGCGCCGGCGCAGGCCTTCGGTCGCCGCGTTGAGAACGGTCTTCTTGGCCCGCTTGATCAGGAATTCCGGCAGCGGCGCCCGTGGCTCCAGGGTGATGTCGAACCGCACCCGGGTCTTGTCCCCGGCCTCCGGCGTCAGGTTGTACTCGACGTGCTGCGCGTGCTGCTGAAACGTGTCATCGGCATCCCAGACCACCCAGTCCCGGCCCCAGTGGTACTCGAGCACTTCCTGGTCGGTGATTCCCAAGACCCGCACCGTCACCCTCACGTGGTGCGGGCGGCCGTCGTCGTAGCTGTCGATCACCTCGGCCGACTTGTGCACCGGGGACCAGGACGGCACCGCCGCGACGTCGGCAAGCGCCTCCAGGATCGCCTCCAGTGGGGCGTCGATCAGCACTTCGCGTGAGGCTCTGACGGCCACATCCAAAAGCTAGTGCGCTTGCCCGTGGATCACCAGCCGATCTCGTCAACCGGCGTGGTCGCGGTCGGTGGCGGCTGGATTTCGCCGGGCGGCGTCCGGGAGAACCGCGGCGCCGGCGCGGCCTGGTCGAACCCGTTGCGGTGCACGATCGTGGAGCGCGCCGCGAGGTGCTCGCCGGCGGCGGCCTCGGTCCAGGTCAGCACCGGCGTGACGCACGCGTCGGTGCCGGCGAAGATCTCCGTCCACTCGTCGCGGGTCTTACCGGCGAACCGCTCGGTGAAGAGCTTGCGCATCTGCGGAAATCCGTCGGGGTCCATCTGGTTGGGGACGTCGTCGGCCGACAACCCCAGCCCCGCCAGCAGCTGCGCGAAGAACTGCGGCTCGATCGCGCCGACGGCCATGTACTTGCCGTCGGATGTCTCATAGGTGCGGTAGAACGGCGCACCGCCGTCGAGCAGGCTCGACTCCCGTTCGTCGGACAGCGTGCCGACGGCCTTCATCGTCCACTGCATCTGCGCGAGCAGGCTGACGCCGTCGACCATCGCAGCGTCAACCACCTGGCCCCTGCCGGACTTCTCCCGCTCGTAGAGCGCCGCGACGATGCCCAACAGCAGCAGCATCGATCCCCCGCCGAAGTCGGCGACGAGGTTCATCGGCGGCAGCGGGGGCCGGTCGCGGTACCCCATCGAGCCCAGCGCGCCCGTCTGGGACAGGTAGTTGATGTCGTGGCCCGCGGTGACCGCCAGCGGACCGTCCTGGCCCCACCCGGTGATCCGGGCGAAGATCAGCCGTGGGTTGACGGCGGCACAGTCGCCGGGGCCGACGCCGAGGCGTTCGCACGTGCCCGGCCGGAACGGGTCGATGAGCACGTCGGCCGTGGCCACCAGGTCCAGCAGGGCTTGCGGGTCGTTCTTCACGTCCAGGTCGACAACCCTCTTGCCGCGGTGCATCAGGTCGCGGTCCTCGCGCGGCATTCCCAGCCCACCGCTGGGCCGCCGCACGCGCACCACGTCGGCGCCCAGGTCGGCGAGCACCATCGCGGCGTGCGGCCCGGGCCCGATCCCGCCCAGTTCGATTACCTTCACCCCGGCCAGGGGCCCGTTATTCGTCGTCACCTGAGGAAGACTAACGACCGCTCTTCCGGCTCAGCACGCGCTTGCGCAATCCGTCGGTGGCGGTGTTCATCACACCCTTGGTGGCCCTGCGCAACACGAAGCCGGGCAGCGGCACCAGCGGGTCGATCGTGATGTCGAACTTCACCCGCGTCTTGTCGCCCTCGGGAACCAGCGTGTAGCGGGCATCCTGCGAGCGCTGCTGGTTCGCGCTTTCCAGCGTCCAGCTCACCCCGTCGTCATGCCAGGTGTACGAGACGACCTGCTCGTCGGTGATCCCGGCGGACCTGACCTTCATCCTGGCGCGAAGCGGCCGGCCCTCGTCGTCGCTCTCGAGCACCTCGGAGGCCTGGTGGGCGTCGGACCACTCGGGCAGCGACTCAACGTCGGCGATCACGTCCATGACCTCCTCAGGTGCGGCTTCGATGACGACTTCTCTGGACTCGCTGACGGCCATGGTCACCGACCATACGGTGCCGGGTTTCGCGACGGAACGCTTCGGCCGGTTTACGCGGGTACCGTCGTGGGTGTGGGTGTGCCACCTGAGTCGCCCTACACCGTCGGCGACTATCTGCTCGACCGGCTGGCCGAGTCGGGCGTAACCGAGGTGTTCGGCGTGCCCGGCGACTTCAACCTCGAGTTCCTCGACCATGTCGTGGCGCACAACAAGGTTCGGTGGGTCGGCAACGCGAACGAGCTCAACGCGGGCTACGCCGCCGACGGCTACGGTCGCCTCCGCGGCATGTCGGCGCTGGTCACCACGTTCGGGGTCGGCGAGCTGTCCGCGGCCAACGCGGTCGCCGGCAGCTACGCCGAGCACGTGCCGGTCGTGCACATCGTCGGCGCCCCGTCGAAGGATGCGCAAGGGGCCCGCCGGGTGGTGCACCATTCCCTCGGTGACGGCGACTTCGAGCACTTCCTGCGCATCGCCCGTGAATTCACCTGCGCCCAAGCCAATCTGGTCCCTGCCACCGCGACCCGTGAGATCGACCGCGTGCTGTCGGAGGTGCGGGAGCAGAAACTGCCGGGCTATCTGCTGCTGGCAACCGATGTGGCCCGCTTCCCCGTCGAACCGCCCGCCACACCACTGGCCAGGTACACCGGCGGCACCAGCCCCCGCGCGTTGTCGTTGTTCATCGACGCCGCAACCGAACTCATCGGTGACCACCAGCTGACGGTGCTCGCCGACCTGCTCGTGCACCGGTTGCAGGCGGTTCCCCAACTCGAGGCGCTGCTGGCCGCCGACGTGGTGCCGCACGCGACGCTGATGTGGGGCAAGAGCCTCGTCGACGAGACGTCACCGACGTACCTCGGGATCTATGCCGGCGCCGCGAGCGACGAGCGGGTGCGCAAGGCCATCGAGGAGGCTCCCGTGCTGGTGACCGCCGGGGTGCAGTTCACGGACATGGTCAGCGGTTTCTTCAGCCAGAACATCGACCCGGCACGGACCATCGACATCGGGCCCAACCAGAGCGTGGTCGCGGGACAGGTGTTCGCACCGCTGGACATCGACGCGGCGCTGGAGGCGTTGACGTCGATCCTCGAACGCCGCGGCATCCGGTCCGAGCCCGTGCCGGCGACATCGGCGGATCTGCCGTCCGCGCCGCCGGGACGCGACGAGCCGTTGACGCAGAAAGCCCTGTGGGACAGGCTTTCCGCCGCCCTCACACCGGGCAACATCGTGCTCGCCGACCAGGGCACGTCGTTTTACGGGATGGCCGGGCACCGGCTGCCAAGTGGGGTGACGTTCATCGGGCAGCCACTGTGGGCGTCGATCGGCTACACCCTGCCCGCGACGCTCGGTGCCGGGCTGGCCCACCCGGACCGGCGGCCGGTCTTGCTGATCGGCGACGGGGCCGCTCAGCTGACGATCCAGGAACTGGGATCGTTGCACCGCGAGGGCCTGACGCCGGTGGTCGTGGTGGTCAACAACGACGGCTACACCGTGGAGCGCGCCATTCACGGACGCGACGCGTACTACAACGACATCGTCGCGTGGGACTGGCTCGAGGTGCCGAAGGCGCTCGGGGTCCGTGACCATCTGGCCTTTCGCGCCGAGACATACGGCGAACTCGAGGACGCGTTCACCGCCGCGGCGGCGCACCGCGACAAGATCGTGCTCGTCGAAGCGGTGGTGTCGCGATCGGACGTGCCACCGCTGCTGGCGGAACTGGCCGAGTCGGCGGCCGCGGCCAACGCGAGCCAGATACCCACGGTCGGAAAGGGAAGACGATGAAGCCGGCGGCAATCAATCCGTCCGTCCCGCCCAGCGGCACCGGCTGCGTCGAGTGCGACGCCGTCGGCGGCTGGTGGGTCCACCTGCGGCGCTGCGCGGCGTGCGGGCACATCGGCTGTTGCGACGATTCGCCGGCGCGGCACGCGACCGCGCACTGGCGCGAGACCGGGCACCCGGTGATGCGGTCGTTCGAACCCGGCGAGGACTGGTTCTGGAACT
>NZ_DATFYW010000180.1:0-18406 GCF_035314905.1 Mycobacterium sp.
CTACGCCGCGGCCGGGACTTCGCCCGGCAGCGGTGGCCCTTCGGGCAGTTTCACCTCACGCGGGCGCGTGGTTAGGTTGAGCGAATGCCCGACGACGAGTTCAGCCTCCGTTATTCGGATCTGGTGACGGGCAGCTATGACTGCGTGGATCGGATCGTGCTCAACGCGTTCTTTCCGCTCGGGCACAACCCGGGCGGGTTCCGGGTGTGGTGGCGGCGCTGGCACGACGACAGCGACGCCGAGTTGGACAACACGCATCTGATGCGGCTGGCCGGGCGTTTCGCCCGCCGGGTCAAGGCCTGGGGCGCGGCCAACGACGTACCGGTCATCTTCTGCAAGGCCGGTGAGCGCAAGCATCGCATCGCCGAGGAGTACCTGACCTCTCACGAGGTCACGACGGGGGTGTTCCTGGTCCTCGCGGCCAAGGCGCCGGCGCCGGTGTGGAAAGTCAAGCGGTCGGCGGCGGGCCGGATCGTCAACATCGAGAGGAGAAGCGAATACGTCAACCACTATTCGTTCCACATCATGGATCCGACCTGGGGGCACGTGACGATTAAGATGTCGGGGCATCCGCCGTTCGGGGCGCAGATCATCCTCAACGGCCACGAGTACGTGGCCCGTCAGGCGCAGGCGGCGGGGATAGCATTCAGCAAGGTCGGCAACTGCTTCACCGCGGTCGCTGACCCCGCAGACCTGGCTCGGATCGCAGATGCCTTGTCGCAGGATGCGGCTGTGGGGCGGCTGAGCCAGGTCTGTCGGCGGTGGATCTATTCCGCGTGCCTGTGCTTCGGGCTGGATCTCGACGAGCAACAGCGCAGCGGTTTCGGCTACGCCTTCGCCGTCTATCAGGTCGAATACAGCCGCAACCTGATCTTCGCCGACGGACACCGGATGCAGCAGATCTTCGACGCGGTGGTGGACCGGACCCGCTCCCGGCTGGACGTGCCCAGGATCCGCACCGTCTTCGGCACCGCGCAGCGTCCCCGCCGCACCCGACGACGTTCCTCGCTCATCGAGGCCACGATCGAGACACCTACCTACGACCTGACCGTGTTCAAGCTGCACTTTGGGCGGCTGACCGGCAAGGCCTACACCAAAGGCGAACGTGTGCTGCGGTTCGAGGCGATCGTGCACAACACCGCGGAGTTGCGCTGCGGGCGCATGATCGAGAAGTTTCCCGAGATCGTCACCCGGCTTGCCGGCATTGCCGAACGATTCGCCACCGCCTTGGACTGCGTGGATACCGGATTCATCGGCGAGGGCATCCTCGACGAACTGCCCTGTGGATCGACGCTCGGCGCCACCCGAGTCGGCGGTGTCGACCTCAACCAACCACGCATGCGCGACGCACTGCGCGCCGCCCTGGCGCTAGCGCCGGCACCGAACGGGTTCACCGTCGCCGAGTTCGCCGCCAAGGTGCACTCCCTCACGGGCGTCGATCACTCCGGCTACACCGTCCGCCAGGCCGGCTACGACCTGCGCAAGCTGCGGGGCAAACGGCTCCTCGACAAACCCGGCCGAACCCGCCGCTACCACGTCCCGCCCCTGGCCGCGCGCACCATCGCCGCCCTGCTCACCCTCCGCGACCAGGTCATCACCCCGATCCTCGCCGCGGTGCGCAGCCCCCGCATGGGACGCAAACCCGCGCACTGGACACGCGTCGACCGTGACTACGAACGAATCCGCATCGATATGCAAACGCTCTTCAACGATCTCGCCATCGAAACGCCGCTAGCCGCTTGAGGATTCGGCACACGCCAGCCATTCCACATCACCAACAAATTGTCGGAAGTCGATCCTCAAGCGGCTAGCTAGCCGCCTTCTCCTCGTTCTCCACCGTCGCCGCGATCTCTTCGAGTTGCTCGATGCGTGTGCGGGCAAACGCCTGCTGCTCCGTGATCGTCAGCTGCCCGCGATGGGTGCTCAGGAATGTCACGGTCCAGGAGATCAGCGTGGTGATCTTTGTCTTGAAGCCCACCAGGTAGACCAGGTGAAGCACCAACCAGGCCAGCCACGCAACGAAGCCCCCGAACTCCAGCGGACCGACCTGGGCCACCGCACTGAACCTCGACACCGTGGCCATCGAACCCTTGTCGAAATACTGGAACGGCTCGCGGTCGGCCGGATTTGCGCCCTTGAGTTCCGATTTGAGAAGGCCGGCAACATGTTTCGCGCCCTGGATCGCGCCCTGCGCCATACCGGGCACGCCTTCGACCGCGGCCATGTCGCCGATCACGAACACGTCCGGATAACCCGGGACAGACAAGTCGGGCAGAACCTTCACGCGGCCGGCACGGTCGAGTTCCACCGACGACTGCGCGGCGAGCTGCTTGCCCAGCGGGCTGGCCGACACCCCGGCCGACCACACCTTGCACGTCGACTCGATGCGCCGGATCGTGCCGTCGGAGTCCTTTACCGTCAGGCCGTTGCGATCGACGTCGGTGACCATCGCTCCGAGCTGTATCTCGACGCCCATCTGCTCAAGCCGGGCCTGGGCCTTCTTGCCGAGTTTCTCGCCCATCGGCGGCAGCACCGCAGGCGCGGCATCGAGAAGGATCACCCGGGCCTTCGTCGTGTCGATGTGCCGGAAGGCGCCTTTGAGGGTGTGGTCGGCAAGCTCGGCGATCTGCCCGGCCATCTCCACGCCCGTCGGCCCCGCACCCACGACGGTGAAGGTCAGCAGCTTCTCGCGACGCTTCGGATCGCTGGACCGCTCGGCCTGCTCGAAGACGGACAGGATGCGGCCGCGCAATTCCAGCGCATCGTCGATCGTCTTCATGCCGGGCGCGAATTCCGCGAAGTGGTCGTTGCCGAAGTAGGACTGACCGGCACCGGCGGCGATGATCAGGCTGTCATAGGGCGTGATGTAGGGGTGCCCGAGCAGTTCGGACTTCACGGTCTTGGCCGCCAGGTCGATGCCGGTCACGTCGCCAAGCAGCACCTGGACGTTCTTCTGCCTGCGCAGGATGATCCGGGTCGCGGGGGCGATCTCACCCTCGGAGATGATGCCGGTCGCGACCTGGTACAGCAGCGGCTGGAACAGGTGATGCTGGGTGCGGGCAATCATCTTGATGTCGACGTCGGCGCGCCTGAGGGCCTTGGCGGCAGTCAGCCCGCCGAAGCCAGACCCGATCACGACGACACGATGTCGGGGCTGGGCTGCAGCCGCACTTCCGGGCTGGGCACTCATGCTGGCTCCTCGTCGGGCGAAGACTGCGCGAACACCTCTACGGTAGTCTCGCCGTTCCCGGGCGTCGCGCGATTACCGCTGTGGCATTTGCCACGCACGCGCTTGCCCGCTAAGCCCCGACCAGCGGCTTCAGTGCCTCGCCGGCCTTCGTGATGAAGCCGGGCAGGTGGCCCTGGATCGGCATGTTGACGATCACGCCGTCAATCCCGGCGTCGATCACCCGCTTTTTCACCTGCTCGGCCACCGCCTCCGGCGAACCCGTCAGGCTACGGTCGCGCATCGACTCGGGGATGTCCTCCGGCTTGATGTTCTCGTCGAAAACGACAGTCAGCAGCGTGCTGGTCTCCAGCGTTGCCGGGTCGCGATCGACCTCTGCGCACCGTTGCCGGAGCGCCTCGAGCTTGGCCGGCAGATCAGACATGTTGGCGATGATGTTCAGGTGGTCGGCGTATTGCGCGGCCAGCCGGAACGTCTTCTTCTCGCCACTGCCGCCGATCATGACGGGGATACGGTCCCGGTATCGCGGCTCGTTCATCGCCGACTCGGTGTGATACCACTTGCCCGAAAACGTCGGCCGCTCGCCACGCAGCATCGGCGCGATGATCTGCAGGGCCTCCTCGAGCCGCTCGAAGCGGTCGGTGAAGCTGCCGAACTCGAAGCCCAGCTGCTGGTGCTCAAGCTCGAACCAGCCGGCGCCGATGCCCAGGATCGCCCGGCCGCCGCTCACGACGTCCAGCGTCGTCACCGCTTTGACCAACAGCGCCGGGTTGCGGTAGGTGTTGCCGGTGACCAGCGCGCTGAGCTGGACGCGGTCCGTCGCGGTGGCCAGCGCCCCCAACGCGGTGTACGCCTCCAGCATCGGCTGCTCGGGCGCCCCCAGGCCGGGCAGCTGGTAGAAGTGGTCCATCACCAAGACGGTGTCGAAGCCGGCCGCCTCGGCCTCCCGGGCCTGGGCGACGACGGTGGGAAAAAGCTCTGAAACCGGTGTGCCGTAGGAGAAGTTTGGAATCTGGTAGCCGAGTCGAATAGTCACGCCCTCGACACTAGGACGACTCAGTCCCAGTGAGCCAGGGCGCCGTGGCTGGCGTGCAGGGTCTGCCCGGTGATGTGGCGGGCGGCCGGGCTGGTCAGGAACAACGCCAGCCGCGCGATCTCCCCGGCGGCGTTGGCGGGGACGCCGGTCGACAGCCCCTCATAGCCAGGTTTGGCCCCGCGGCCCGACGCGACGGTGTTGATCGTGATGCCGCGCGTACCGAAGAACTCCGCCTGGCCCGCGGTCCAGTCCGACAGCGCCGCCTTGACCGCGGCTTCCGCACTGCCCGTCCGCGGATTCTCGGGCACGACGTTGATGATCGATCCACCCGAGCGCAGGTGGTCGCCGATCGCGTTCACCATCAGCACCGCCGAAAGCACTGTCGCGTCCAGGTTGTGGCGCCACGCCATGGCCCGTTCGGCCAGCGTGTAGACGCGGGGATCGCCGGCGCTGAGCACCGGCGCCGGGACGCTGACGATGGTGTCCAGGTGGTGGGGCAGAAGCGGCACCGAAGCGGCGAGGCTGTCCGGGTCGGCGCTGTCGCAGACGACGCAGTCGATCTCGAGTTCCTTGGCAGCGATCTCCAGCTCGTCGCGCCGTGCGCCGGTGATGACCACCTGGTGCCCCTCGTCGCGGAAGCCCTGGGCGATCGTGCGCCCCAGCTCGGTGTCGCCGCCGGTGACAAGCACCTCCATGGCCATGCCCTCCTCGTGTTCAACGTTGAACCCGACGTCAACGGCGACCTGCACGTGTGCTTCGGTGTCACCGAACCCGGTGCTCTCGATCGTGACACAGGTAGGAGGTGCCACCCGGGATTGGCGCGTCGGTTTCGCGACGATGTTACTGGACAGTAGCTAGCCGGGGAAGTTGAGCATGCCTAGGGTCTGAGATCATGACGCGGCTCTGGGGCCCGGCCCTCGCGACCGTCGTGGCGGTGCGCCCGCGGGCACACGTGGGCAGGCCGGAGCGTCGGCGGTTCCTCGCCCAGGCCGGGTTCGCAAAGCCTTGAGGCAGCCCGAGGGTCTGCCCCGGTGGATCTATGTCCCCGCCGCGGTCGGCGCGCTGTTCGTCGCAGTCCCGCTTGCCGCGATGGCGATCAAGGTGAACTGGCCGCAGTTCGGTGCACTGATCACCGCTCGTTCGTCACGAATCGCGCTGCTGCTGAGCCTGCGCACCGCGGCCGCCAGCACGGCGTTATGCCTGGTCCTCGGCGTCCCGCTCGCGCTGGTGCTGGCCCGTAGCGGCGCCCGGTTGATGCGACCCGTGCGGCCGCTGATCTTGCTGCCACTGGTGTTGCCGCCGGTGGTCGGTGGCATCGCGCTGCTCTACACATTCGGCAAGCTGGGCCTGCTCGGCCGCAATCTGGAAGCCGCCGGGATACACATCGCGTTCTCGACGACGGCTGTGGTTCTCGCGCAGACGTTCGTGTCGTTGCCGTTCCTGGTCATCTCACTAGAGGGCGCGGCACGCAGCGCGGGCGACCGATATGAAGTAGTCGCCGCTACCTTGGGGGCGCGGCCGACGACGGTGTGGTGGCGCGTCTCGTTGCCGCTGCTGGCGCCCGGGCTGGTTTCGGGCGGGGTGCTCGCGTTCGCGCGCGCGCTCGGCGAGTTCGGTGCGACGTTGACGTTCGCCGGCTCACGCGAGGGCGTCACCCGCACGCTGCCACTCGAGATCTACGTCCAGCGGGAGAGCGACCCCGACGCGGCGGTGGCGCTGTCGATGCTGCTGGTCGGGGTGGCCGCCATCGTCGTGCTCGCGGTCGGTGCCCGCAGGCTGGGCGGATCACCCGGATGACAGCGCTGACGCTTCGCGCGGTGATCGCCGAGCGCGGGATGGACATCGAATTCGACGTCGCAGCAGGCGAAGTCGTCGCAGTCCTGGGCCCCAACGGGGCGGGCAAGTCGACAGCGCTGCACGTGATCGCCGGTTTGGTGCGCCCCGATCACGGCGCGGTCCGATCGGGTCCGACCGTGCTGACCGACACCGCGGCCGGCGTGTTCGTGCCAACATACGCCCGCCGCGTCGGCCTGCTGCTGCAGGACCCAGCCCTGTTCCCGCACTTGTCCGTCGCCGCCAACGTCGCGTTCGCCCCCCGCAGCCGGGGTCGCAGCCGACGGGCCGCCCGCGATGCCGCGCGGCACTGGCTGGCCCGGGTCGACGCCGCCGAGCTGGCGGACCGCGCGCCGCGACAGCTGTCCGGCGGCCAGGCGCAGCGGGTGGCGATCGCCCGCGCGCTGGCGGCAGAGCCCGATGTGCTGCTGCTCGACGAGCCGCTGGCCGGCCTGGACGTGGCCGCGGCCGGGTCGGTTCGCAAGCTGCTGCGCGGCGTGCTGGCCCGCGACGGCCGTGCCGCGCTGCTGGTCACCCACGAACTGCTCGACGTGCTGACGCTGGCCGATCGGGTGCTGGTGCTCGAGGCCGGGCGTGTGGTCGAGGACGGGCCAGTCGCCACGGTGCTTGCCTCCCCGCGCAGCCACTTCGCCGCCCGGTTCGCCGGTGTGAACCTGGTGGCCGGCACGATCGACGCCGCCGGTTGCCTGCGCGCAGCCGACGGCACCTGTTGGTACGGCAGTGGCGAAATCCCTGGCACGGGTGCGCACGCGGTCGCGGTGTTCAGCCCGGCCGCGGTGGCGGTGTATCGCGACCTTCCGCACGGCAGCCCCCGCAACAGCGTCGAGGTGACCGTGGCCGCACTGGACAGCCGTGGGCCCGGCGTCCGTGTCCGCGCCGACGACCAGAGCGACGGCGCGCCGGGCCTTGCCGCCGACATCACGGCGGAGGCCGCCGCGGACCTGCTACTAGCACCGGGCGAGCGAATTTTCTTCTCCGTCAAGGCGCAGGAAGTCGCGGTACACCCCGCCTGAGCGTTGGTTTTCTAAGGGTATTTCTCATGTCACTTTGTCAGCAGGCCACACTTGCGTCACGGCGGTAACACGGTAGTTTCGTCGTCATGCGACAGCCGGACGTGACCCCGACACCACGTAAGGGCCTATGGATGACGCTGGCGATGACGGCGGTTGCCGGCGCTGGAACGGTGGCACTGACCCTGCCCGTGACGACGGCCTACGCCGACCCGGTGCCGGCACCGCCGCCGGGCACGACGACACCGGTCCCACCGCCGGTCGACCCGAACGCCGCTGCACTGCCCGCCGATCCGAATGCCGCGCCGCCGCCCCCGGCCGATCCCAATGCCCCGCCGCCACCTGCGGCCGACCCGAATGCGCCGCCGCCGCCTCCGGCCGATCCCAATCGCGTCAACGTCGCGGCCGGCGGCTTCAGCTACGACCCGCCCCCCGGCTGGGCCGTCGGTGACGCGTCGAAGATCAGTTACGGCCAGGCGTTGCTGACCAAGACGCCGACCACCCAGGGCGGGCAGGCCCCGACCGACACCAGCATCCTGATGGGAAGGCTCGACCTGAAGTTGTTCGCCGGCGCGGAGCCCGACAACACCAAGGCCGCGATCCGGTTGGCCTCCGACATGGGTGAGTTCTACATGCCGTTCCCCGGCACCCGGATCAACGAGGAGACCGTCCCGCTCGATGCGGCCGGGATACCGGGCGCTGCGTCGTACTACGAGGTGAAGTTCACCGACACGAACAAGCCCAACGGGCAGATCTGGGCCGCGGCCCTCGGCTCGAACACTCCGCGGCAGGGGACGCAGGCGGCGCAGAACAACCGCTGGTTCGTGGTCTGGCTGGGCACGGCCAACAACCCGGTCGACAAGGCCGCCGCGAAGACACTGGCCGAGTCGATCCGGCCGTACACACCGCCGCCCCCGCCGGAGGCACCGCCCCCTGGCGCACCCGGTGCGCCACCCGCTCCGGGTGCCCCAGGTCAACCGGCGCCGGTCGGCGTTCCGGTTCCGGTCGCGCCGAACCCGGACATGATGCCGCCCGGCTGACCTTCGGTGGACGACTATCCGCGGCCGATCACCCCTGCGGGTCATGTCGCGCCCTGCCCACGTCGCATCCGGGTCATGCTCGACAACTGGATACTGGTCGACACCTTGGCCGCTCGCTACGTGTGGGAGCACAGCAGGTATCCGCGCTACTACGTCCCGGTGGACGACGTGGCTCCCGATGCACTGGCCGACGAAAGCTGCACGGTCTCAACGTCGTTGGGGTCGGCGAGGCGGTTCGGACTACGAACGCCCGGCACCACCCATCCCGGCTGCTTGCTCGTGTTCTCCACAGGGCAGCTCGCGAGCCTCGCCCGAGTCGATCCGCGTCTCGGCGCGAAATGTTTCGAGGAGGACGAACAGATCTTCGTCCATCCGCGCGACCCGTACGTGCGGGTGGACGCGTTGCGGTCAACCCGCGCCGTGCGTAGAGAGTGCAACGGAGTGGTGCTGGCCGAAAGCGGCTGCCCGGTCATGGTTTTCGAGACCGGCCTGCCCACCCGTCACTACCTGGATCGCGCCGATGTCGACTTCACCCACCTGGTGCCGTCCGCCACCGTGACCGCGTGCCCGTAAAAGGGCACCACCAGCGAATACTGGTCGGTTCGACTGGATGACGCGCTGTTCGCCGACATGGCCTGGAGCTACAACTTCCCGACCCGGCAACTGCTGCCGATAGCGGGGATGATCGCGTTCTACGACGAGCGCGTCGACGTGTCCGTGGACGGTCGGCGGGTGATGCTGCCACCCGGACGGTAACTAGCCGTGACTTATCGATGCCAATTAGACATCGATGCCAATTAAACGGCGCAATCGTTACCCTCACGAGGTATACCAGTGTCACTGCGCTCGCCGACCGAGGCGAGCCGGCACGAGCAAGGAGATCGCGATGCACATCATGGCAGCTACCGAGTACCTCGCCCTCAACTTGAATGGCAAGACGGGCGTCGGATGGATCGCATACATCATCATTGGCGGCATCGCGGGCTGGATCGCCAGCAGAATCGTGAAAACCAATGCTCGGCGCGGGATCCTGCGGGACATTCTGGTGGGAGTCGTAGGCGCATTTGCCGCTGGCCTGATACTCAACCTTCTCGGCGTGGATGTGAACAGCGGCGGATACTGGTTCACCTTCTTCGTCGCTCTGGGCGGCGCCATCGTCCTGCTCTGGCTGGTCCGGCTCGTAGGACGGACGCGGACGTAGCGGCCCATTCGACTTTCTTTGCCGGCCGCCGTCGCCGGTGCCGGGTGTTTACGCAGGATCGCCGCTATCCCGCGGTCCCGTCATTCCGGAATGACGGGAACTAGAAAAGCGATCCGTCCAGCCGCTTCACCATGTCCTCAATCGGGCGGCGCGGCGTCGCCGGCAGCGGATCCGCGTTGACCGGTGCCCAGCCGATCCGCAGGAGCATCTGCGGGTAGCCGTCGTCGCCGAGCACGATCGAGCGGACGGCCTCGCGTGTGGAGTTGATCTCGAGCGGCTCGGTCAACGGGCACGTCGCCAATCCGAGTGCCGTGGCCGTCAGCAGCACCACGCCGGTGGCCTCACCGGCCCGCAGCTGCGCGACACGGTCGTCGGTCGCGGTGGCCAGCACCACGACAACGCCGGCGTCGTCGCGCGCCGCAGCGTTTTGTGGTTGCGGCAGCGCCGGGTTGGCGAACACCCGCGCCGGGATGGCGGCTTCGCGGTCGGGCGCCGGCGTGTTGCGGGCCGGAACGCCGGCCAGTGACTCGTAGCGGCCACTCCACATCGACAGTTCGGCCAGGTATTCGGCGTCGGTGGCGTGCTCGCGCACAGCCGCGGCCACCAGCTCGGCCAACGGCCCGGGCGTGGGAACGCGGCGCAGCGTGACGCCTGCGCGCGCGGCGCGGGCGGCCATCAGCGCGACGTCGCCCGGGGGTACCGGCCACGAGCTGTACCACCGGCGATCTGTGCGCCGACGGGGGATCGCCGCGGCCAGCGCGATGTCCTGCTCGCTGGTGCCGCGAGCCCCGATCTCGACCGCGGCCAGATGGCCGGGCTCGGCGGGGTTCGGGAACCGATGCACGTGGCTGTGCCAGCCCAGCGCGGCCAGCGCGACGGTGAAGTGCTGCAACGCCACGCCGCAGCTGAGCATCATGTCGCGTTGTGCCGGATCGATTTGTGGCAGTTGGCGATCGGGGTCGGCGTACAAGTGCACGCTCTCGTCGCCGACCCGCCAGCGCCACGGCTGCGAGTTATGCACCGACGGCGCCCGGATGGCCAGGGCGAGCGCCGCCCTAATTGTTTCATGGTCCGGCCTTGCGGTGTTCATGATCGGGCCCCTCGTGTCGTCTTCGGCTCTCACGCTGACAGTCGCGGCGGTGACCGCCATAGGACCGAATGGCCCTGGCAGAGAGAATTTGGTCCCGAATTGCCTGCCGGGGCGGCAGGCATCGCCCGCACGCGCGACGATGGGGTTATGGTTCCGGATCGCATGATGACGGCCTGGCGGGTGCGCCGGCCGGGCCCGATGAGCACCTATCCGTTGGAGCGCGTGACCACCGAGGTTCCGCACCCGCAAGCCGACGAGTTGCTGGTGGCGGTGCGCGCATGCGGGGTCTGCCGCACCGACCTTCACGTCGCCGAGGGCGACCTTCCGGTGCACCGGCCCCACGTGATACCGGGGCACGAAGTCGTCGGCGAGGTCGTCGGGCTCGGCCCGGAAGCCGGTCGGCTTTTCTCCGTCGGAGACCGGGTCGGCATCGCATGGCTTCGCCACACCGACGGAATCTGCCGGTTCTGTGTCCGCGGCCAGGAGAACCTGTGCCCGGAGTCGCGATACACCGGGTGGGACGCCGACGGCGGTTACGCCGAGTACGCCACGGTGCCCGCGGCTTTCGCACACCACCTGCCGAAGGGTTATTCGGATGCCGAACTCGCGCCGCTGCTCTGCGCGGGCATCATCGGTTACCGGTCGCTGCTGCGTGCCCAGCTGCCCAGGGGGGGCCGACTCGGCCTGTACGGGTTCGGCGGCAGCGCACACATCACGGCGCAGGTGGCGCTGGCCCAGGGCGCCGAGGTCCACGTGATGACCCGCGGCGAAGCGGCGCAAAAGCTGGCGCTGTCCCTCGGCGCCGCCTCGGTACAAGGGGCGGCCGACCCGCCTCCGGTGCCGCTGGACGCGGCGATCCTGTTCGCGCCGGTCGGCGAGCTTGTGCTGCCGGCCTTGGAGGCGCTGGACCGAGGTGGCACGCTGGCCATCGCCGGCATCCACCTCAGCGACATCCCGGTCCTGAACTACCAGCGGCATCTGTTCCAGGAACGGCAGCTTCGCTCGGTCACGTCCAACACCCGCGCCGATGCGCGCGAGTTCCTCGCTTTCGCCGAGAAACACCACATCGAGGTGAGCACGCCCGAGTACCCGATGGCCAGCGCCGACCAAGCGTTGACGGATCTCGCCGAGGGTCGCATCGCCGGCGCCGCGGTGTTGCTGGTCTGAGTCCGGAAGAAGCTGAGACCGGCTACATCGAAAGGTGCCAGACCAGCGCAGCGGTCAGCGCACCGAGGCCGTTGAGGGACCAGTGCAGCGCGATCGGGGCCAGCAAGCTGCCGCTGCGCCGCCGTAGCCAGGTGAAGACGAAGCCGGCGACGGCGGTCGCCCCGACGGCGAGCAGCACGCCGGCGACCTCGCCGCCGATGCCGCGGCCGAAGAGGTGGGTGAACCCGACGTTGCTGCTCGTCAACCCCAGCGACGTGGCGATGTGCCAGAGGCCGAACAACAACGAGCCCGCCGCGGCGACACCGCGAAAGCCCCAGGCGCGGTCCAGCGCGCCGTGCAAGACGCCGCGGAACGCCAGTTCCTCCGGAATCACCGTCTGCAGCGGGATGACGATCATCGACGCGACCACCGCGCCGGACACCGTTGCGTAGTTGTTGTTCAGGAACAACGGCCGGGTGAGCGGCAGCAGCGCCCCGGCCGCGACGACGGTCACGACCACCGCCACCGCGGCCGCGGCGTAGCCCAGCCCGGACCGCCAATGCTCATGGCCCAGCCCGAGCTCCGCCCAGCCCAGCCCGCGGGAGCGGAGGAGCAGGACGAGGCCGACGGCCGCGGCCGGGACGGTCGCCACGCTGGCCCACGGCGTCGTGAAATGCGCGATGAGGTTGGTCAACGCCAGGACAACCACCACGACACCGATATCGACGTAGACGCGGAACCGGTGCAGCGCGGCCAGCTGCGACACGAACGGGTGCGGTTGAGCGGCCGCAGAATCAGTCATGGTGCGGCCGAGTGTACCCGCGGGGCTGCCAGCGAACCGTCAGCCGCCGGGAGGGGGCGGCGGCGTCAGCGTGACGGCGCCACTACCCTCGCGGATGTGCTCGGTTCTGCCCTGCCGCTGTCCGGTGTGCGAGTCCTCGATCTCGCGGGCAGCGATGCCGACGAGGTGGGGCGCCTGTTCGCCGATCTGGGCGCCGATGTGCTGAAGATCGAGCCGCCGGCGGGGAGTCCCGCTCGCGCGGCACGGCCCGCCGTGGCCGGGATCGGAGTCCGGTTCGCATTGCACAACGCGAACAAGCGCAGTGCGATCCTCGATCCCGACGACGACGCAGACCGGCGGACATTCGTGGACCTCGTATCGGCGGCCGACATCCTGGTCGACAGCGGCATTGTTGGCCGCGCCGCCGCCTTCGGCGCCTCGTGCGCCGAGTTGGCACGGCGATTCGGGCACCTGGTCGCGTTGTCCGTCAGCGAATTCGGCGCGACGGGCCCGTACGCGTCGTGGCGGGCCACCGATCCGGTCCTTTATGCGATGTCGACCGCGCTGTCGAGGTCCGGGCCACCGACGGGGACACCCGTGCTGCCTCCCGACGGCATCGCGTCGGCCACCGCGGCGGTTCAGGCTGCGTGGGCGGCGCTGGCCGCGTATTACAACCGATTGCGCAGCGGTAGAGGTGATTACATCGATTTCTCGCGCTTCGAGTCGGTATTACAGGCGTTCGACCCACCGTTCGGCGCGATGGGGCAGGCGGCCTCTGGGCAACGGTTGTCCGACACGTGGCGGGGCCGGCCGCGGAACCAGGACGTCTACCCGATATTCGCCTGCAAGGACGGCTACGTGCGGATCTGTGTGCTGTCGCCGCGCCAATGGCATGGCATGCGGGCCTGGCTGGGTGAGCCCGGGGTGTTTCAGGATCCGAAGTACGAGACGCTCGGCGCCCGGTTCTCCGCATCTCGCGAGATCGGCGCATTGACCGCGCGGCTGTTCGCCGACCAGACGATGGACGCACTGGTGGCGGCCGGCCAGTCTTACGGAGTGCCGATTGCCGCAGTGCTCACACCATCAGAAGCACTGTCGTCCGAGCACTTTCGCGCGGCGGGCGCGATGAGAAGGCTCGAGTTGGCTCCGGGGACGAACGTCACCGCGCCGGTGGGCGCGTTCGTCGTCGACGGCAACCGCGCCGGTATCCGCCGCCCCGCACCATCGCCGGGGGAGCACAAGCCGTCCTGGCTGCCCGCACCGCGGCCCGCCTCCGGCGCCGCCGGCCCCTCTCACCGGCCGTTCGACGGCATCCGGATCCTCGACCTCGGGATCATCGTCGCCGGTGGCGAACTCGGGCGGCTGTTCGCCGACCTGGGCGCCGAGGTCATCAAGGTCGAGAGCGCTGCGTACCCGGACGGCCTGCGGCAGACGCGACGCGGGCACCCGATGAGCGAAACCTTCGCGTGGACGCACCGCAACGAATACGGCCTCGGCCTGGATCTGCGTCAGCCCGCCGGAGCGGAGATTTTCCGCCGCCTCGTCGCCGACGCCGACGCGGTCTTCGCCAACTTCAAGCCGGGAACTCTTGCTAGCCTTGGCCTTTCGTATGACGTGCTCCGCGAGATCAATCCCCGTATCGTGCTGGCCGAAAGCAGCGCGTTCGGCGATCGCGGTCCCTGGAGTGTCCGAATGGGTTACGGCCCGCTCGTGCGGGCCGGCACCGGGATCACCCGGCTGTGGACGTCGGCGGTGACCGGCGCTTTCCACGACACCGTCACGATCTTCCCCGACCACGTGGTCGCCCGGATCACCGCGATCGCGGCCCTTGCCACGCTGATCCGCCGAGAGCGGACTGGGACCGGCGGGCATGTTCACATCTCGCAGGCCGAGGTGGGCGTCAACCAGCTCGACACCCGCTACGCCACCGACGCCGCACGCGACACGGGCTTACCGGTTGACGATGACGGCAGTTACCACGGCGTGTACCCGTGCGCCGGAGACGACGAGTGGTGTGTCATATCCATTTGCGACGACGATGACCGGCGCGCCCTTGCGGTGGTCATAGGCCGGCCGTCCCTGAGCCGCGACGAACTCGACGCCGAGATCGCGGCATGGACCTCCTCGCTCGACAAGGCGACCCTGACAGCGACGTTGCAGCGGGCCGGGATCGCAGCCGGACCGATGAACCGGCCCGTTGACGTGCTCGACGATCCCCAGGTACGCCATCGGCGGCTGTACACCGATATGGTTCACCCGTTGTTCGACAAGCCGCTGCCGACCGAAACCGGGCCTGCGCCGTATCTGCGCATTCCGCGGTCAGAGCTGCGTCCCGCGCCGATGCCCGGCGAGCACACCCGTGAGGTGTGCCAGAAGCTGCTCGGACTCGACACCGACCAGATCGAGCGCCTGACCGCCGACGGCGTGCTGTTCGCCGCAGCATCACCGACCGCCCCGAGGAGTTCGCCGTGACCGCAACCACACCGGCCACCCGGGTGTTCATCGGCGGTCAGTTCAGGGCCGCCACCAACACCGTTCCGGTCATCGAAGCCGCCACCGGCGTACCGATCGGTGACGGACCCAGCGCCAGCCAAGCCGAGATCGACGACGCCGTCGCCGCGGCACATTCCCCGGAGGCGAATGCATGGCGGGCCAGCTCGCCGGCCGAGCGCGCCGAGGCGCTGACCCGGTTCGCCGCCGCGCTGCGTTCCCGCGCCGCGACCGCTTCCGAACTCGTGAGCCGCGAGAACGGCATGCCGATCTCGCTCTCGCGCGGCGCCAATGGCGCGTTCCCCGCCGCGCTGGTCAAGTACTACGCCCAACTGGTCACAGACTTCGAGCCCGAGGAGATGCGGCCGAGCCTGATCGGGCACACGATCGTGCGCCGTGAGCCCGTCGGCGTGGTGGGCGCGATCATTCCGTGGAACTATCCGCAGTCGCTGGCGGCGATGAAGATCGCGCCGGCGCTGGCCGCCGGATGCCCGGTGGTGCTGAAGGCCGCGCCCGAAACCGCTTTGGACGCAATGCTGTTCGGTGAGGCCGCAGTGGAGGCGGGCTTGCCAAACGGCGTGTTGAGCGTCGTTCCCGGCGACGCAGCCGCCGGTGCCCACCTCGTCACCCATCCCGGCGTCGACAAGGTCGCGTTCACCGGCTCGACCGCAGCCGGCCGAGCCATCGGCGAGGCGTGTGGCCGGCTCATCCGTCCCGTCACCCTCGAACTCGGCGGCAAATCCGCGGCCATCATCCTCGACGACGCGGACATCGACGCGACGATGAACGGCCTGCGCACACAGTCTTTCGTCAACAACGGGCAGACGTGCTACCTGAGTTCACGGATCCTGGCGCCCAGGTCGCGCTACGACGAAATCGTCGACGCACTCGCGACGCTGGCCCACAGCATGTCGATCGGCAACCCGCTCGACGACTCGACCGAGATCGGCCCGCTGGTCAGCTCCCGGCAGCGTGAGCGCGTGCTCGGCTACATCGACCTGGGCAAGTCGTCGGCGGCCAGGCTGGTGGCGGGCGGATCGATTCCGGAGAGCCAGCCGCGGGGCTGGTTCGTCGAGCCGACCGTGTTCGCCGACGTCTCCAATCGCGACCGCATCGCGCAAGAGGAGATTTTCGGCCCTGTACTGACCGTGATCCCCTACGACACCGACGCCGATGCGGTTGACATCGCCAACGCCAGCGAGTACGGGCTGGCCGGCACGGTGTGGTCGACCGACGAGGAGCGGGCCACCGATGTCGCGCGCGGGGTACACACCGGCTCGATCGGCGTAAACAGCTATCTACTCGACATGCGCGCACCGTTCGGCGGGGTGAAGGCCAGCGGACTCGGCAAGGAACTCGGCCCCGAGGGGCTCGACGAGTATCTCGTTGCCAAATCGATCTACCGGTCCGGCCCGGTTCCGGCTGCCGGCGGCCGCGCATGACATCGGGGGTCGCCCCCCGCACGCCGGTCCTTGTCGGTTCCGGTCAGATCAATCAACGCGAGAGCAATCCCGACACCGAACCCGTTGATCTCATGGTCGAGGCGGCACGGCAGGCCGCCGATGCGCGCGTGCTCGGGGCGGTCGACGCGATTCGCGTGGTCAACGTGTTGTCGTGGCGGTATCGCGACGCCGGCCTGCTGCTGGGCCGGCGCCTCGGCATCGGCGACTTCTCGACCCGATACAGCGGAGTGGGTGGCAACGCCCCCCAGACGTTGGTGAACCAGGCATGTCTGGACATCCAGCGGGGACGCGCCGACGTGGTGTTGATCGCCGGTGCGGAAACGTGGCGCACCCGGACAAAGTTGCGGGCCGAGGGACACAAGCCGGACTGGTCGCGTCAAGACGATTCGGTCGCGATGGCCGAGGGCGCCGACGGCGACGTCCCGATGGCGGGTCCCGCCGAGCAGCGCATCGAACTGGTCCGTCCGGCTCACGTGTATCCGCTGTTCGAGCAGGCGCTGCGGATCGCGGCGGGCGAACCGTCGGACGATCATCGCCGTCGAATCGGGGAGCTGTGGTCACAGTTCAGCGAGGTCGCCGAGGACAACCCGAACGCGTGGAGCCCGCAACGGCTGGCCGCCGAGCAGATCTGGCGGGCCGGCCCGGACAACCGGATGATCAGCTGGCCCTACACGAAGCTGCTGAATTCCAACAACATGGTCGACCAGGGCGCGGTCGTCGTTCTCGCGTCGGCCGAGGCCGCGACCCGTCTGCAGATCCCCGACGAACGTTGGGTTTTCCCGTATGCCGGCACGGATTCGCACGACACCTATGCGATCGGCGAGCGCGCCGCCTACCACCGCTCGCCGGCGATCCGGATTGCGGGACGCCGGGCGCTGGAACTGGCCGGGGTCGGCGTCGATGACATCGAGTTGATCGACATCTACTCATGTTTTCCGTCCGCGGTTCAGGTCGCGGCCGCCGAACTCGGACTGCCGATCGGTGACCGGCGCCGTCCGCTGACCGTGACGGGCGGACTCACCTTCGCCGGTGGCCCGTGGAACAACTACGTGACACACTCCATCGGAGCCATGGCCGGGTTGCTCGTCCGCAACCCGGGCAGTCGCGGATTGATCACCGCAAATGGCGGCTACCTCACCAAGCACAGCATCGGGATCTACGGCACCGAACCGCCGTCGACCGAATTCCGTTGGCAAGACGTGCAATCCGAGGTCGACCGAGAGCCGACTCGGCGCGCGGCGCGGGAATGGGAGGGCGTCGGCACGGTCGAGGCCTGGACTGTGCCGTTCGATCGGGACGCCAAGCCGGAGAAGGCATTCGTCGCCGTCCGGACGCCGGAGGATGCGCGAACGATGACGGTGATCATCGATCCGTCGGAGGCTGCGACCGCAGTCCGCGAGGACATCGCCGGGGCGAAGATTCACGTTCGGGCAGACGGGATCGCGACACTGCGCTGACCCGGCGAGGCCGCGTGGTACGGGCGCTCGATATGGCATTCTTTTGGAATGTCAGTAACCGCCTCCCGGGGTCCGGGCCGGCCCCCCGGTACAAAGTCGGCCCAAACCCGGGAGCGGATCATCCGCGGGGCGAGAGACGTGTTCAGCGCAGTCGGCTACGACGCAGCCACTTTTGAAGAAATCGCAACCCGCGCGGATCTGACCCGGCCCGCCATCAACCACTATTTCCCGAACAAGCGGCTCCTCTACCGCGAAGTGGTCGACATGACCCACGCCACGGTCATGGAGGCCAGTGTGGAAAGAGCCGAGCAAGAGGCCACGCTGTTGGGACAGATCAGGGTGTTCATGGCCCTGGTGATTCAGGCCGATCCCGATCGGTCGGCGGCCAAGTTCATGGTCACGGCTGTACTGGAGTCGCACCGCCATCCCGATCTGTGCGAGCCGGAGCAGGATTTCGTCGCGAGGACACGGGCATTCATTGCCAAGCTCGTCACCGCGGCGCGCGACCGGGGGGAACTGGAAGCCGACACCGATGTCGCCGGCTTGGTGGACATGCTGCTGGCGCTGCTGTGGGGTATGGGGTTCTACGCCGGATTCGCCGGTGGCATCGACGGCCTCGAAGCCGCCGCAGGGCAGCTGCAGCGGTTGTTC
>NZ_DATFYW010000181.1:0-23470 GCF_035314905.1 Mycobacterium sp.
GGTCGGCTCTGACAGCGGCGGCATTACTCTTGACCAAATCGCCTCGAGAGGGCCTTCGCGATGGTGGGGATCGGCGCACTGCGACTGTCGCCGCGGCCGGGGTTTTGGGTGGGGGTCACCGCGGCAAGCGTCGGCGTCATCTACGGCTACGACCTGTCCAACATCGCGGGCGCCCTGCTGTTCGCCGCCGATGAATTCGGTATGACGACGAGCCGCCAGGAACTTGTGACGACCGCGGTCGTCATCGGTCAGATCGCCGGGGCGATCGGGGCCGGTGTGCTCGCCAATGCGATCGGACGGCAGAAGTCGATGCTGTTGGTGGCGGCCACCTATGCCGCGTTCGCGCTGCTCAGCGCGGCGTCTGTGTCGGTTCCGATGCTGGTGGGAGCTCGGTTTCTGTTGGGCCTGACAATTGGCGTCTCGGTGGTGGTTGTGCCGGTCTTTGTTGCCGAGTCCGCACCGGCGAAGGTACGTGGTTCATTGCTCGTCGCATACCAGGTCGCGACGGTCGTCGGAATCATCATCGGTTACCTCGCGGCGTACGTGCTGGCCGGCTCGCACAATTGGCGATGGATGCTCGGCTTGGCCGCCCTACCCGCGGCGCTGACCGTGCTGGTGTTGTGGCGGATGCCCGACACCGCTCGCTGGTATGTGCTCAAGGGACGTCTGCGGGATGCGCGCCGAACCCTGCAGCGGGCCGACCCCGACGCGGACATCGAGGCAGAACTTGATGAGATCACCCGCGCGCTCGCAGAGCAGGGCGGTGGCGTGCTCACCGAAATGCTGCGCCGGCCCTACCTGCGGGCGACCGTCTTCGTGGTGACACTCGGCTTCTTCATCCAGATCACCGGCATCAACGCGATCGTCTATTACAGTCCGCGCCTTTTCGAGGCGATGGGTTTCAAAGGCCGCTTCGCGCTTCTCGTGTTGCCCGCACTGGTACAGGTCGCGGCCCTGATCGCGGTGTTGGTGTCGCTCGCACTGGTGGACCGGCTGGGTCGCCGACCGATTTTGTTGTCCGGCATAGGCGTGATGATCGCGGCTAACGCTGTGCTTATCGGGGTCTTCCTCTTCGGTGCCGATTTCGGCGGCGCGCTTACGGTATTGGGCTTTTTGGGAGTGTTGCTCTTTACGGTCGGCTTCACGTTCGGTTTTGGTGCGCTGGTGTGGGTCTATGCGGGCGAGAGCTTCCCCGCCCGGTTACGCTCGATGGGCTCGAGTGCAATGCTCACATCGGATCTGGTTGCGAATTCGATTGTCGCCGCGTTCTTCCTGTCGATGCTTCAGCGGCTCGGTGGGGCTGGCACTTTCGCGGTGTTCGGTGTGCTCGCCGCGGCGAGCTTCGCGTTCGTCTACCGCTTCGCGCCGGAAACGAAAGGCCGCCAGCTGGAAGACATCCGGCACTTCTGGGAGAACGGCGGCAGATGGCCTGCCGAGCCGACGTCGGTGGCGGCTGGTGAGCAGCCGTGATCGGAGCCCGTTTGGGCTCGACGCCACAGGACGCAGTGACCACGCGGCGCTGTGCGGCAGCTCGCGGCGGCTCGCGGGGCTTTGATCCCGGGGAGCCGCGGGGGTTGTGCAGGGTGACGGAGACGTTGTGACGCTGATCTGCGCCGGCACCGCCGTGATCGACGGGCGCCTGTGCCGGCCAGGCTGGCTGGAGACCTCCGGCGCGCGGATCGTCGCGTGCGGTCAAGGCGTGCCGGCTCGGCCATCGGACGTCGAATTCGCGGATGCTGTCATGGTTCCCGGCTTTGTCGACATGCATGTGCATGGCGGCGGCGGCGCGTCCTACGCCGACGGCATCCCCGCCGACATCGTCCGGGCCGCCGCGTTCCACGTGCGGCACGGCACCACGACGACGCTGGCGAGTCTCGTCACTGCTTCGCCCGCCGATCTGCTCACCGCGGTGGGTGCGCTGGCCGTGGTGGCCGAAGCGCCGTCCCTGGCGGGCATCCATTTGGAAGGCCCGTGGCTGAGCGCCGAGCGATGCGGTGCCCACGATCGGAGGCAGCTGCGCGACCCGGACCCCGCCGAGATCGACGCGGTGCTTGCGGCCGCTGCCGGCGCCGTCCGGATGGTCACCCTGGCACCGGAACTTCATGGAGCCATCGACGCGGTGCGGCGCCTCGTGGACGCGGATGTCGTGGTGGCGCTTGGGCATACCGACGCGACCTATCACCGGACCCGTCAGGCGATCTCAGCCGGAGCCCGCGTGGGTACCCATCTGTTCAACGGGATGCCGCCGATGCACCACCGCGAGCCCGGCCCCGCGCTTGCACTTCTGGAAGATCCCCGCGCCACGGTGGAGCTCATTGCCGATGGCGTGCACCTCCATCCCGCGCTGGTGCGGTGGGTCATCGACGCCGCGGGGCCGGACCGGGTGGCGCTGATCACCGACGCGATAGCCGCGGCGGGCTCGGCCGCCGGTTCGTTCCGGCTCGGCGGGCTCGACGTCGAGGTCGTCGCGGGCGTGCCCCGGGTACGTGGCACGTCGACCATCGCCGGCAGCACCGCCACGATGGATCAGCTCTTTCGCAATGTGATGAAACGAGCTGGCCCGTCTGTCGACGACGCCCTGGCTGCGGCGGTGCAGATGACATCAACGACGCCCGCCCGCGCTCTGGGGCTCGAGCACGTCGGCACCCTTGGTGTGGGCTTCGACGCGGACCTCGTGGTTCTTGACGCGAGGCTGCAGGTGACCCATGTCATGTCCAAAGGTGTTTGGCAACCGACAGCACCCGCGCCGAAGAATGGCGCAGCCGCTCCCCCTCCCGTCCGTTGACCGGCGCCGTCCGCAGCGTTCTCACACCAGGTGAGCCGGCGCACCCTAACGGGCCAGCCTGAGCGTGTCGGGCGAACTCCTGAGGCTGGTGATGCATCTATCCTCGTCGGCCCGCGGGCCGGGAGCGAATTAGGCGGTCTCCGCAGCTGCTTGCAGGCGCAGCAGGTGCCTGGACAGCCACGACGACGATCTGGTTTGCTCAATGGGTACTTGTGTTCACCCCGCAGGAGTTCGCTCATGGCCAGGCTTGACGTGCCGGACGGTCCAGGTGGCGAGGCCGCGATGATCTGGACCCTGCGGCCGCAGCTCGGCGGTATGGTCGAACGGATGATCCGGGGGGCCTATCAACAGAGCATCCTGCCCGCCCAGGAGCGAGAGCTGGCCAGGATGCGCATCGCCCAGATCAACGACTGCGTCGCGTGCTCGGACTTCCGTGCGCCGTCGGTGCTCGACGCGGGCGTCGCGCCGGAGCTCTACGAAAACGTCGCCGCGTACGCCACCTACCCGGGCTACACACCACGACAGCGCCTCGCAATCGAGTACGCCGAGCGCTTCGCCGTTGAGCATGCCTCGATCGACGACGCGTTCTTCACGCGGCTGCGTGCGCTGTTCACCGACGAGGAGATCCTCGACCTTACGCTGTGCGTCGCCGTCTTCCTCGGCCTCGGGCGCACCTTGACCGTGCTCGGGGTCGGCCAATCCTGCGCAATCGACGTTTGAGCCACGGTCGCCGGCGGCGGGCACAACTACGTGGACATCGGGTCGGTCGACGAACTGCTCACTACGACGCGGGCCGTGCGCAAGCGCCTGGACCTGACCCGCCCGGTCGGTCGCGACGTGATCCTTGAGTGCGTCCGGATAGCGATGCAAGCGCCCACCGCAAGCAACGCGCAAGACTGGCGCTGGCTGGTGGTCACCGACGCGGACAAGCGCGCCGCCATCGCCGGCATCTATCGCAGCATCGGCGCCGAATATCTCGCGCACGCCGCCGCGAGCGCGTCCGAGCCGCAGACCCGGCGCGTGTATCGCAGCGCTCTCGAACTGACCGAGACGCTGGCCGAGGTTCCCGTCCACGTGATCCCGTGCCTGCAGCGCCGCTTCGATGGGAACAACGCGGTTGTGGCCGCCTCCGCCTGGGCTTCGATCATCCCGGCAGCCTGGAGCTTCTTGCTTGCGCTTCGCTCCCGCGGATTGGGATCGGTTTGGACGACAATGCATTTGGCTAAGGAGCAGGAGGTGGCCGAGCTGCTGGGAATCCCCGCGACGGTGACGCAGGCTGCACTGTTCCCGGTGGCCTACACCATTGGCACGGATTTTCAGCCCGCCTCCCGGCCACCCCCGGAGACCGTCACGTTCTGGAACGCCTGGGAGCGCTGATCCCGCACAGCATTCGGCATCGCCGGCGATTTTCGGCTTCTTCGCGCCGGATCGTCGCTTGAAGCCGCTGGCCCCGTCGACCGCAGGTAGGCTGCGCGCGGTGACCGACGGGGCCTATACCGAGGCTGAGCGCAGAGCCATCTACAAGGTGATGTTCGAGCGGCGGGACATGCGCCGCTTCTCGGTGAACTCGGCGGTACCGGAAGGCGTCCTGCGCCGCGTGCTCACAGCTGCCCACAGTGCACCCAGCGTCGGACTCATGCAGCCTTGGCGGTTCATCCGCATCACGGATCTCCGACGCCGGCAGGAGATCCACGCATTGGTCGACGCTGAGCGGCGTCGAACAGCGGCCGCGCTGGGAAGCCGCGAGGAGGAGTTCCTGGCTCTGAAAGTCGAAGGCGTTCTCGAATGCGCGGAGCTCCTGGTTGTGGCCCTGGGCGATGGCCGCGAACGACATGTGTTTGGCCGCCGCACCATGCCGTACATGGATCTGGCATCGGTGTCCTGTGCCATCCAGAACATGTGGTTGGCGGCCCGGGCGGAAGGTCTGGGGATGGGGTGGGTGTCACTTTTCGACCCTGATGAGCTCGCGCGGCTGTTGGCGCTACCGCAAGGTGCCGAACCCGTGGCGGTGCTGTGTTTGGGGCCGGTGCCCGAGTTCCCGGACCGGCCGATGCTGGAGATCGAACGGTGGACAACCGCACGCCCGCTCTCGGAGCTGGTCTATGAGAACGCCTGGTCGGCTGGGCGAGACGCCGGCCCGGGTTGAAGATCGTCGGCCGGCGCCGCAGCGGCACTCAGTGCTGGCGCTGATCGAGCCAATCGGAGATGGCGGCCACCGCGTCGCGGTAGAAGGTGCGGTAGTTGTGGTCGGCAACGTATCCGATGTGCGGCGTGGCAAGCACATTGTCGAGGTTTCGCAGCGGGTGCCCGGTCGGCAGCGGCTCGGTGTCGAAGACGTCGAGCGCGGCTGCGTCGATAGTCCCCGATCGAAGCGCGTCGATCATCGCCGGCTCGTCGACGATCGGCCCGCGAGATGTGTTGACCAACAGCGCCGTCGGCTTCATCACTGCCAGCTCGGCGGCGCCCACCAGGCCGGTGGTGCGCTCGCTCAGCCTCAAGTGGATGGTCAGCACGTCGGATCTGCCGAACAGTTCCTCCTTGACGACATACGTCGCGCCGGCCTCGGCTGCCGACTCCGACGTCAGGTTCTGGCTCCAGGCGATCACCTCCATACCGAAGGCGACGCCGATCCGCGCTACCCGTGCCCCGATCCGGCCGACACCCAAAACCCCGAGTACGCGGCCCGCCAGCTCGCGGCCCACCGATGTCTGCCACTGGCCATTTCGCACCGCCGCGCTCTGCGACACGATGTTGCATGAAGCCGCCAGGATCAGCGCCCACGTCAGCTCCACGGTGGACGCGAGACTGCCTCCCGTGGTCCCGACATGTATCCCCTGTTCCCTGGCCGCCGCCATGTCGATCGACGCATTGAAAGGTCCCGTGGATGCGATCATCTTCAGCCGTGGCAGTCGTTCGATGATATTGCGTGACAACGGTGTTCGCTCCCGCATCACGAACACCACGTCGAACGGGGCGAGGCGCTCGATCAGATCATCTGAATCCGAGATGTGATCGTTGAAGACGGTGATGTCGGCGCGCTCGGCCACCGGGGACCAGTCCGCCATCTCCATGGCGACGTTCTGATAGTCATCGAGGATCGCCACCTGCATCCGTGCCACTGTCCGCCTCCAACCGCGCTCCCGTTGACATCACCGCAGGCTAGCCGCCCCGATTTCGGGCGGGCAACGACCTTGCTGTCCCCATCCGGGTCGCAAACCGGGCGCTCAGTCACCGGGCTTCGGCGGGGACGCCCTCCTGAGGCTCACGGGCGGCAGGTACTCACCCAATAGACGGCGATGCCACCACGTGCGATCGCGCAGCAGCTCCTCCGCAGTGGTGAAGCGGTACCGGTAGAGCTGCGCGCGAACGTACCGTGGCGGGGACTTCGGGAAGGGGTTGCGCCGAAGCAGGCGCAGTGTCGCCGGATCGTTCTGCAGCAGGCGCTCCAGTAAGGGCCCCATCCAGCCCTGGGCGTAGCGCGAGGAGATCGCCGCGAACCACATGAGCCAGTCCAGGCGCAGATGGTACGGGGCGATTTGGGGTGGCAGCCGGCGCAGCGCACCCGGCTTGCCTTTGAATTCGTATTCCTGCCAACGCGTTCGGTCGGTGATATGGGCTTCGTCGGTGCCTTCGATCACCACCTCCTGGCGTACCCGGCTGATGCCGCCGAAGGCGCCGTAGCTGTTGACCAGGTGATAGGGGTTGTAGGACATGTTCATGTGCTGACGCTTGGAGAACAGGTTGCCCACCGGTTTGTAGCTCAGGATCACGACCAGCGCGGCGCAGGCGATGACGAGGCTCGCGAACCACGACGGCGGTGCGTGCAGCACGGGCGGCGTGGGCAGCGGCAGCAACGTTGCCGCCGAAGCGTCGTCGATCGCGCTGAAGGCCAGCATGATTGTCAGCCAGTTCAGCCACGCGAAGTTGCCCGACAGTACCAGCCACAGTTGGGTGATCACGATGATCGCTGCGGCCGCACTCGCCACTGGCTGCGGCGCGAACAGGCCGAAGGGCACGATGAGCTGCGCGAAATGGTTCCCCGCCACCTCCACCCGATGAAGGGGCTTGGGGAGGTGATGGAAGAACCAGCTCAGCGGGCCCGGCATCGGCTGTGTCTCATGGTGATAGTCCAGGCACGTCAGGTCCCGCCAGCACGGGTCACCTCGCAGCTTGATCAACCCCGCACCGAACTCAACCCGGAACAGCAGCCAGCGCACCAGCCAAATCACCAGCACCGGCGGTGCTGTCCGGTCGTTGCCGAGAAAGATCGCCAGAAATCCGGTCTCCAGCAGTAAGGATTCCCAACCGAACGCATACCAGGTCTGGCCGACGTTGACGATCGACAGATACAGAAGCCATACGACCAGCCACATCACCATCGCCGCCCACAGCGGCACCAGGTCGGCCGCACCCGCAACGATCGCCGCTGCCAGCGCCGCACCCAGCCAGGCAACGGAGGCGAAGAACCGATCGGAGTAGTGCAGCGCAAAGATGCTCGGCGTCCTGCGGAGCGACCGTTGCGCCAGAAACTGCGGCACCGGCAGCATCCCGTGCTCGCCGATGAGCGCCCGGAACTGCGTCGCGGCCACGACGAACGCAATCAGATAGACGGTCGCGACCCCGCGGTCGAGCACCAGCCTGCCGAACCAGTACTCAGGTGCGGTGAACCATCCCATGCCCGCAACTCCCCGGACGAGGACCTGACCTAGGCGGACTGGTCGCGGAGCTCACCGGCAGCGACGCGGCCGTTGAGCCACGGGTCCGACAGCACCACACGGGTGGCGCATTCTCGTTCGCCGCAGCTGCAGGCGCCGTCGGCGCGGGACTGATGAAGGTCGGCCATCCGGGCGGCCCGTCGGTTTGCCGCGGCCAGACGCAGGCGCAGCCGGGCTTCATGGTTCTCGGCCCTGGCCAGGTGGTTGCCCTGGTGCATCTCACAAAGAGGACACAGCCTTTGCGGTGTGTGGTCGACGAACGCTGCCCGACGCAGCTGGGCGCACGGGTGATCGAGTTGGCAGCACGTACAGGTGAACTTGTCCATCGCTTCCGCCTCGGTGAGGTCATCGGCAATTGCGCTTCCACCTCAACGGTGGCAGATGCCTTCGCGCGTGCGGTTCCAACACGCCGCAACAGCATCGATGAACACGGGCCGATCCCGTCGTTACAGCAGTCAACGTGGCCCGGCCATCACCGCAACTCCGGGATGATAGTTGCGAAGGTATCCGCGAGAGCCGCAGGGACACTCAAATAGGTCACGCCGTACGTCTCGCGGTATCCGCGCAGTGTGTCGGCGATTTCGCGGGCCGATCCCGACAACACGCCGGGGAGCGCCAGCAGCTTCCGATCGGGCAACCCGGGGACGAAACGGCGGACCAGTGACAGATCCGGAACCGTCGAGTTTCCTGTCGGCGCGGCCGTGATCGAGAGGTTCAACTCCAGGTCGCCGAACCGGTCACCGGCTGCCCGGCGGACCCACGCGATGCGCTCGGCAAGTGGATCAGAACCCGTCAGCCCGGCAGGGGTGCCGGTGAGTCCGATGGTGTCGGCGTGCCGCGCCGCCACGCCGAGGACTTGCTGGCCGCTACCCGCGATCAGGATTGGCACACCGGGCAGTTCGCGCTTGAGATATGACGTGATGTGTTCGAGGTGGCGAATGCGGCTCGCCGCGCCGCCGAACGGTAGCTCGGCTGCCTCGAACTCCTCGCGCACATAGCCCGCGCCGAGACCGAGTTCCAGCCGGCCGCCTGTCAACTGGCTGACCGTGGCGGCGTCCCGTGCGAGGAGGGCCGGCTTGTAGAAGCCGGCGTTGAGGACGTAGGTGCCGAGCCGCAGCGTGGTGTCCTCGGCCGCGGCGAGCAGCAAGGGCAGCGGTGCCGGTGTGTCGAGGTGGTCGCGGATGAGCAGGACATCGAATCCCAGCCCGGCGAACCGGGCGGCGGCTTTGGTCAGGACGGCGCGCGACGACGGCACGCCGGCAATGCTGACGCCGAACCGAAAAGCCCTGCTCACCAGGCAACCACGGTATCAGCGAGGGGCCGCTTGGCTGTTGCCCAGGGTCGCGACCGGAAACATGCCCAGAAACGAGGAGGCAAGCAGGAGTTTGAGGGCGGTGCCGCCGAGGCCCTACCGCGTCGTGAGGGTCGTCGCGATACTGCCGGACACGGCTGGCCCGGCGGCCGTGCGGCTCGATCGGCATTGACGTCGAATTCGCCGACATCGGGGCGGGCGCCGCCTACAATCTGCTGTCCAGAACGATGAGCCCGTATAACCCCTGGCGCCACCCATTCCGCGTGCCCCGCGTCGAGAAGCCGCGCGCGGAGGGCCGCTTTTACCTCCCCGACGGGCGGCGGCTCGGCTACGCCGAGTACGGCGACCCCTCCGGCTCGGTGGTGTTGTGGTTCCACGGCACGCCGGGCGGCCGGCGGCAGTTCCCACTGCTCGGTCGTCGCGCCGCCGAAAAGCTCGGTCTCCGCGTCGTACTGGTCGAGCGGCCGGGGTGCGGCTTGTCCGACGCTCACGTTTACGAGGCGGTAGCCGACTGGGCCACCGACATGGCCCACGTGGCCGATGCGCTCGGCGCCGAACGGCTGGCCGTGGTCGGGCTCTCCGGTGGTGGACCCTTCGCGATGGCGTGTGCCGCGGTGCCGCCGCTGGCCGGCCGGGTCGCGGCGGTAGCCGTGCTGGGCGGGGTGGTGCCGTCGGTCGGGCCGGACGCCGCCGCTACCGGCGCCATCGACTTGGCCCGCCGCTTCGCGCCGATACTGTCGGGCCTGCGGCGGCCGCTGGCCGCGCTGGTGGCCGGGGTGGTGTTGCCGATCGTTCCGCTCGGCCACTACGGCTGCCGGGCCTACGCCAGCACCACGCCCGAAGGTGACCGGCGCGTCCTCGCCGACCCCGAGATGGAAGGCATGTTCCTCGACGACCTCGTCCTTGTCGCGAGGGGTCGGTTTCAGGCCATCGTCGACGACGCCCGGCTGTTCGGCCGCGACTGGGGCTTCCGGCTCGCAGACGTCAAGGCGCCCGTCGTGTGGTGGCACGGCGACGCTGACCACATTGTGCCGCTCGGCGGCGCGCAGGCGGCGGCCGCGACCTTGCCCGACGCCGAGTTGGTCCTGCGCCCCCAGGAGAGCCACCTCGGCGGCTTCGCGGCCGCCGACGAGGTTCTCCGGTTCGTCCGTTCGTTCCTCTGAGTCGCTGTGGCCGCCGGCGCTACCCGGCGGTACGGCCACCGGAACCTTGCAGCTGATTCGCAGGTGCGCCGATCAGAGGCAAAAACGGCCGCGAGTCGCCTGGCGTACGTGGCAGACCAATCCAATCCTGGGTGCGCGTGGCGGGTGCGCGTCCCCTACTATCCGGGATGGGCCGGCGCGGGCCCTCACCATTGTTTACTGTGACGAACGGCCGGCGGCATGATGACTCGAGCGCTACGTAGCGCCGCACTGGGTGCGCGGAGTCGAAATGACGTTCTGAAGATCCTCGTCAAGATCTCCATCTCCTTGTCGCTGCTGCTGTGCGCGGGCGCCTACCCGGTTTTCGCCGGTTCTGACCCGCCGGAAAAGCTTGAGTTGGCCGACAATTGGAAACTGTCTCCTGCCGATGGGTTGTCGGCGAACGGTGCGGCGATCTCGGTTCCGGATTACGACGACTCCGCCTGGTACAAGGTCCGTCGAATGCCGGCAACCGTGCTCGAGGTTCTGCGGGAGAACAACCTCTATCCCAATTTGTACGTCGGCAAGAATCTCGTCAATGAAGTGCCGCAGGATCTCTACAAGCAGGATTGGTGGTACCGCACGACGTTTAGCGCGCCGGAGGGGCGCACGACCTACCAACTGGAGTTTCCCGGAATAAATTACCGCGGCGAGATCTGGTTGAACGGCCATCTGGTAGCCGACAGCGACCAGGTGGTGGGGATGTATAACGCTCACGAGCTCGACGTGACGCCGTGGATCGTGCCCGGGGCATCAAATACCCTGGCCGTCAAGGTCACACCCGAGCGGGCACTTCAGGACATCGACGGTGTCGAACTCGCGGACAGCTGGTACGACTGGATCAACTGGAATTACCTCGGCTATCAGGGACCCGGAAAGAATCCTGCGAATGGAAACTCGTTTGTTCCGGACCGTAACGCCGGAATCTTGAAACCGGTATATCTGAAAGCCACGGGTGCCGTGGAACTTGGTGCGGCCCTTGTGACTTCAGAACTTCCGCTGCCGCGGACCGATTCGGCCCGACTGACGATTCGGGCGAACGTACATAACTACTCTGCGCAGCCCGTTCGCGGCGTCCTTCGTGCGACGATCACCCGGCCGGGAAAACCGAGCATTCAGGTGGCTCAGCCGATCAGACTTTCCGGCGGCCAGAACCGTCCGGTGAGCTTCACGCCCGACAAGTTCGCGCAGTTGACGGTCGGGAACCCCGACCTCTGGTGGCCCTACACGATGGGCGCGCCCAACCTCTACAACCTTCGGCTGGACTTCCTGGTGAACAGCCGGCTCAGCGATTCAACCGATGTTCGTTTCGGCATCCGGCAGGTTTCACAACATCGCGACGAAGAAGACGCGCCGAACGGCGGTGACTTCTATCTCACGGTCAATGGCAAGGACTTCTTGGTACGCGGAGCGACGTACACGCCCGACCTGCTCTTCAAGTACGACCCCGACCGCGAAACCGCAATACTGCGCTACGCCAAGGACCTCGGCCTCAACATGCTGCGCCTGGAGGGCAAACTCACTAGCGAACATCTCGTCGAGACGGCCGACGAACTGGGGATCCCGCTCATGTTCGGCTGGATGTGCTGTAACCAGTGGGAGAAGTGGGACCAGTGGAACGAGGAGGATCAGCGCGTGGCACAGGACAGCCTGCGCTCGCAGATACTGATGCTTCGCGACCACGCTTCGGTTTTCGTCTGGGCCAATGGCAGCGACGGACTCCCCCCGCCCCCGATCCGCGCCAAATACAACGCGATCCTGAGGGCGTTGCATTGGCAGAACGCGACCGTGGACACGGTGTCCACCCTTGCCAAAGACAAGGATGGCGCGCCGGAATGGGACGGCATCGACATGGCGGGTCCCTACAGCTGGCGACCACCGACGTATTGGTTTAGCGGGCGCTACGGCGCCACCTCGGGTGCTACCGCCGAACAGGGCGATAACGAACATGTCCCGCCGTTCGCGAGCCTCAGGAAGTTCATTCCACCCGACAAGCTGTGGCCAATCAATGACACCTGGTATTTCCATGCCGGCTCGGACCCGAACAATGCCAGGTTGACCAGTATCAGGCGTGCGGTGGATCTCCGCTACGGTCCGTCCAACAGCGCAGAGATGTTTGCCGAAAAAGCCCAGTTGGCGCACTACGAATCCACTCGTGCCCAGTTCGAGGCGTTCGCCGCGAACGGGTGGGCAAGCCACAAGATGACGGTCTACTGGATGCTGAACAACCACTGGCCGTCCTTCTTCGGCAACCTCTTCGACTACTATCTGCGGCCCGGCGGGGCCTATTACGGCGCGAAGAAGGGTCTGCGGCCCCTGTCGGTCGTCTTCGATTCCTATGCGACAGGCGATCACCGCCAGGCGAAGATCACCGTCGTTAATCAGACCCAGAGCGACCAGAAAGACCTGCGGGTGCGCGTCCGTGTTTACGACCTGGACGGCGCCCTGCGCGATGATGGCACGGCCGACGGTGTGAGTGTGAGCTCCGGCGCGGCCGTTCAAGCCATGACCTTGCCCCCCGAAGCCGAAGACTCCGGCGTCTTCTTCGTTCGCGCTGAATTGCTCGACACCACCGGCAAGGTGGTTGCCGAGAACGTCTACTGGCAGTCTCAGCGGCCAGATGATGTCGGCGATCCGGAGAATGACCAAGCATTTGACCTTCAGCAGGTGAGCTGGGCGGACATGACCCCTGTGAACTACATGCCACCCGTGCCGCTGGACGTCACTGCCCAGCAGACCTTTGATGACGACAACAGCGGCGTCGTCATACGGCTGCACAACCCGACGGCACACATCGCGTTCTTCGAACGTGCTGAAATCACGTCCACGCCGGATGGCGACGAGATCCTGCCGATCCAGTACGACGACAACTACGTGACGGTGTTTCCCGGCGAGACAGTCCAAGTACGCGGTGTGCTACCGACGGCGGGGCAGTCCGCGAATTGGGTGAGAGTCTCGGGATACAACACCGCGCCGGTCGTCGTGCCGATCAGTTAGCCGGCGCCGTCGCAATCATCAAACGTGCCAAGGTCGCGGAGGGCATGCTGAGAACGTCGCGCGCCTGCCGACGGATCACTGACGAAAGCCGGTCATGAGCGAGATCGCGGTTGACCCCTCGCGGCACGGCCCGTTTCCGGGCCGGCTCGCGGCCGGGCGCATCGCGGCGCACGTGGCCGCCACCGGCGATGAGACCGCCGCCGTGTTGACCGGCGAGGCCGTGCCTGCCGTCTTCCCCGTCGTCCTGGCGTTTCGTGCGCAACAAGCAGCCAACGGCGACGTGCCGGCGGCCGCCTGGCAACAGGCGCGCGGCGGGGTGCACGGCGAGCACGACATCGTCTTGCATCGCCGGTTGAGCCCCGACGAGTCGCTTGACACCTGGTCAGAGATTTCGGCGGTGCGGACGACCCGGACGGGAGCCGCAGTTGTGCTTCACATTCAACAGATCGATGCCCACGGCGCGGTGGCGGTCGAACAATGGTGGACCACAGTTCTGCTCGGTTTACCGGCGATGGCGGATCTGGGATCGATGCCCGACGGTCATCGCTTGCCCGTGTCGGCCAGAAGCAGTCCCATCGGGTCGGCGACCCACCACATCGACGAGGACCTGGCCACCCGCTACGCCGAGGTGTCCGGTGACTGGTCGGCCCACCACTTCGACATCAACGCGGCGCGGGCGACTGGCTTCGACTTCGTGTTCACCCACGGCCTGTGCACGATGGCGATATGCACCCATCGGGTTCTGGCCCTCGTCGGCGTGAGCGACCCCGGCCAGGTTCGCCGGGTGGCGGTGCGGTTTGCGTCGCCGACACCCCTGGGCGCCGACCTGACGGTGAATGCCTACCGCATCAACGAACAATCGTTCGCGTTCGAGGCGGCCTGCGGCCGCGCCGCGGTCATCACCCACGGAAGATTGGAGCTGCGGTCATGACCGGTCTGGACATCGGTGTGTACGTGCCCCAGATCAGGTTCTCCTACCAGGAAGTCCTGCATCGCGCGCTGCGCTGCGAGGAGCTCGGCATTGGCTCACTGTGGCTCTACGACCACTTGTATGGCCCGGGAATGCCCGAGATGCCGTCGCTGGAAGCATGGACACTTGCCACCGCGCTGCTGAGCCGCACCGACCATCTCCGTGTCGGACATATGGTGCTTTGCAACCAGTTTCGCCACCCAGCGGTACTGGCCAAGATGGTGACGACTCTCGATCAGGTGTCGGCGGGACGGTTGCAGCTCGGCATCGGCAGCGGTTCCATCGAAGACGAGCACCGCAGGACGGGCCTGGACTGGGGTACCTTCGCTGACCGGTCCGAGCGGTTGGCGGAGACGCTGGAGATCTTGACCCAGGCCTTCGCGAATCAAGCGATCGACTTCACGGGCAAGCATTTCACCGTGCGGCAGATGCCGATCGTCCCGGGACCCGTGCAACGCCCGCGTCCTCCCATCATCGTGGGAGGAGTCGGTGAGAAGTACACGCTGCCCTTGGTCGCGCGCTACGCCGACGTGTGGAATGTGCCGACCTATGCGCTCGGCCGGCTTGAGCACAAGCTGTCGGTGCTGCGTTCGAATTGCAAAGACATTGGCCGTGATCCGGCCAGCATTGTGCTGTCGGTCGAAGCGGTGATGGCACTTGCACCCGATGATGCGTCGCTGCCGAAGACCCGCGAGATCGCCGAGCGGCGATTTGGTGGGCCCGGGTTCGGTCTGCGCGAAGGCGGCCTCGTCGGTACGGCCGGCGTCATCGTCGATCGGCTGAGGCAACTGCAGGGGATGGGTTTTCAGCAGGTGGTGTTGTTCACACACGACCGGGCATCTGACCAGACGCTCGAACTACTGGCGTCGACGGTGATACCGCAGTTGTGAGCGCCGCTACGGCGTGGCGCAGTCCCCGCATTCCACGGGCCTGGCCTACCTGAGCCCGTGCAGCTTCTTCAGCAGCGTGAGCAGGGCTGAGATGTCCGGGTCGGGCTGCGGGCCGGGCGGCGCGCCCGGCGGATCGTCCGTCGCGTCGCCGAGCAGCACGCGCGCCACGTTGCTGACGCCGTGGCGCAGCGCATCCAGGTCGTAGCCGCCTTCGAGCGCGAAGACGACCTTGCCGTCGCTGAACCGCTGCGCCATGCCCATCACTTCTTTGGCGAGATGCGAATAGCCCTTCAAGCTCAGCCGCATACCCGCGAGTGGGTCCGCCCAGTAGGCGTCGAACCCGACGGATACGAGTACCAACTGGGGGCGGAATCGTTCGGCGGCCGGCCAGAGGATCTGCTCGAAGACGGCCGCGTAATGTGTGTCGCCGCTTCCGGCCGGCAGGGGGATGTTCACCGTGTAGCCTTCGCCCGGCCCTGTGCCGATGTCGGTTGCCGCACCGGTGCCGGGATAGAACGGGTACTGGTGGGTGGAGATGTACAGCACCGATGGATCGTCGTAGAACATCGCTTCGGTGCCGTTGCCGTGGTGGACGTCGTAGTCGACGATCAGGACACGCTCGATCGCGTATTGACTGCGGGCGTAATGCGCAGCGATGGCTACGTTTCCGAGCAGGCAGAACCCCATGCCGTGATCCGGCATCGCGTGATGCCCCGGCGGCCGGATCGCCGCCAACGCGTTGTCGGCGGCTCCACCGAGCACTCGGTCCACCGCACCGACCGCGCCGCCGGCCGACAACATCGCAATAGTCAGTGCGTCCGGGCCTGCATACGTGTCGGCGTCGAGGAACGTGGTGCCCGGCGCGGCGCTGATGCGGCGCAGCAAGTCCAGGTAGTCGGCTGTGTGCAGAGCCAGCACCAGGTCTGTGTCGACGGCTTGGGCCCGCAGCGATTCCATCCGCGCGGCTAAACCGCTCTCGTCCAAGCCCCGCCAGATCGCCCGGATCCGCTCTGCCCGCTCTGGGTGTCGGGGAAAATCGTGTTCGGCGTAACGCGGATGTGTCGCGTAGATCGTCCTCGGGACCGCCATTGGGGGATGGTAACCCGGCGCACCACCCATGGCTGGCGCATTGCGATGCGCAATGAAACATTCTGGGCGGGTTCGCATTAGAGCACTCGGCGCGCCCGGGCCATTCCTTGATCGATTGTGCCTGCGATGAGGCCGCGCCTTGTCCCTGTGTCTGAACCGCGGCGCGGTCTTCGGCCATCGCGGTCACGATAGCGGCGGCCCGGAACATCCGCTCGACAGGGCTGGACACTCTAATCAGTTGGCGCGAGCGACTGCGCTGGGCAGACCGGTAATCTGATTCTCCCAAGGCGCGGCCAGCGGTCGACACTACGCGTGGAGGAACCATGACGGCCCCGAGGTCGCTGAGAGACCTGTTCGATCAACTGGGATTGCGCGAGGTGCCGTCCGGCGACGCCAGCCTGATCATGGAGATGCCCGTCGACGAGCGGGTTGTCAACACGGCCGGCGGCCTTCAGGGTGGGCTGATCGCTACCATGGCCGACGTGACGGCGGGCCAACTGGCCGCTCGGAGCACGCCGTTCGGCAACGGAATCGCGACCACCGATCTATTCATTCGGTATCTGCGGCCCATCAAGATCGGGCCGGCGCGGGCAGTGGCCAAGATCCTGCGCACGGGGCGGCGGTCCGTCGTTGTCCAGGTCGACATCTTCCGAGGCAACGACGGCGAGGTCGCGGCGACGGCGACCGTGAACTTCGCCGCCGTGGGGCAGCAGGACTGATCTCGCGCGAACGAGTCCTATCCGACCGCAGTGCCGTTCGCGCCGCTGAGTGCGCGAAGAAGTAGGTGCATGGCCACCGTCGTCGAGCGATCACGGATGTCGGCCCGATTGCCCGGCAGCCGAACGGTGCGGGTGAGCGGCTGGCCGCCGTCGAGCTTCACGCTGAAGCAGACCGTCCCGATCGGCTTGTCGTCGCTGCCGCCGCCAGGACCTGCGATCCCGGTGATCGCGACCGCGGTGTCCGCGCCGAGGCGGCGCAGCGCGCCCTCGGCCATCGCCTCGGCGACCGGCTCCGACACCGCGCCGTGCGCTTCGATCAGCGCCGGGTCGACGCCGAGCAGCTCTACCTTTGCGTCGTTGGCGTAGGCAACCACCCCGCCGGCGACGTAGGAGGACGAACCCGGCAGCTCGGTCAGGCGCGCCACCACCAGGCCCGCGGTGCACGACTCTGCGGTCGCGATACGTCTCCCGGCGAGCAGCGCTGCGACCTGGTCGTCCACACGGGAGCCGTCTTCTGAAAAGATTTCGCGTCCATGGCGCGCGCGCAGGAGTTCCATCAGCTGCGCGTACACGTCCGCGGCGTCAAGCTCGTAGCGGGTGACCATCTCGATTTCCCCCCGCCGAAGGCAGGTGGTGATCTCGAGCCGCGCGAAGTCAGCTATCCGGCCTTCGGCGTCGCGCAGCGTCTCGGCCAGGCCGGACTCGGCCAGTCCGAACATCCGCACGGTGTCCTGCCGGTATCGCGTCCGACCGGCGATCGCCTCCCGCACGGCCTCGGTCTCCACGGCGGCCCGCCACATCGGCTGAAGCTCGCGCGGCGGCCCCGGCAGCACGACGATTGTCGGCTTGCCGGGAACGACCACCCCGGGTGCGGTTCCGACCGGGTTGATGACGTCGGCGCCGGACGGAATCATCGCCTGCTTGCGGTTGGCGGCGCGCAGGGCATCGAAGTCGACATCGGCGAAGCGCGCCATCAGGCGCCTCAGGATCTCGGAGATGGTGTTCTCCAGCTCAGCGTCCAATACCAGTTCGCGGCCGCAGAACCGCGCTACGGTCGCGACCGTCATGTCGTCAGCGGTCGGCCCGAGCCCGCCGCTCGTGACGACGAGGTCCACACCCTCTTCTGCCAGGAAGCGCAGCTGCGCCTCGATGTCGCGCGGCCTGTCGCCGCAGATCGTGATGTGCGCAAGCTCGACCCCGAGCTCGAGGAGACGGTCGGCGATCCACGGACCGTTCCGGTCCTGGACCCGTCCGGTCAACACCTCGGTGCCTGTCACGACGATCCCCGCGCGTGCGCTCACCGGCAAGAGATTACGCATGGTTGGCCGCTACGATGGAGCTCGGCGTGGGTGCCCCTCCCTCGCGCTGGTGGCGTTCGGCACCGCTGGTTTCCCACTCGGCGACGCGGCGCGAAACAACCAAAGACTCTGCGAAATACCTACTTTCGGCAAACCAGCACGCCTGTGAGAGAATTCGCCTATCGCACCCCCGCACCGGCGCGGTAGGACTGTGAACCGCGCCACACACCGATTTCCCGATTCGGTGTGTCGCGTGGTGTCCTGTCAGGCTGAGTGAACCTGGAGATGTCTGGAGTGCCCATGTGCGCCGAAAAAGAGCGCGAACACCCCCCTGCCGGTTCTCGCGTTGAAGCGGTGCTGACCTGGCTCGGCGGTGGAGACCGGCGTGAGCTCGCGGAGCGTCACGAGCGGTCCAGCCACGCGATCGCCGGCGTGGTCGTGCTGCTGGACGCCACGCTGGCCTGGCTCGTCGCGGCCCTGGCGGTGGCCGGATCGACACACTGGCCGACGCCGGCGGTCCTCGCGATCACCCTCGTCTTCGGGATACTCGTCGGCGCGGTGACCCGCGCCACCGCCGCGGGCCCGGCGCGGGGCTGGCCTTCGATCGGCGGACGCGGTGCCGTCGGGGTGGCTGTCGGTGTGGTCGTCGGACAGCTCGCCGCGCTGGTCGTCCTGTGGGGCTCGATCGATCGTCGCCTCGATGAGCAGGCAGCCCGCAACGCCGGCTCCGCGCCGGCCGTCTTGCAGGCTTCTGCCGATTTCGACCGCACACGTGCCGCTCGCGCGGCGCTGGACAACGCGGTCGGGCAGGCTCGCGGGCACCGTGACGAAGCGCTGGTCGTCGCACGCTGCGAGTACAACCCCACACCGGCCTGCCCCCAGACCCGCATCACCGGAGTCCCGGGCGCCGGCCCCGAAACGCGAACCGCGAACGACCTCCTCGCCGATGCGCAGCGGGAACTCGACGACGCGTTGGCCGCCCGTGACCGCGAGGCGCCCGGGCTTGACGCCGGGATCGCCGGCGGTGAGCAGGCGCTTGCGCAGGCACGACAGACCGCGATCGCCGGCGCGGATCGAGGCCTGGGCGCACGCTGGCTCGCGATGCACGACGGGATGCCCGCCGCGGGTGTGCTTTTCCTGCAGTTGGTCATGATCGGATTCTTCGCCCTGCTGAGCCTGCTGCCGCTGATCATCCGGCTCTGGCGCGGCGAGACCACGCACGATCGCAGCACCGCCGCACGAGCGGAGCGCGACCAAGCCGAGCAACAGGCCGATACCGCGATCGCGGTCAAGCGTGCGCAGGTTCGCGCTGCCGCCGAAGCACTGTGGGCCGAGCAGCAGCTGGCCACTGCCCGCCTCGCCGTCGAGGCCCAGACCGAAATCGACCGGGCTCGGTATCGGCGTCAGGTCGCCGAGGCGCTGCAGGGTCGGGTCCACGCCACGTCGCGGCGGGAACCAGAGACCGTCGATGAGGACATCTACCTGCCGATCGCCGCCGAAGCGGAAGCCGCCAGCCGGGCAGCCGCGGCCGCGGACGAGCCGGAGAATCTGCCCGCACGGGTTCACCCCGCAGATCAGCACGGTGGCGACGGCGGCTCCCCGCTCGTGCCGTCGATTCCGGAGGTGGCCAAGGCCGCTGCGCGCTGGATCCGTCCGCTGGTGCCGCCCTTTGTCGCCCGCGCGGTCGACACCACGACCCAGCCATTGCGTGCCGCCCGCCAGGTCTTCGAAGAGGTCGAGGAGATCACGTTCACGCTCAAGCGGACCCACAAGGTGACTGTTCACTCCGAGCAGGACACCGACCTGCCGCGGCAACCGCGGTCCGTGGCAGCCGACACGCGGGTCGATGCCAGCCGGGCGGACTCGTCAATCGTCGGGACCCCGGACGCGGGTCACGATCCGCCGTTGGGGATGGCCGGCCGTGAGCGCGGTTCGGAGTTGACGCAACGCGACGGGCCGCGCGAATTACCTCGCGGCCGGCGTCAATTGCCGCCCGCCGAGTAGCTCACCGGCGATGCCGATGCGGCGTTTCGCATGGCCCGGAACCGGATTCGCGCGCCGCGGTGCGGCATCAGGATCACCAGCTGCGCCGCGTTCCAGGCGGCAAACGAGATGCGGCTCGATTGATCGTCGTGGCGTTCCTGACGTTCATCGGCAGGGACGCCACCGGCATTCGCTTCGGCACCGAAGAAAGCGCTTATCCTGCGACCTACGGTGGCCGACGCTAGAACGACTTGCGGTTGACGTCGGCCACCACGCCGCCGTCCATCACGAATTCGCTTCCTGTCGCGTAGGACGACTCGTCACTGGCGAGAAAGAGCACGAACGTCGAAACCTCTTTGGGTTCGGCGGGACGTCCGAGCGGAACGGTCACCATGTCTTCGGGTAGGTGCTTCGTCATCGGCGTGCGGATGAAACCCGGATGAATCGAGTTGACTCGAATGTTCTGTGGTGCCAACTCGAGCGCCGCGGACTTGGTGAGACCCCGAACGGCCCACTTGGAGGCCACATACGCGTGCACCCACGGGGCGCCGCGCAACCCCTCGATGGACGAGACGTTGATGATCGAGCCGCCGCCGGCGGCCGTCATCGGGTCGATGGCCGCCTGCATGCCCAGCAGGGTGCCGGTCAGATTGACGTCGAGGACCTTCTGCCACTTGGCCAGGTTGATCGTCTTGAGTGGACCGAGGCTGACGATGCCCGCGTTGTTGACCAGGACGTCGAGTTTCCCGAATTCCCCGACCGCCGTCGACACGGCCGCTTCCCACAGATCCGGCTGGGTGACATCGAGGTGCACATAACGGGCCGCCTCGCCCAGCTCATCGGCCAGTGCTTTGCCTTCGTCATCGAGGATGTCACCGATCACCACCTTGGCGCCCTCCGCCACGAGCAGTTGTGCGTGCGAAGCACCCATGCCGCGGGCGCCGCCACTGATGAGTGCAACTTTTCCGTCCACGCGTCCCATGACGGGCAGGCTACCGCACGCCACCACGAGAACTAGAACCTGTTCCAATTGCGTACAGGCCCTTTCCCGTCACCAACGGCAGATCCAGTGTTGTCCTGATTCCCGGCGGTGCCGCCACCACCGCCGGGATGGCGTTGACGATCCGCCCCGCCGCGCCGACGATGGCGGCGTGATTGTGGTCGCCCTTGCGGCTGCTGGGGCAGATGTCCACCGCGTAGGACGGCTCCCCGACGATCTCGACCCGGTAGGAGCCGCCGGGTTGGGCGGGCTGGGGCCAATCGGGCCGTAGGTCCTCCCGCAATCGCGTGACATGTTCGACGACGATGGCGGATCGACCATCGACGATGCCTCGGATTTCGAATCGCATCGCTGCGACGCTGCCCTTCGGTATGTGTCCTGCGGCGATGTCGAAGGCCTCCGGAGCAGGCTCTCGGACGTATGAATCGGTTATCTCGTCGAGGGTGATCCCCAGTCCCGCCGCCATCTGCCGGATGGCGCACCCCCACGCGATGCTCAGCACACCGGGCTGCAGCAGCATCGGCACCTCGTCGAGCGGCTTGCCGAAGCCCATGACGTCGAACATGACGGTGGCCCCGTCGTAGGTGGCGTAATCGGCGATCTCCATACAGCGCACCTGCTCGATGCTCTGGCACGTCCCCGCCAGCGCGAGCGGGATCAGGTCGGTCGCGAACCCGGGATCGACGCCGCTGACGAACAAGCTCGAATCGCCTTGCCGCGCCGCCTCTTGCAGCGGTGAAATGTACTGATCCGGCAGCACCTGCCAGGGATACTGCAACACCACCGGCGCGGAGCCCACAACGTTGATGCCCGACGCCAGGATGCGCCTGCAGTCCTCGAGTGCGTGAGGCATCCGGTTGTCACCCATCGCGCAGTAAACGGCGCATTCGGGTTTGGCGGCAAGCACGGCTTCCAGGTCGTTGGTGGCGGCGATCCCGGTGAAGACGTCCAGACCGGCGAGCTCGCCGGCGTCTGCGCCTACCTTGGCATCGGACGACACGCACACGGCGGTCAGTTCGAACGCGGGATTCGTGACGAGTTCGGTCAACGCCAGCCGACCGACATTCCCGGTGCCGATGTGGGCGACGCGGATGGCCACGCGTGTCTCCTCACGAGGGATGGCCGCTATCTGTCGGGCGACACCGTAGCAAGTTCACGCCGGGCCGGTCAGCGCATTCCGCGAGGCGACCTCAGGGCCGGGGAACGCCGCGCCACTCCAGGCGGACCTGCGTACCGCCAGATAAGGTTTCGATCGTCGTCCGATCCGAAAGCGCCCTCATCAAAGGGATTCCGCGGCCACGGGCGCGGGTGTCGGCGCCTCGACCCGGGATGCGCCACAACCCGTTGTCGGAAACTACGACCGTCAATCTCGCGCCGCCTGTGTCGTAGCGTGCCTGCAGATCCTTCGTGCCCGGGCGGTCGGCCAGCAGGTAGGCGAACTCCGCGGCGTTGGCCAACGCTTCGTTGATCGCCAGCACGACGTCGCTTGTCCGTATCGGATCGAGATCGAAGAACTCGTGCAGCCATCGGGCGAACTCTTCCCTGGTGCGCGCAGCGCTTCCCGCGTCGGCGGCAATCCCGATGCGCTCGAAGCGCTCAGCATTGGCGACATCGGCCGAAGACATGGAATCGATCATGGCAGTTGTCTGAATAACCGTCGATGCGCGTTCTATGCCTTCGGGCCTGCCAGCGCCTCGTCGAGCGTGGGATACACCGTGACGATGTCGGCGATGCCGACGAGCTTGAGCGGGCGACTTGTGGCCGGCCCGTCGGCGACCACACAGAAGTCGACGTTTGGGGTCACCTCGTCGTGCACGGCCACGAGAACGCCCATTCCGGCCGACGCCAGGAACTCAACGGCGGAGAAATCGACAACGAGTGCCGCGGGGTCTTTGCCCAGGGCCGAGCGGATGGCCTCCTCGAGCGCAGGTGCGCTGAGCATGTCGATGTCACCGGATGCAGACACGACGACGGTGCGGTCGATCCACCGTTCGGTCACCACGCAGTTCGTCGGTTGGGACGCAGCCGCGGCGCTCCCGGTGGTCGCTTCACTTTGTTGATTCAACGTTCACCTCTGGTCGGGTACGCGGTTCGCGACAGACGACGCGCGCACTCATGTCGCGCTCGCGAGGCTGCGGGCTGAACCTGGCAAGAGCTGAATTTTGATCGATGCCGAACTTAGCCTACGTCGGTCACGCGGGTGACGGGCTTCACCGGACGCAACGCCCCCAGATTAGACGAGAACGCGACGGCCTACCGGCCGTCGGTCAGGGTCAGCAGGGCCACGTCGTCGTCTGGGGTAGGCCCACGCACCAAATTGGCGGCCCGGATACCTTCTGGGCCGGCCGAGTTATAAACTAGAACACGTTTCAGTTCGCCTACCGCCCCATCAAAGGAGCAGGCATGCACACACCGCTATGCGACGAGCTCGGGATCGAGTTTCCGATTTTCGCCTTCACACACTGCCGCGACGTCGTCGTCGCGGTGAGCAAGGCTGGTGGCTTCGGGGTGCTCGGCGCGGTCGGCTTCAC
>NZ_DATFYW010000182.1:0-13895 GCF_035314905.1 Mycobacterium sp.
GTGGCAGGTGCAGGATTCGAACCTGCGTAGCTTTCGCGACGGATTTACAGTCCGCTCCCATTGGCCGCTCGGGCAACCTGCCTTGGTGCGACTAGCAGGGTACAACGAGGATGTACCAAGAGCACAAACGACCAACACCGATGAGATAGGGGACGGGTCCAATGGCGGATTCATCGTTCGACGTCGTCAGCAAGGTCGACCGCCAGGAGGTGGACAACGCACTGAACCAGGCCGCCAAGGAGCTGGCCACCCGGTTCGATTTCCGCGGCACCGACACCCGCATCGAATGGTCCGGCGAGGAGGCCATCACGATCACCTCCTCCACCGAGGAGCGCGCCAAAGCCGCCATCGACGTCTTCAAGGAGAAGCTGGTCCGCCGCGACATCAGCATGAAGGCCTTCGACGCCGGCGAGCCGCAGGCCAGCGGCAAGACCTTCAAGGTCAACGGGAAGCTCAAGCAGGGCATCGATAGTGAGAACGCCAAGAAGATCACCAAGATGATCCGCGACGAAGGCCCCAAGGGCGTGAAGACCCAGATCCAGGGCGACGAGGTCCGCGTCTCGTCAAAGAAGAGGGATGACCTGCAGGCCGTCATCGCGATGCTCAAGCAGGCCGACCTCGAGGTGGCGCTGCAGTTCGTCAACTACCGGTGATCCGGCGGGGCTCCCCCCTAATGTGACACCCATGACACCTCCTCGCCGCGAACCTCGCGTCGTCGTGCTGGGTGGGGGCTCCTGGGGCACCACCGTCGCGTCCATCGCCGCCCGCCGCTCAGAAACGATGCAGTGGGTGCGCTCCCCTGAGACCGCCGAAGACATCAACGAGCGCCATCGCAACCTTCGGTACCTGGGCGACGAGGTCCAGCTTTCCCCGAACCTGGAGGCCACCACCGACTTCGACATGGCCGCCGACTCGGCCGACGTCATCGTGATGGCCGTGCCGTCGCACAGCTTTCGGCCGGTGCTCACCGACCTGCGCGCCAGCTTGCGGCCCTGGGTGCCGATCGTCTCCCTGGTCAAGGGCCTCGAGCAGGGCACCACGCTGCGCATGTCGCAGATCGTCGAGGAGGTCATGCCCGGCCACCCCGCCGGCATACTCGCCGGCCCGAACATCGCCCGCGAGGTCGCGCAGGGCTACGCCGCGGCCGCCGTGATCGCGATGCCCGACCAGCACCTGTCCACCCGGCTGTCCGGCCTGTTCCGCACCCAGCGGTTCCGCGTCTACACCACCGACGACGTCATCGGCGTCGAGATGGCGGGCGCCCTGAAGAACGTCTTCGCGATCGCCGTCGGCATGGGCTACTCCCTCGGCATCGGCGAGAACACCCGGGCCATGGTGATCGCCCGCGCGCTGCGCGAAATGACCAAGCTCGGCGTCGCGATGGGCGGACAGCCCGAAACGTTCCCCGGCGTAGCCGGCCTCGGCGACCTGATCGTCACCTGCACCAGCCCCCGCAGCCGCAACCGCCACGTCGGCGAGCAGCTCGGCGCAGGCAAGCCCCTCGACGAGATCCTCGCCTCGATGGACCAGGTCGCCGAGGGCGTCAAGGCCGCCGGCGTGATCATGGATCTCTCCGACCGCTACGGCATCCACATGCCGATCGCCCGCGAAGTCGACGGCGTCATCAACCACGGCCGCACCGTTGTGGACGCCTACCGCGGCCTCGCCGCCGAGGTCCCCGGCCACGAGGTCCACGGCGCCGGGTTCTGAGCAGCTACTACCCGGGGCCGGTCCCGGCCGCGCTGTTGGTCAGGTAATTGTTGGCCGCGGCCGCGGTGTCGAGCAGCGTGTCTTTCCCGCTCACCCCGTGCCGCGAGGCAAGAACCTTGATATCGGGTTGCCCGGCGTGCACAGCGCCGGAGTCGTCCTGCCACACCAAAAACCTCAGCGGCAGATCGATACCCATCGTTTGTTGCGCCGCGACCAGAGGTACCGACACCGACGCATCGTCGGTGAGCAGCAGCTGTGTCGGCGGTATCTGGGTGCCGGCGCTAGCGGCCGCCGCCGCCTGATCGAGATTCAGCACGGTCGGCTGATTGTTCTTGGCGAACGCGGCTTGGTATCGCGAAACGGTGTCGCCGAACGACGCGTTGCTCGTCTTCTGGACGAGATATGAGCCCGAGCACGACGCCGAGCCGCCGTCACCGACCGGATCGGTGCTTCCGCTCGCCCCCTGCGCGACCGAGGCCGAACCGCTGCGCAATCCGTCGACAGCCCCGCTCGACGGATCGATGCCCGCACAGGAGGCCACATAATCCGCCGAGTTGTATCCGACGAACACAGTTCCACCGCTCGCCTGCCACACCAGGTACTTCTGGGGCAGGTCGATCGCGGCGCGCTGACCCGCCGCCATGATCGGGGCCGCCGCCTTCGGGTTGCCGCCGATGATCACCGTCGTCGGACGCAGCGTCTTTTCCACCCACTGCGCCGTCTGCGCGAAATCGACTGTGGTGGCGACCTTTCCGATCGAGTTCAGTTGGTTCTGCACACGTGCGACTGTCTCGGCCGCCGGGTAGGTGCTCTTGTAGATGACCATCCCTGCGACGTTCGGCACCGGGTCATTTTGGGGTGTCGACTGCGCGTCGGATGGGTCCGCCACGGCACCGCCCGCAGCGCCCAACCAAACAACGATCTGCAACGTCGACCATATCGCCGCGGCGATGAGCAACCGTAAGGGTGATCGTCGCTTCACGGTCCGGACTCCAATCAAACGGGAAGGCATTCGATCTACGTTCTCATTGATGGCCGGGGCCGTACATCCTGTTCAGCCCGACTTCACCTGTTCTTCATCCACTCTGGCCGGTTGTTGCCCTAGCGGCCCGGCTCCGATTCGTACTCCACCAGATAGCGCACCATTTCGGTGTCGCCCTCGCGACCGCCACCGGTGTGCCCGCCCCAATGCCGTATCCGCTCGCCCAGCGGTAAGGATGCGGCAACTGTCTGCCGAATCCGTTGCACCAGTTGGGAAGGCGGGATGTCGCCTCGCACGTAGACCTCCATCTTTGGCATGGCGCAATGATTGCCCGGCCGACCAACGGGCAGATTAATCCTCGCGAAAAGTCCGACGAACAGCGGCGACGACGCGGCTCCCTCCTTCAGCGGAGCCCACTGCGCTGGCTGTCATCGAGGATGTGGTGTTCCACCTCGCCGATGCCGTCGAGGACCAGCCGCAGTGTATCCCCGCGCTTGAGCCAATGACCGGTCTCGATGCCCGACCCGCCTGCCAGCGTTCCGGTGGCGATGAGCTCACCCGGTAGCAGTTGTTCGTCGCGGGACGCGTGGGCGAGCACATCGCCGACGCTCCACTGGAACCCGCGGCTGCTGACCGTGCTGACCGTCCGGCCGTTGATGATCACCGAACCCGTCAGCTCATTGATGCGTGGCAGCACCTCGTCGGCGGTCACCGCAGTCTCCGACATCGAGCTGCCGAAGTGCTTGGACTTCTGCGGTCCCATGCCCGAGGACATTTCGGCCCGCTGCACATCGCGTGCGCTGAAGTCATTGAGCAGCACGAACGCCCCGATGGCCGTCGTCGCCTCATCCGCCGTGGCATTCAACAGCGGCTCCTTCAGCACGAACGCGACTTCGAGCTCGAAGTCCAGTCCGTTGGAGTAGCTGGGGAACGCGATCGGCGTTCGCGTGGGCACGATCGTCATCGCGTTGCCCATGTAGTAGATGGGCTGCCGATAGAACAGCCTCCTCGGGCGGAAGGGCGGAAACGTCCGGCGAGTGAGCTTTTCGAATGTCTCGCTCACGCGGTGGGTGACTGGGTGGAACCGCTGCACCATGCCGCGGGCGGCGGTAATGTTGTGCGCTTCCGACAACAGGAAGTCGCGAAACGACAACGGCTGGAACGGCAACAGCGCGTCGGTGCCCCGTAGGTGCCGATCAGCGGTGGCCAGCTGCCATTCGTCGGTGAACGGCGAAGGCCCGAATGGGCCGGGGCCACTCAGCCGGCGCCATTGGCCGTCGTCGTCGTACTCGGTCTGCAGCCCGTCCGGTGTGCGAACCCTGCGTAGCTTCAAGCGGCGCTACGTTCGCGGCCGGTCCAGCAGAGGCGGCGTCTGGCCGGCGATGTAGCTGCCGGCCGGGCTGATCACAAAGCCGGATTGGTCGTAGGAGTTCATGCACGACGTCGTGCCCGCGCCGTCGGTCCCGCAGCTGATCTGGCGATAGCTCAGCCGCGTGTTCGGCGGCAGCGGCTTGACCGCACCGGCCACCGAGAACACCGGGCCTTCGGTGTTGGCGAATTCCGGCGCGCCGGCAGGACCGCCGCTCACCATGTTCGCGCCGTTGGGCGCACCCGGGATCGGCCCGCTGCAGCCGTAGCCACCCGAGCCTTTCTGAATGACGCACGTCAGCCCGTCCGGTGTGCCGAACGCGTACCAGGCGCCGCTCATCACCGCGTAGTCGCCCGGCGAGATCGGCGCGAATGCGTTGAGGTTCGGCCCGGGGGGCGGGGCAGGTGGGTCCGGATCGGCCCAGGCAGCCACCGGTGGGGCGATCAGGGCCGCCCCCACGGCGCCGGCCACGCCGGTCAGCATTCTGCTCAGCACGGAATCACACCCTAGGCGACAGCGTTCCCCGACGCATCACTCATCGCTAGTCGAGCATCATTCCTCGCTCGGCCAGCTTCTGAACCACCAGCTGATTCAGCGACACCCGCTGCTCAACGGCTTCGATCGTGAGGCGCGCATGCAGCGCCGGCGATGTCCGAACGATGAAACTGCCGCTGTAGCGTCGCTCAGTCAGCGATGTAGGCACCGCCTCGCCACCGCGCTCCATGCCCTCGACGTGCTCGGCGACCGCCTGCTCGATCTCGGCAATCGCCTCACGCGCCGTCGGGGCATGTCGAGACACCCGAGGGAATTCGAGGCACAGGCCGACGTACTCGCCCCGTTCAGGCGACCACTCGGCACGGTACGTGTAGTGATTTTTTGATATCGCATGCGCTATCACTTTTTGAAGTTAGCGCATGCCGCCAGAAGCTGCCGCCGGCAATTCAGCCCCGGGCCATCGACTCCAGCCGGCGGATCCGCTCCTCGATCGGCGGGTGCGTCGAGAACACCGACACGAACCGCTCCCCCGACCGGAACGGGTTCGCGATCATCAGGTGCGCCTCGCTCGCAAGCTTTGGCTCCGGCGGCAGCGGCGCGGCCTCCACGCCGCGGGAGATCTTGCGCAGCGCCGACGCCAGCGCCAGCGGGTCGCCCGTCAGCTCGGCACCGGACTGGTCGGCCTGGTACTCCCGCGACCGCGACACCGCCAGCCGCACGATCGTCGCCGCGACCGGACCCAGCAACGAAACCAACAGCAGCGCAAGCGGGTTCGCGCCGTTATCCCGACCGCCGCCGAACCAACTCATGATCACGGCCAGGTTCGCCAGACCCGAGATCACGGCGGCCAGGCCCCCGGCCACGCACGAAATCAGGATGTCGCGGTTGTACACGTGCGACAGCTCGTGCCCGAGCACCGCCCGCAGCTCACGCTCATTGAGGATCGCCAGGATCCCCGTCGTACAGCACACGGCCGCATTGCGCGGGTTGCGGCCCGTAGCGAACGCGTTCGGGTTCGCGGTGTCGCTGATGTACAGCCGCGGCATCGGCTGGTGCGCCGCGGTCGCCAGCTCCCGGACGATCTTGTGCATCACCGGCTCCTGCAGCTCGGTCACCGGCTGCGCGTGCATCGCCCGCAGCGCCAGCTTGTCGCTGTTGAAGTACACGTAGATGTTCATGCCGACCGCGAACAGAATCGACAGCACCAGGATCGACGGGTTCTTGAACAGCGACCCGATGAACACGATCACGGCCGACATCACGGCCAGCAGCAGCAACGTCTTGACCCCGTTGCGGTAGGGGTGCCACCTCATCAGCGTCTCCTTCTGCACGTGCTCGACCGAATAGAGAACGCAGCGCGTCGACGACGGGTTCCGTCAGCCGTGCCGCTCGATCGTGTACTTCACCAGCGTGGCCAGCGCCTGACGACCGGCGCCATCGGGCAGGCCGGCCAGCTCCTCGCGCGCCTGCGCGGCATACCTCGCGACGGTGTTCTTGGCTTTGGCCATACCCGGCGAGGCCCGCAGCAAGGCAAGCGCCTCGGCAACATGTCCGTCGTCGTCCATCGGCCCTGACAGCAATTCCCGCAGCCGCACGGCGTCCGGCCCGGTCTCCCGCAGCGCGTAGAGGACCGGCAGCGTGTGCACGCCTTCGCGCAGGTCGGTGCCCGGCGTCTTGCCCGACTCCTCGGAGTCGCTGGCGATGTCGATGATGTCGTCGGAGATCTGGAACGCGGTGCCCACGATGCCGCCGAGCCGGCTCAGCCGTTGGATCTCCTCGTCGCCGGCGCCCGAGAACGTCCCGCCGAACAGCCCCGACGCGGCGATCAGCGAGCCGGTCTTCTCGTGTACCACCCGCAGGTAGTGGTCGATCGAGTCGACGCCCTGGGCCGCGCCTCGTGTCTCGCGCATCTGCCCGGTGACCAGCTCGGCGAACGTCTCGGCGATCACCCGCACCGCCTCGGGGCCCAGCCGCGACACCAGGCGCGACGCGGTGGCGAATAGGTAGTCGCCGGCCAGGATCGCGATATTGTTGCTCCAGCGGGCATTGGCGCTTGCAGCGCCGCGGCGTACCTGCGCCTCGTCCATCACGTCGTCGTGGTAGAGCGTCGCCAGGTGAACCAGTTCGATCACCGCGCCGGCGACGGTGACCTCCCCGGCGTCGGGCTCGGGCCCCAGCTGCGCCGACAACACCGTGAACAGCGGACGGAAGCGCTTGCCGCCGGCCTCGAAGAGGTGCAACACCGCGTCGCGGATGATCTCGTCGCCCTTGCCGAGCTCGGTGCTTATCAGGTCTTCGATCCGCGCCACGCCGTCGCGGACACTCGCGGCGAATTCAGGGTTGCCGAGCTCAACGCCGGCGACCACGGTCGCTGGTGTCCTCATTGGTCCAACATACTGGTGGGGATGGACACCAGGGCGGATGTGGTCGTTGTCGGCGCCGGACCGGCCGGTTCGGCGGCGGCCGCGTGGGCCGCCCGCGCCGGGCGTGACGTGCTCGTCGTTGACGCCGCCGACTTTCCCCGCGACAAGCCTTGCGGCGACGGGCTGACCCCCCGCGCGGTGGCCGAGCTTCAGTTGCTGGGCCTGGGCGGCTGGCTCGATCAGCACATCAAGCACCGCGGGCTGCGGCTGACCGGCTTCGGCGGCGAGGTCGAGGTCGACTGGCCCGGCCCGTCGTTTCCGGCGTATGGCAGCGCGGTGCCGCGTACCGAGCTCGACGAGCGGATCCGCCAGGTGGCGGTGCACGCGGGCGCGTCGATGCTGATGGGCCGCAAAGTCGTTGGTGTCAGTGATGATTCGCGTGGACGCGTGACGTCGCTGGCGCTTCGAAACGGCGGCGGCATCACCGAGGTGCGGTGCCGCGAGCTGATCGTCGCCGACGGGGCGCGGTCGCCGTTGGGCCGGATGCTCGGCCGGGAGTGGCATCAGCAGACGACGTACGGGGTGGCTGTCCGCGGGTATCTCAGGTCACCGCGCAGCGACGATCCGTGGCTGTCCACGAACCTCGAACTGCGTACCCGCCACGGCCACCTGTTGCCCGGATACGGCTGGATCTTCCCGCTGGGCAACGGCGAGGTGAACATCGGCGTCGGCGCTTTGGCGACCGAGAGGCGACCGGCCGACGTGGCACTGAAGAAGCTGATCAACTTCTACACCGACCTGCGCAGCGCTGACTGGGAGTTCGACGGGCAGCCGCGCGCGGTGATGTCGGCGCTGCTGCCGATGGGCGGCGCGGTGTCGGGAGTGGCCGGGCCGAACTGGATGCTCATCGGCGACGCGGCGGCGTGCGTGAACCCGATGAACGGCGAGGGCATCGACTACGGCGTGGAGACCGGTCGCCTCGCCGCCGATCTGTTGGGCAGCGGCGACCTGTCGGCGGCCTGGCCGGGCCTGCTGCAGCAGCGGTACGGGCGGGCGTTCTCGATTGCGCGGCGGCTGTCGGCGCTGCTGACCATGCCGTGGTTCCTCCCGACCGGCGGCCCGATCGCGATGCGGTCCGCGCGGCTGATGGACATCGTGGTGCGCGTGATGGGCAACCTGATCATCGACGAGGACGTCGACTGGGTTGCGCGGCTGTGGCGGGTGCTGGGTTCGGGTTCGCGCGGGATTGACCGTCGCCCGCCGTTCAGCTAGGTCCATTGACACCACGTCCGCCCGTAACGTGTGCAAACCTTTATCGTGTCGTGTTCCTCATGTGACTGTTGTGAACCAGTGTTGCGACAATGAAGTGGACGCCCCACCGGCAGGCAAGGACCATCGGCGCGGTGGCGGTGTCTGTCGGCGTGATCATCGCCGCCGCCGCGTCGGGAACGCCGGCGCGCGCCGACATGGTCGGCAATTCGTTCCTTGCCGGACTCACCGACGCCGGCATCCCGTACAACGACCCGGCAAGTGCGACGGCGCTGGGCGAGTCCGTGTGTCCGATGGTCGTACAGCCCGGGGAAACGTTCGACGGTGCGGCCGCGACGATGGCCGCCAACAGCGGCCTGACCCGCGAACGGGCGAACGAGTTCACGATCATCGCGATATCGGTGTATTGCCCGGGGATGCTGTCGCCGATCATTCCCGACCGATTCCAGGAGTAGGCCCTCAGTCGGTCGGCCGGGTCGCGGCGTGCAGCGCGACGATCCCGCCGCTGAGGTTGCGCCACCGCACACCGGCCCAGCCCGCGCGGCGGATGCGGTGCGCGAGGTCCGCCTGGTCGGGCCAGGCCCTGATCGACTCTGCCAGGTAGACGTAGGCCTCCGGATTCGACGCGACCGCGCGGGCTACCCTGGGCAGCGCCCGCATCAGGTACTCCTTGTAGAGGGTGCCGAACAACGGGTTCGTCGGCGTCGAGAACTCGCACACGACCAGCCGGCCGCCGGGCTTCGTCACGCGGGCCATCTCGCGAAGCGCGGCCTCGTGATCGACGACGTTGCGCAATCCGAAGCTGATCGTCACCGCATCGAAGGCCCGGTCCGCGAACGGCAGCCGTGTCGCGTCGCCGGCCACTTTCGGCACGGCGCGGGTTCGTCCGGCCGCGAGCATGCCGACGCTGAAGTCCGCCGCCACGCACCACGCGCCCGAGCGGGCCAGCTCCTCGGTGGACACCGCGGTGCCCGCGGCCAGGTCGAGCACCCTCTCCCCCGGCCCGATCTCCAGAGCCCTGCGCGTGGCCCGTCGCCAACTGCGGTCCTGGCCCAGCGACAGCAAGGTGTTGGTCAGGTCATAGCGGCGCGCGACCGCGTCGAACATCGACGCGACCTCGTGCGGCTCCTTGTCCAGCGTCGCCCGGCTCACTGTGCCGAACGTACTAGAAGCCGACGGCCTGCCAGGAAAACGGTGCCGTCATGAGCGGAATCGTAAGCCGCCCGCTATGCGGTGAGCGTCCTTCGTTCGGCTTGTTCACCCTGAACGGCGGCGTAGTGGCCGAGCAGCTCGTCGCAGATCGCCGGCCACGTGCGCTCCAGCACGCTGCGCCGAGCCGCGATCGAGTAGCGGGGCCGGAACTGGATCAGGTGCGAGACGACGTCGGGCAGTCGCTCTTCGAAGTCGTCGACGTTGAGCAGGAACCCGGTGCGCCCAGGGCTGACCAGATCGCGCGGGCCGCCGGCGTTGGGTGCGACGACGGGCACGCCGGACGCGAGCGCTTCTTGCACGGCCTGGCAGAACGTCTCGTGCTCGCCGGGGTGAACGAAGACGTCCATGCTGGCGTACGCGGCCGCCAGTTCGGGGCCGTACAGGGCGCCGGTGAAAACCGCCGTCGGCAGGAGGGTTCCGAGCTTTGCGCGGTCCACGCCGTCGCCGACGATGACGAGCTGGACGCCGTGGTTGTGCGCCAATGTCTTCAGCCGCTCGATGTGCTTCTCCGGCGCCAGCCGGCCGACGAAACCGACGATCGGTTTGCCGCTCGGTGACCACCTGCGGCGCAACCGCTCGTCACGGGCCGACGGCGCAAAGCCGGTGATGTCCACACCGCGGGCCCACCGGTGGACTCGCGGGATACGCTGGACCGCGAGGCTTTCCATCGCAGCCGAGGACGGCGCCAGCGTGCGGTGTGCGTGGCGGTGCAGGTGACGGAACCACGCCCATGCCGCCCGCGATGTGATGCCGATGCCGTAGCTCTGCGCGAAGCCCGGCACGTCGGTCTGGAATACCGCCACGGTCGGGATGCCGAGGAACCGTGCGGCCTGCAGGCCGCCGTAGCCCAACAGCGCCGGCGACGCCAAATGAACGACGTCGGCGTCGAATTCGCGCATGATCCGAACCATGCGCGGCCGCGGCATACCGAGCGGCAGCGATGTGATCTTCGGGAACATCCGAGACGGCATCCGGTGGACGGGGACGCCGTCGTGCTCGGTGGCGGCGCGGTCCTGGCCGCGGGGGTTGTCGGGAGCGATGACGATGGCGTCGTGTCCGGTGCGGGCGAGGTGCTCGAGCACCCGGAGCACCGAATTCGAGACGCCGTTGACGTTGGGCAGGAACGACTCGGCGACAATCGCAACTCGCACGTCACGATCGTGTCAGCGGCCGCTGTCTGCGAGGTTGCCTCCAGGGATACGACACGCGAAATTCTGCCGCCGAACGCTTAATTGAATCTTTATGAAAATTGGCGATATTTTCAGGTAGCGTGACGAATCGGACCTGTTGATGTCGACTTGCACGCGGGGGGAATTTAATGGCTGATCCGTGGGAGCGGATTAACCTGCGTCCAACCGACCACGGCGTCAAACGGTATTGGCAGGACTGGGAGTGGGGCCTCGACGAGACCTTGCGGGACAACCCCGAGTCGGCGGGCCGTCTTCGTGGCCTGATGACCAAGGCGGTCGCGAGCATGCTGCGTGCGGCGCTTAACCACAGCGACGCCGCGCGCATCCACTGGCAGCGCGTGGCCCAGAACCACCGGGAGCGCTGGGCGCAAGGTGATCTCGACGGAATCGTGCCGGTGCTGTCCGACCTCGTTTCCTGGTTGCGGTCCGCCGGAATGGATCCCGCCCGGAATGCCGATGTCGCGGCCTTGCTGAATGATCCGTGTGTGGCCAGGATTCTCAAGCGGATGCCTGCAATCGAATACGACCCGAATTTCTTGTACATGTTCCGCAGGCTCGCCGACGCGGTCGGGCGCTGACTTTCCGGTCGTCGACCGGTCCGTCGACGATTGCTAAAGCGCTGCCGAACGCTTCTCGGCCAGCGCTAGCCCGAAGAGTAAGGGGCCGGCCACCAACCAGCCGACCACCGCGATCGAACCGGCCGGGATGATCGCCAGCGACGCGTTGCGGTGCTGCACCCGCACCAGGTCAGGGTTGTTCCTGTCGTACTCGACGTAGATGCGCATCCCGTCGGCGAGCTTCGACGGGTAGAGCACGCCGAGCTCTGGGCGGTACGTGACGCGGTCGGGTGTGACGAACTCGATCGTTGATCGCCGCGGACCTGCACTCAGCACCTCAGCCTGCGCGACGCCCATGTGACGCTCGATCTGCCGGTCGTTGCGCCATGCGCCTGCCACCAGGAGCATCGACTGGAGCGTGACGATGCCCGCGATGATCAGGACCGCAATTCGCGCCCACCGCAACCCTTTTCGCAACCGCGGCTCAGGTTCATCGGGCGTTCGAACGGGCCCGGCCAGCAGCTTGACCGCACCGGCGAGCCGGCTCATATGGCCGCCGTGATCGACGCGTGCAGCTGCCGCAGCGTCGACCGATCCGCCTTGACCTCCAGCACCCGCATCCCGGTGGACGGCGTGTCCAGCGCCTCGCCCAGCTCCCCGGGCTCCACCTGCCGGCACTCCACGTGATACGCCCGGCACAGCGCGCCGACGTCAATGTCGTGCGGGGTGCCGAAGATCCGCGACGACACGTCGGCAAAACGCGGGTCCCCCTGCTCCAGAAGCTCGAAGATCCCACCGCCGTTGTCGTTGGACACTACAATCGAAAGGTTTTGCGGCACAGGCTCTGTCGGCCCGATCAGCAGCCCGGACGCATCGTGCACGAACGTCAGGTCGCCAATCAACGCGACCGTGCGCCCGTCGTGCGCGAGCGCCGCGCCGATCGCCGTCGAGACCGTTCCGTCGATGCCGGCCACGCCGCGGTTGGACCGCACCTTGATGCCCCTGCTGCTCAACCCGACCAGTGCCGCGTCGCGCACCGGGTTCGACGCGCCGAGCACCAGTTGGTCCCCGTCGCGCACCGCGCCCGCGACCGCCGCGGCCACGTGCAGTCCCGTCGTCAACGGGTGCGCTTCGAGCTGACCGCGAACGGCATCCATCGCTCGCCGGTGAACTTCCGCGCAGTGCCGCAGCCAGCCGTCGCGCGGCCGGCCAGAGGTCACCGCCCGGGTGCCGGTCGCCTGTGAGTTGCCCGACACGTCCGGCCACCGCGGACCGGTCGTCAGTGCGAGCACCGGCATCGCCGGGTCGGCCAACAGCGATGACACCTGCCGGTGCAGCGTGGGCCGGCCGAGCATGATGACCTGCTGCGGGTGCAGCAGCGGTAGCGACAACGGATGCAGCGGGTTCTCGGCTGCCGGGGCCGTCGGCTCGGCGACAGTCGGCAACCCCGAGAGGTTCGGGTGGACCCCGGCGCCGTGGCCAGAGATCACCACGGTGTCCAGGCTCAGGTCGACGTCGAGCGGCTGGTCGAAGCTCACCGGCGGCGTGTACGTCCACGACCGTCCGTTCGGCCGGCCGGGAGGCATCACGCCGGGGCCGGGCTCCGGGGCGGGCACCAGCGGCTCACGCAGCGGGATGTCCAACTGCACCGGCCCCGCGTTCGCAGATCGCGCGCCCGTCGCAGCCACGAGCACCCGGCACACCGCCGAACGCCACCGCGCGTTCTGCCCGGCGGTCTTCTCGCTGCCCTCTTCTGCCAGGCCGAGGCTGATTGACGCCCGAACCTGCGTTCCGAAAATCCCGAGCTGTTCCATGGTCTGGTTGGCGCCGGTGCCCAGCAGCTCGTACGGACGGTTGGCCGACAGCACGATCAGCGGGACCCGCGCGTAGTTGGCCTCCGCCACGGCCGGTCCGAGGTTCGCAACGGCGGTGCCCGACGTCATGACGATCGGCACGGGCGCGCCGGCGCCCACAGCCAGGCCGATCGCAAGATACCCGGCGGTGCGCTCGTCGATCCGCACATGCAGCCGCACCCGCCCGGCGGCATCGGCGTCGCGCAGCGCAAATGCGAGCGGCGCGTTCCGGGAGCCCGGGCAGAGCACCACATCCCGCACGCCGCCGCGAATCAACTCGTCGACGACGACGCGGGCCTGCGCCGTCGAGGGGTTCACCACTACATCAGGGTGTCACACCCTGATGTGGGCGGCGGTCAGTCCTCTGCGTGCCGCTTCTGGTCCCAGCGCTCGAGCGACGCCTGAAGCTCGTAGAGGCCAAGAGCGGCGAGAGGCGTGCCTACCGAAAGGCAGACCACCAATATTGAGCTCATCTCGACCTCCTGCAGCTGACAATGTTTCCACGTGCTGCAGCGACCCCCGGTTCAACACGCCGACAGGATCCGATACTGAAAGGTATCTTCGAAAACGCTGTGTTTTTACTGCAATTTCTTTGTGTAGTTGCTGGAAAATAACCTGAGGGAATGCTGGGAGCAATATAGAATTTACTCAGCATCATCCAGAAGAAACATTCCCCCGAAATACTGCATCCACTTCTGCGGCTTGCGGAATGACGACGGAAATTTTTGGAGGTGCGTGCCGAACTATGTCGCCATATCCCGATTGGCTTAACCCCGGAGACAATGCCTGGCAGCTGGTAGCGGCCACGCTGGTGGGCTTGATGAGCTTGCCCGGCATCGCGGTGCTGTATGGGGGCATTGTCCAAAAGAAGTGGGCGGTCAACACCATGTTGATG
>NZ_DATFYW010000183.1:0-30183 GCF_035314905.1 Mycobacterium sp.
GTACATGTTCTGCGCGCCCGACGAGGGCGCCGCCGCGGTGATCATGTGCCGCGCCGACATCGCGCACCGCTACACCGCCGCGCCGGTGTATCTGCGGGCCGTGGAGATCCGCACCCGCCGCTACGGCGCCTACGAGGTCCACGCGACCTCCGCCCCGTTGGATGAGGACGTGTCGCCGACGGTGTATGCGTCGCGTGCGGCGTTCGAGAGGGCCGGGGTGGCGCCGGAGGATGTCGATGTGATCCAGCTGCAGGACACCGACGCCGGCGCGGAGGTGATTCACCTGGCCGAGGCGGGGTTTTGCGCCGATGGGGAGCAGGAGAGGCTGCTGGCCGACGGGGACACCGAGATCGGTGGTGCGATGCCGGTCAACACCGACGGCGGGCTGATCGCCGCCGCGACGATTGTGACGCGCTAGCCGTCGCTTTCCGATTCGTCGGGGGATGGGTGCTTGATTCCCACGGCATGACGAAGCTGTGCCAGGAACTGGTCGGCATCATCGCTGCCCACGATGTAGTGCGATACCGCGACTCGGATCGCGGTCGCCGCGGCCACCGCACCGTTGGGCCCCGGAAGCAGCCGTTGAAGTCGTTCGCGCATGATCGGGATCACGCCCGACAACTGCCCGATGACATGACCGGGCTCGATGTCCACCATCCGGTATCCCGAGTACGAGTGTTGATAGTCGACGATGAACCGCAGGGCGGCGTCGAGCTTCTCTTTGCCGCGCAGACCCGCCGTCGCCTTTGCCATTCCGCGGCCGTACATCTGCCTCTCCCAAGCGGAGAACGCGTCGAGCAACTCTTCTTTCGACGCGAACCACCGGTAGAGGGTCGGCCGCGAAACTCCGGCCTGCGCCGCGACCTCCGAGAGGCTCAGCTTGGTCATGCCCTTGCGGCTGAGCACCTCCGCCGTGGCCGCGAGCAGCCGCTGATGCGTGGAGGCGTCTTCGTCGGCCTGATCGTCGCCTCGCTGGGCCGGCGCTGTCTGGTGCATGACTATAGCTTTACAAATTATCGACGAAGTGTCACGTTGATTTGGTGCCCGGATCACCGAAAGGTAGTAACGACGCCGCGCCGGCCGATAGAAATACGGTCATGGCGGGACCGCTGGAAGGCCTACAGGTCGTCGAGCTCGGCGTCTGGGTCGCCGGCCCGGCCGCCGGCGGCATCCTCGCCGACTGGGGCGCGGACGTCATCAAGATCGAGCCCCCGACGGGTGATCCGGGGCGACAGTTCGGCCGGATGCTGGGAACCGATCCCGGGCCGAACCCTCCGTTCGAGATGGACAACCGCTCCAAGCGCAGCGTCGTTCTCGATGTCACCACCGAGGCTGGGCGCGCGACGGCGCTCGAATTGATCAGCGACGCAGACGTTTTCCTGACGAACATCCGTCCTGGGGCGTTGCGGCGCGTCGGGCTCGACTTTGCCACGGTGGCCATGCGCAACGGCCGCCTCGTCTACGGCCTGATCACCGGGTACGGCGAGACCGGACCCGACGCCGACCGCCCCGCCTACGACGTTGCGGCTTTCTGGTCCCGCGCCGGTCTGGCTCATCTGCTCACCCGCCCGGGTGACACCCCGCCGTTCCAGCGAGGGGGTATGGGCGACCACATGGCCGGCATGACGCTGGTCGCCGCGATATGCGCCGCCCTGCTGGCCCGGGCGCGAACGGGTACCGGTCAGCTGGTGACCACCTCGCTCTACCGCCAGGGCGCCTACACGGTGAGCTTCGACCTCAACACCTTCCTCCTCACCGGCCGCCCCATCGCGATCGGACAACGCGAGACGATGGGCAATCCGTGCATGAACAACTACACCGCCGGCGACGGGCGGCGATTCTGGATCGTCGGGCTCGAGGCCGCCCGGCATTGGCCGGCGCTCTGCCGGGTGGTGGGACGGCCGGAGTGGCTGACCGATCCGCGCTTCCGCGACGGACGTACCCGCGCCGCGAACGCCGCGGAGCTCATCGGCCTGTTGGACGGAATCTTCGCGACGAAGTCGCTTGACGAATGGGCGCAGGTGTTTTCGGGCGAACCGGAATTCTTCTGGTCGCCGGTCAACACTCTCGAAGACGTCGTGGCCGACGACCAGTTCCACGCCGCGGGCGGCATCGTCTACGTGCCGGATGCCGGGTCCGCCGTTCCGATGGTCGCAACCCCCGCCGACTTCCACGGCACGCCATGGGCACCGCGGTCCGTCGCACCCGAACTCGGCCGGCACACCGAGGAAGTTCTCGCCGAGCTCAGGTCGCGGCACCGGCCCTGAAGCTCTACCCGTTCTGCGCGCCTGACTGACCGCGGTTATTTCGCCAGCAGCATCTTGTATTGAGCGGCGGTCTCTTGACGGGCGCCGGTGGCGTCGGCGGAGTGTGCTTCGATCGTGACGGTGTCGGCCGGGGCGTAGCAGGAGTACTGGCTTTGGCCGTTTCCTCCCGGCCGGTCGGATTGCACGCATCGGCTGGTGGGCATGAAGTCGACGCCCCCGATCGGTGTGGCCGAGGGTTGCAGTTGCAGCACCAGGTCGGCCAGGTCTTGAGCCAGTTGGGCAGCGGCGGCGGGGTCGCGGGCTTGGTAGACGAGGGTCTGGTTATCCGACATGGCCGCGACGCCGGCGGTGGAAAACGCCGCGGCCGCGCCGAGCGGGTCGTCTTGGAAGTGCAGGGCGGCGTCGGGCTGGTAGACGCCGATCTTCGGGTTGGTTGGGGCGGATTCCTGGGGTTCCGGCCAGTTCGGTGCCGGCATGGTGTGTGCCAGCAGGCCGGTCGGGTCGGCGGGCAGGTCGGCGAACTTGGCCGGGTCGGTGGGGGCGAACGTGTCGATGCGGGGCCCTTGGATGTCGAGGGTCTGGGCGATCAGCGCGGCGGCGGCGTCGGCCCGGTCTGCCTGGGCGGTTTGGCACAGCACGTATGCGCCGTGTGGGGTGTAGGAGATCACCGTGACCGGGTGTTGGTCGGCGCCGTACGAGTTGTAGCTGTAGGTGGCGGCCAGCGCGTCGGGATGGCCGGGAATCGAGACCGTCGGCTGGGCGGGACCGGGTTGTGGGATCGTTGCCACCCTGGCCATGTCGGCGGCGGCCGCGGCGGCCGAGGCGGAGTCGGCGAACCGCAGTACGGCGTTCATGAGCACAGCCGAATGCTCATTCCAGGATCGTGAGCAGGCCCGCGCGCCACAACACCGCGTACAGGTGACACACCGGCACGCCGAGCACCGCAGCGGCGGCATCGACCAGCGGATCCGCGGTGGCAGCAGTCATTTCTTCACGGGTGGGCGCAAGAGTCATGGTCTTCTCCTAGCCGGTAAGTCCGGCCGCACACCAGTTGCTCTGCAGCACAGCGGTTTCACGCAGACAGGACCGGCTCGGCCGCATATCGCGGCGAGTGCCGTTGCCCGGGTAAGGGAAACTGCCGGCTCAGGCGAGCGAGCCGTGCGGGGGCCGGAAGGCGAACGAAACAAACGCAAGATATGAGCAGGGACTATCGCCGCAACTCATGTCGTCCTCACCTCCTCGCGATCCGGACATCTCGATGTCGTGACAGTTGCGCGCAGGGCGGGAGTGCGACCCCGACGATGGTCGGAGATGCACCCCTCTCGTCAGAGCTTCGGCACCACACGGCGTACCCGGCAAAACCCGCCGGAAGCCACTTGGGCCCAACCCTTAAGCCGGGAGGGGCTGTCCTGACCGGGGGCGTCTTTCGACGTTGAGGGTCAGTGGCCTGTGTCCGTGCAGACGCCTCACCTAACGAGGTGCTTGCCCACCGATGATGCCTCCCCAACCCGACGGCAGTCAATCCGAACTCAGCGGAGCTCACATGCGCCCCGCGGTGCGTGGGCGAAGGAGTCTCGTGAACTCGTAGAGCGGGAGTCTGCGGGAAAACGGGCACCACTACCTCGCGGGCGAGCCGGCGCCGACCGGAGCCGTGCCGGCCCGACGTTGCGAGCTGACCGGTGTGGCAGGCGCGTTGATCACCTGCTCGGAGCTCGATCCGCTGCGCGACGAAGCCGTCGACTACGCGCTGCGGCTGATGCGGGCCGGTGTGGCCACGGAGTGGAGTTGCATGTCTTTCCGGGCACCTGTCACGGCTTCGACTCACTGGCCCCCGCTTGGGAGATGAGCCGGCAGCTGTTCGCGATCCAGGGCGCCGCGCTCAGGCGGGCACTTCACCGCGCCCGCGACACGTAACCTACTGCGGCGACACGCCGAAACACACCGCAGAGGATTGAGTTTCGCGTCAAGAAGTCACGAGTTTGAGTCGGGTCCGGGTCAGGTGGTTCGACTTGATCCGCCAGCGGCCGTCTTGTTTGGCATAGGTTTCGTGGTAGTGGCCTGCGCCGTAGAGGGCCCAGCCGTCGGGTGACTCGACGGTGTCCTCCATCGCCCAGATGCCGGTCGCCGTCGTCTCGGAGGTGAGCTCGATCTCGGGGCTGTGCACATGGTGCACGGTCACGCAGTTCTCGACCGCGGATCGCACCGACGGAACGAACACGTCGACGCCTTCCCAGGCCGGCCCGGGTTGGCCGTCGGCGCCCCCGGTGGACACCGCGTTGTCCACGACCGCGACGACGTCTTCGGTGAACACGTCGCGCCAGCCGTCCCAGTCCTTGGTGTCGAGCAGGCGGCAGTACCGGGCCTTGAGTTGCCTGATCGCCTCCAGATCCTCAGCCGCCGGCGACACCCGGTCCCTCCAGCTCGCGTGCGATCGCCTGGTGGTAGGCGTCGATGTTGGCGGGGTTGACGATCCGGAAGAACCCGTCCGGCAGCGGAGCGTGTTTGTAGGCTTCGATGGTCATGGTTCGGGTGAACAGCGTGATGTCGCGGCCCGGCCGGGTGAAGTGGTACTGGATCGTCATCCGGCCCTCGAAACCGCCGTTGCCCTCGCGGTCGTGCCCGAGGCGGCCGACCGAGTTGAAGACCCACAACGTCGGCCGCATCGCTATCGCCAACAGCCAGGTGAAGATCCGGTCGCCGTCGGGGCCGGACTCCGACCAGCTGTCGCCGACCTTCAGCGGCAGCTCGTCCGGCAGGTCGCCGATGTGCACGTTCCCGGGGTAGGTTTTCGTCCAGTTCGCCGGGTTGGTGACGAAGTCATAGATCGCCTCGGGTGCCTGCGTGAAGGCCGTCTCCGAGCTCGTCGTCACGATGCCCAACCGCGTTGCCTCTCTCCCGGGTGCCCTCCCAGCTTTACAGATCACGTCAAAAGTGTCACGCACTATTTTTGGGTGGCGACCCGGGCGTAGGGAAGGGGTCCAGCATGACCTGTAACGACACCGCCGAGCAGCGCGCGCAGGATCTGCTGGCGCGGATGACGGTGACAGAAAAGGCCCTGCAAGTCTCGTCGGTGATGCCGATGTCTGTCCTCGACCGCGACGGCGCGGTTTCCGCCGCGTTCAGGGCGTCGATCCGGGAGGGGATCGGGCATGTGGCGGGGATCGCGATGTTCGGCCACAAGTCGCCGGTCGATCAGGCCCGGGTGATCAACGCGGTGCAGCGGCATCTGGTCACCGGGACGAGGCTGGGCATTCCGGCGATCTTCCACAATGAGGCGCTCAACGGCGTTGTCGCGCCGGGATTCACCGCGTTTCCGACCGCGATCGGGCTCGCTGCGTCGTGGGATCCGAAGGGAGTCGGTCAGATGGCGGATCTGGTCCGCCGCCAGATGCGCAGCGTCGGGCTGCGGCAGGCGCTCTCGCCCCTGTTCGACGTCGCCAGGGACGCCCGATGGGGCCGCGTGCACGAAACATACGGGGAGGATCCCTGCTTGGTCAGCGCGATGGCGGTCGCGTTCACCCGCGGCCTGCAGGGCACCGATTTGCGGGACGGGGTGATGGCCACGGCGAAGCACTTCCTGGGTTACGGGGTGACCGAGGCCGGCCAGAACATGGCCGCCACCACGGTTGGCGACCGGGAACTCTACGAGGTGTACGCAAGGCCGTTCGAGGCGGCGATCCGCCGGGCCGGGCTCGCGTCGGTGATGAACTCCTACTCCGAGTGCGACGGGGTCCCGATCGGGATGTCGCGCGAGCTGCTCACCGGGCTGCTGCGCGACCGGCTGGGCTTCGCCGGCACGGTGGTCTCGGACTACATGACGATCGCCTATCTGCGGGATCGCCAGCTGGTGGCATCCACCGCCGAGCAGGCCGGGGCGCTCGCGCTGGAAGCCGGGTTGGATGTCGAGCTGCCGGCGGAGTTCGGCTATGGCCGCACCCTGGCGGCCGCGGTCGAGGCCGGCCGGGTGCCCGGCGAATGGCTCGACCGTTCGGCGCTGCGGGTGCTGCGCGACAAGTTCGCGCTCGGGCTGTTCGACAACCCCTACGTTGCCGAGGACCCGATCGCGATCTCGACGGTGGCCCGGCAGGGCGACGAGCTGTCGCGGCGCCTTGCCGCGCAGTCGGTCACGCTGCTGAAGAACACCGGTGAGCTCTTGCCGCTGTCGACGGAGGTCAAGACCGTGGCGGTGCTCGGTCCGCATGCCGACGGCGTGCTGGTGGGATTCCCGGCCTACACGTATCCGGGTGCGGCGCAGTTGATGCGGGGGATGGCCGCGGCGTTCGGCGGTGCCGCCGGGGACACCGGCGCGATGGCCGGGCTGCCGGAGCTCGCCCCGTCCGACGGCGTCGACGTCGAGGCGCTCGCCGCCGAGATGGCACCCATCTTGGCCGGCGAGCTCGACGACTACGTCCGTGAGCGTTACGGCGCGGTGTCGCTGACCGACGCCGTGCGGGCCGTCGTCCCGGACGCGACCGTCATCAGCGCCGCGGGCTGTGGTGTCACGCACGCCGAACCGGCGGATATCCCGGCGGCGGTGGCGGCCGCGGCGGAGGCCGACGTCGTCATCCTCGCGCTCGGCGGACGGGGCGGGTGGTTCGGCACCAACATCACCGAGGGGGAGGGCAGCGACACCGCCGACATCGACCTGCCCGCACCCCAGGTCGAGCTGGTGCGTGCGATCGCCGAGCTGGGCAAGCCGACGGTCGGCGTCCTGGCGATGGGTCGCCCGTACGGCCTGTCGAGCGTGGTGGATGTGGTGCCGGCCTGGATCACCGGCTACTACGGCGGCCCGCATCATGCGGCCGCGCTGGCCGATGCGCTGTTCGGCGTCACCAATCCGGGCGGCAGGCTGCCCTACACGCTGCCTCGGCACTCCGGACAGGTGCCGATCTACGCCGGCCAGAAGAACGGGAGTGGCTACCGCAGAACGGAAACCGACCTCCACAAGGGCTACACCGATATGCCGGCCACCCCCCTGTTTGCGTTCGGCCACGGCCTGAGCTACACGACCTTCGACTACTCGGAGCTACAGCTGCACAACCACACCGTGACGACCGGCGGTGAGGCGCGTTTCACGGTCGAGGTCACCAACAGCGGCCGGCGCCGGGGCTGCGAGATCGTGCAGCTCTACATCAGCCAGACCGCCGTCGGCGTGACCCGGCCGGCCCGGGAACTGGTCGGCTTCGCCCGGGTCGACCTCGCGCCCGGGCAGACGGCTACCGTCCGTTTCACGCTGAATGTCGCGCAGCTCGCCTATCTGGGACGCGGCGGCGACCTCGTCGTCGGGCCCGGTCGGCGCACCGCGTTGGTCGGCGCCTCCTCCGAGGACATCCGCGGCCGCGTCGGCTTCGACATCGACGGCGCGGCAATCACATTGGCGCACCGCACGGAGTTCGTCGCCGCAGCCGAGGTCAGCACCACACCGCTCGATCAGCAATCCCGGTGAGGTGGAACCCTTCACCGCCCCGCCGGCAATTCGGCACGCACGTCCGCGCGAGCGGCATCGAAGCTGAGGCATCCCCTGATCGGCAGGCTCTCGGGCGGCGGGTCCTCATAGCTCCAGGCCACGTCGTCGATCTCGGTGCCGCCGATGGCGGCCGACCAGTAGGTCGCCCCACCCTTGTAGTTGCAATAGCTCGCCGTTCCGGATCGTCGCAGCAGATCGGTGCGCACCAGCGAAGGGTCGACGTAGAGGCGGGGTTCGAGTGCCGTCTCGAAGACGATCACCGTATCGACCGTGTCCACGAGCGTGGTACCGGCGACGCTGACGCGCAACCGGCGCTTGGTCGGGCGGCAGTCCACGCGGTGGTAGGGGTTGGGTGGGTAGCGGACGAGCTCGCGTCCCTCCTCGAGCCAGGCGTCGACCGCGTCCCACGGCACCGCGACGTATCCGGGTGCCTCCGGCACGGGCCTGGTGGGCAGGCCGTCAACCTCGTCGAGCGGGAACGCGTAGCTGAGGGGATGGTCTCGCCGGTGCACCATCAGCGCCCGCTCGGTGTCGATGACCAGGTGTCCGTCGCGGAATGCCTGCACACGTCTGGGGTGTGGCTCGGTATAGACCACGTCGGCGGGTATCGGGGGAGAGAACCAGCCGGCGGGATCCTTGCTGAGTGGACCGCGCCCGGCTACGAGGCTCATCGGGGACTCCCTTGTTCCGACATCCAACCTTTACAGACACAAGCAATAATGTCACGCTGTGTGTGAGTCGGGTCATGCGATCCCGAGCCGGGCCCGCCCGCTCGGCGGATCGTGGGGCCGACCGTGGCGGGTTCTCGTCGAGATGTGCTGAAGGACGACGCGATGACGATGTCGAAGCTGGTGTTCGACCCGTTCTCTGAGGGCTGCGAAGGAACGAGATGTCATGAGGGCTGAAGCCTTCCATGTGGGCGACCAGGACCGGCAGGACCGACTTCGCGTCGTTCACCCGAACACCACCGTCCTCACCCGCTACCGGGTTGACGTGATCGGGTCTGACGCCGGCGATGTGGTCCGATCGGCCGGCGGCTGGTTGTTCGACCGGGCGATGGCCGGCTGGGACGTCAACGTCCTCGTGCCCGGTGACTGCGATGCGCGGCCGCTTCAGATCCTGGGCGCGGCAACGCTGCGCTTCGACTCGGTGTTCGCGTCGATCGGCAAGGGGCCGTGGACGCAGACGTTGGCGGTCGCGGTTCACGCGTTCACCCGCGACGGCTGTGTCCGCGACCTCGTCGTCGCCGCGTTGGACCGCGGCGCCGAGGTGACACTCTGGGGCGATGCGTGGCCGGCCGAGCTTGACCACCGCGTCGACGACGTGCAGCACCGGCTGACCGCGGCGGCGCGAACCTTCAAGGCCCATGCGCTTGCGGCGGCGGCGCTCGCGCAGCACCCGGTTCATCCGACCGAACGCTACCGCAGCCGCGCGCGCTGGTATTCGCCCGGCGAGTCGGACCTCGTCCCACTCGGCGCCGAATAGCCCCGGGGCATCTCAGGCGTCGCCGACGGCCTGTTCGCGGGCCCACCGGTAGTCGGCCTTGCCCGACGGGCTGCGCTCGATCACCGGGCGGAACACGACCGCCTTCGGCAGCTTGTAGCGGGCGATGGACACCGCGGCGTGCTCGATCAGTTCCCGCGCGTCGGCGCGGGCGCCGTCGGCGAGCGCGACCACGGCGACAACCTCCTGCCCCCAGCGCTCGCTCGGCCGGCCGGCGACCACGACGTCGGCGACCGCCGGGTGAGACGAGATCGCCGTCTCGACCTCCTCGGCGAAGATCTTCTCGCCGCCGGAGTTGATCGTCACGGAGTCACGGCCGAGCAACTCGATGGCGCCGTTTTCGAGATGGCGCGCACGGTCGCCGGGCACCGAGTGGCGCACGCCGCCGACGAGGGGGAACGTCGCAGCCGTCGTGGCGGCGTCCCCCTTGTAGCCGAGCGGCACGTAGCCGCGCTGGGCGAGCCACCCGATGTCGCGGTGGCCGGGTTTCAGCACCGCGCTGAGGTCGTCGGCGACGACGCACGTGTCCGGTCCGGGGTTGAAGGTGCCGGTCGACACCGCTCCCGTCATCGACAGATGGGTCAGCTGAGCTCCGGATTCCGACGAGCCGACGCCGTCGACCACGACGAGTCCGGGAACAGCTTTGATCAGGCGCTCCTTGATGTGGGGGGTCAGCAGGGCGCCGCCGTTGGCCACCACCCCCAACGACGACACGTCCGCGGTCCCGTTTTCGATCGCCGCCAGCAGGGGCCGGGCGATCGCGTCGCCCACGACGGTGACGACCGCGACCTTCTCCCGTTCGATCGTGGCGACGACCTCCCCGGCGTCCATGTGGTCGACAACCGAGGAGAAGACCAGCGACTGGCCGGTGGTGATCGCGGTCATCACGCCCCACTGGGCGGCGCCGTGGATCAGCGGCGGCAGAACCATGATCTTGGTGCCCGGATTCTGGGCTGCCCGCGCCGCGATCTCGTCGTAGGAGCGCGCGGCCTGGCCGCTGTAGAGATCTCTGCCTCCGAACGACGTCATGAAGATGTCGTGCTGGCGCCACAGCACCCCCTTCGGCATCCCGGTCGTGCCGCCGGTGTAGAGGACGTAGAGATCGTCGGGCGACGGTGCGACGGGCGGCGGCGCCGGGGACGTGGTTTCGATGACGGTCTCGTAGTCGACGGCGCCGTCGAGCAGCTCGTTGCCCGAGCCGTCGGCGATCTGGATGAGGACCCGCAACGCGGGCAGGTCGGGCAGCACCTCGGCGACCCGTGGCGCGAACGCGGCGTGGTAGATCAGCGCGGACGCACCGGCGTCGGCGAGCAGGTATTGCAGCTCGTTCTTGACGTACCGGAAGTTGACGTTGAACGGCGCGACCCGCGCCCGGAACGCGCCGAGCAGCGATTCGACGAACTCGTTTCCGTTGTAGGCGTAAAGACCGACGAGATCCTGCCCCGTCTCGTGTCCCGAAAGTGACGAACGCTCGGTGTGGCATCCCAGTCCACGCGAGTGCAGATAGGACGCCAGCCTGCTGGACCGGTCGACGATCTGCGCGTACGTATAGCGCCGATCACCCTGTGCGATCAGTTCCCGATCGGGGATCGCGGCCGCGACGGCGTTCGCGACCGCCGCGACGGTGAATTCTCGCCCGGTCGCGGTGCTCAGCTCTGTTTCCACGCGCGCAGAAGATACTCGGTCGTGGTGATCGTGGCCAGCAGCGACAACGTGTTGTCGATGACGGCTTGCCCGTACTCGGTGGGAAAGCCCGCGACCGCGTCGCGCGGCAGGACGACACGGTAGGCCGCGTTGACGGCGTCCATGACGAGGTTGGGAATCGCGATGTTGAGGGACACCCCGACGGCCACGATGGTCGAGACGCCGAGATTCCTCAGGATCGCGTCGAGGTCGGTGCCGCCCATCGGCCCGACGCCGTGCCAGCGGTGCAGCACCAGGTCGGTCGGCCCCGGCCCGAGCTCCGGCAGCAGGCTCGCGCCTTCGCTGCCCGGGGCGATCCCGACGTCGTGGCGGCCGACGGCGAAGATCCTCGCGTTGTGGTTGGCGCCGAGCCCGTCGGGCCGGCGCTGCGCGAGGCAGTGCACGACTTTCACACCCGCCGCGCGCGCGGCCGGCAGCAGCCGGCAGATGTTGGGCAACGCTTCGCGACGTGCCTCGGTGGCGAGCACCGCCAGCCCGGCGTTGGGGCCCATGACGGCGCCCTGGCATTCCTGGGTGACGACAGCGGTGTGTTCGGGCGCCGCGAGCTCGGCGAGCTCGGGTGTCATGCCGGCCCTTCGTAGAATTGGGAGGCCCAGCGCCGCAGCGCCATATACGGTTTCGCGTCCACCTTGGACAGCGCCGGGCGCTCGACGTACTTCTGGTAGCGCCAGATGTCCACGTCCTCCCACACGGTGCCCAGAAACTGCCTCTCCACCTGTTCGCGCACGTCGTCCGGTGGAACGTCGGAGGTCTCGCCGGGGACCTTCGGCCACCAGATCGAATAGAAAATGTTCGACACCCCGTCGTCGACGGGCGTGCACGCGAAGATCAGCCGGTGGTTTGACGACCCTTCGAACGCGCTGATCGCGAAACCCAGCCCGGAAAAATGGCTGTGAATACGCAACGCCATCTTGTCCGGATCATCACTGCGCGCGTCGGGCCAGCCGGTGAGGAACCGCCACTCTTCGTCGACGGCCTGCCAGTTCAGGCATACCGGCGTCACGGTCGCGCCGTGAACGTGGCGGAAGTGGGCGCTGTCGGGTCCGTTCTCGGCGACGATCTGGGGATGCACGGGTTCGTTCGCCGCGCGCCGCGAAAACTCCGGATACGGCCGGTAGTAGCCGGCGGGGTCGGTTTCGAATTGCGGAAATTTACCGAAGAGGTCGGGCAGCTCCCACTGCGGCTCCTTGCCGCTTGGCTGATGCCACACGAATACGCAGTCGCACTGCTCGCGTACGGGGTACACCCGAAGTCGCAGTGCGCGGTTGGGCCTGTCCGGCTGATAGGGGATGTAGCGGTTGGTGCCGTCGGGTCCCCAGCGCCACCCGTGAAACGGGCACTCGACGCAGTCGCCGACCACCTTGCCACCGTGGCCGATGTGGGCGCCGAGGTGCTTGCAGTGCGCTTCCAGGACGTGCGGTTCACCGGAATCGTCACGATAGGCGACGAGGTCCTCACCGAAGTACCGCAGCGCCCGCACCTCGCCGGCACCGAACTCCGGCGACCAGCCGATCATGAACCAGCCGGTGACCTTCCAGGTGAACGGCACCTTCACGCACCGGCCTCCTCGGTGGTGGAAATGGATACTAAGGAGATTACAGTATAGATTTCCGCAGGAGGGCTGATCCGCGCGGCTTCAAGGTGGTGATGGAAATGACCGAAACCCTCGACGAACTGGGCTACTACCTGCTCGCGGGGGCGGGCGGCGAGGGTCCGGCCACGTTGATGAACGAGGCCCGCCGGGGTGAGGAGATGGGGTTCGGAACCGCGTTCATCTCCGAACGCTGGAACGTCAAGGAGGCCTCGTCGCTCGCCGGCGCCGCCTGCGCGGTCACCGGCAGGATGCAGATCGCCACCGCCGCAACGAATCACAACACCCGCCACCCGCTGATCACCGCGTCGTGGGCGACGACGATGCATCGCCTCTCCGGTGGGCGATTCACGCTCGGCATCGGGCGCGGCGTGGCCGCGATGTACGCCGCGTTCGGCGTACCGGCCGTCACGACCGCGCAGATGGAGGACTTCGCCCGGGTGATGCGCCGGCTGTGGCACGGCGAGGTCATCTTCGGCCACGACGGCCCGATGGGCCGGTATCGGGTCCTCTTCCTCGACCCCGACTTCGACGAGGACATCCGGCTGGGGCTCGTCGCCTTCGGCCCCAACACGCTCGCCTTGGGCGGTCGGGCCTTCGACGACGTCATCCTGCACACCTACTTCACCCCGGAAACGCTGCAGCGGTGCGTCAGGACGGTGAAGGACGCGGCCGAGAAGGCCGGCCGCGACCCCGACGGTGTGCGGGTGTGGTCGTGTCTCGCCACCGTCGGTGACCACCTGCCCGAAGACTTGCGACTCAAGAAGACCGTGGCCCGGCTGGCAACCTATCTGCAGGGTTACGGCGACCTGATGGTGCAGACCAACAACTGGGATCCTGCGGTGCTGCAACGGTTCCGGGCCGATTCGGTGGTGACCTCGATTCCCGGCGGGATCGATCACAAGGCCACCGCTGAGCAGATCGAGCACATCGCGACGCTGATTCCCCCCGAATGGCTCGAGCCGGCGGCGACCGGGTCGGCCCGGCAGTGCGCGGAGCGCGTCCGCCGGGAATTGGACTACGGCGCCGACGCGGTCATCATGCACGGCGCCACACCCGACGAACTGGCGCCCGTCGTCGAGGCCTACCGCCGGACGAAAGGCTGATTCGATGCCGCACCGCTACCCCGGCTTCAAGATCGGCTAGGCAACCATGACAGACCGCTCGCTCCTGGTTATCCGCGAATTCGGCCTGGTGTTGCCGCGCGCGGTCAACGCGCTCACGCGGTCCGCCGGCTGGTCGCCGGCATCCCCCGCCGGCATGCGCCAGCTGGGCGAGGTCATGCTCGATGAGCTTGTGCTGACGGGCATGTCGGTGGTGGGCGGCCCCGGCGTGAACTTGACGAAGCCGCTGAGCCACTACGCGCCGGCGGCGCAAGAGCTCTCGGCGCTGGGAGTTGCGGCGCACGCCGATCCGGAACCGCTGCAGGTTTCCATGATCCGTCCGCGGCGGGTCGGGCGGCTCGCCTACGAGACGGTGACGTTCGAGCACGATCCGCGGCTGCCGCGCTCCTTGGCGGCCGAAGGTCTCGGCGGACCGGTCACCGCGGGGGCCCACCTGTGCCGCCACCGCGACGCCGGCCGGCCCTGGCTGGTGTGGGTGCACGGCGCGGGTCAGGGCGGCCCGCTGGACCTGCTGCTGTCCCGCGCCGGCCGCATTCACCGCGAACTGGGCTACAACATCGCCTTTCCCGTCCAGCCCGGACACGGTTTCCGGCGCGCCGCGTGGCCGTCCTATCCCGAAACGGAGCCGTTGGCCAATGTCGCCGGCATGATGCGGGCGATCTCGGAGGTACGCGCGCTCGTGCGCTGGCTGCGGCCCCAGGCGGCGAACATCGTGGTATCCGGTGTGTCCCTTGGCAGTCCGGTCGCCGCACTCGTGTCGGGTCTCGAAGAGGTCGACGCGGTGGCGCTGTACACCCCGATTCTGGGCCTGAACGCGATGATCGCCCGCCACATCCATCGGCAGGGGGCCGGGGCCGTACGCGCGGGCAGCGTCATGCGCTCGGCAACCATTACCGCGCTGACATCGGTGATCGACCCGCTGGCCGTCGAACCGTCGGCACCCGCGGATCGCCGCCTGATCGTCGGCGCGCGCAACGATCGGATGGCCATGCCCGACCCCGCGATCGCGCTTCATCGGCGCTGGGGCGGACAGCTCTACTGGTACGAGGGCAGCCACGTGGGGCATGTCTTCTCCCGGCGGGTGCACGCCGTGACCGAGCAGTTCCTTCGCGGCCTGCGCTGAGCTACGGCGCGATGACGGTGCGGCGCACCGGCTCCGCGGCGGCCTGCCGGCTGTAGATGCCCCGCTGCAGCGCGACCAGTAGCGCGTCCCGCGTCTCCCGCGGATCGATGAGCTCGTCGAAGCCCAGATGTTCGGCCGACCGGTAGGACGCTTCGAGCTCCATCGTGCGGAGCTTGGCCTCGAAGTCCTCGGCGGCGTGCGACGCCCGGCTCAGCGCGGCCGCGCTCATCGCACCCATCGTCGCCCCCGGGTAGGCGAATGTCGCCACCTGGTCGTCAAACCCCAGCAGGGACATGACCATTGAGCCGAATCCGTAGGCCTTGCGCAGCGTCACATGCAATTTCAACGTGGTGGCCGCCGTCTGGGCGGCGAACATGCGGGCCCCGCTGCGAAGAACGCCGCTGCGCTCGGACTGGCTGCCGGGCAACATCCCGGGGTTGTCGGCAAGGAAGACGATCGGCAGATGAAACGAGTCGGCCACCATGATGAAATGCGCCGCCTTGTCAGCGGCGTCGGCATCGATGGAGCCGGCCAACACCTTTGGCTGGTTGGCCACGACCGCAACCGGATGCCCGCCGAGGTGGGCGAGGGCGCAGATGATCGCGCGCCCGAACGTGGGCTGGACCTCGAACCAGTCGGGCCGGTCGAAGACCACGTCGAGCACCCCGCGCATGTCGTAGACGCGCCGGTTGTCGCGGGAGACGACTTCGAGCAGCTCCGGCGTGGCGCGCGGTGCGGTGGTCTCGCCGGCGGGCGTACCGGACGGGTACGACCACGCGCTCGGCGGGAAGTAGGACAGATAGCGGCGGATGTCGTCGAGCACGGCCTCGTCGTCCTCCGCGACGTTGTGCACCACCCCGCTGGGAACGGCGACGCCCGGGCCGCCCAGCTCCTCCTTCGAAATCTCCTCGCCCGTCGACTCTTTCACGACCGGCGGCCCCGCCGTGAAGATGGCGCCCTGGCGGCTCATGATCGTGAAGTCGCAGACGGGGGCGACGAGGGCGCCGTGCCCGGCCGAGGGGCCGAGCACCGCCGCGACGGTCGGGACCCGGCCCGAGCAGCGCGCCTGGGCGAGCAGATCGGTGGGGGTTCGCCCGTAATGCCCGCCGGTCGGGCGGAAGCCGGCCCCCTCGAGCAGCATCACCAGCGGGACCTTGGTGCGCACCGCCAGCTCGGCGATGCGGTACCGCTTGGAGTTGCTGCCCGGCGCGATCGTGCCCGCCAGGGTGGTGAAATCCTCGGCGCCCACCATCACCGGCGAGCCGTTGATGCAACCCGAGCCGGCGACGATCCCGTCGGCGGCGACCTCGCCGCCGACGAGCGTGCCCAGTTCGCGGAACGTCCCGGGGTCCAGGAGTCGTCCGACCCGGGCCCGCGCGTCGAGCTTGCCCTTGCCGCGGTGCTTGGCAACTCGCTCCGGGCCGCCCATGTCCAACGCCCGCTGACGACGACGGCCGAGGTCCTCGAGCGTCTCCTGCCAGTCCTGGCCCTTCGTCATGCGCCCTGTCCTCCTCCGCGAGCGGCGACCGGTTGAACGGTACTCGCATTGACCATACTGAATCGCTTACTGTAGCGTCGCCGGGCGTGGCCGGCGCGACTGCTCGTAGCTGCACGGCTGGGGCGACCTGCAGACCGAGTTGCACCGGCGCTCGCTGCTGGGCGATTGGGACGCGATGGGTTCCCCTCGATGACGAGGTGCTCGGCGCGTTCGCGGTGGTCGCGCCCGTGGAGAACCTGGCCGCCGGGCTTCGGAGTCGCTGCGACGGGGTGATCGACCGGGTCATGCCGGCCTTTCCGGGGACCCTGTCGGAGGGCGCCGTCGCGTAGGTATTGAATGAGTTACGCACGAGCTGAAGGAGAATTCGCGCCGATGACCACCGCCTCCGACACCACGCCGAGGCCGCCCGAGGGCGACTGGCTGGGAACCCCGTACCTGTCGTTCCGGCGCGAGGGCCCGATCGCGATCTGCACACTGGACCGCCCCGAGGCGCGGAACGCGATGACACCGGCGATGTACTTCGGTATCCGCTGTGCGGTGGGGCGGGTCAACGACGACGATGGCCTGGCCGGCTTGTTGATCACCGGCACCGGTGACGTTTTCGCCCCCGGCGGCGACATGGGCGGCGGCGGCGCGGACAACTGGATCACGTTCGGCTCGGCGCTTTCGATGGACGTCACGCCGTTCGACACGCTGCGCACCTCCGCAAAGCCGGTGGTGTCCGCGGTCAACGGTCTGTGTCAGGGCGGGGGCCTGCAGATCGCGCTGTGCAGCGACATGGCCGTTGTCAGTGACCGCGCGACATTCCGTGTCCCCGAGCTGTTTCGCGGCATCGCGGACACGTACTACAGCCAGATGCTCGCACGCCTCATCGGGCCGGTGCGGACCCGCGATCTGATGTTCACCGGTCGCGTGCTCACCGCCGCCGAGGCGCTGGACTGGGGGATGGTCGCGCGGGTCGTCCGGCACGACGAGCTCATGGACGACGCCCGCGCGGTGCTCGCCCAGTGCTGCCGCACCGCGCCGGGCGCGCGGGCCGTGGTCAAGTCCAGCCTGGACGGCTATCTCGGCCTGTACGACCGGATCGGCATGACCACCAGCATCCGCGGCCAGGAGGCCGTCGAGGGATTCCGCGCCTTCAAAGAACGACGCTCGCCGGGGTGGGTGCACCCCGGACTCCGGGTCGACGGGCGGATCTGATCCGCGGGGAGCCACGCTCAGCGATGGCGCTCGCCCCGTTCGCGATACCAGTCGATCAGTGCCGGATCGTCGATCGCGCGCGGGTCGATGGCGACGTCGGCGCGACCGGCCATGATGCCGACGACCGGCACCTCGAGTTTCTTGCCGGTGCGGGTGTGCGGTATCCCGGGCGCTTCGATGATCTCGTCGGGCACGTGCCTCGGCGACAGCCTGGTGCGGATCTGCCGGCGGATCTTGTCTGCGAGAGCATCGTCGAGCTGCGCACCCGGCGCGAGGGTGACGAACAGCGGCATCCAGTAGTCGCCGTCCGCGCCGTCGATGCCGACGACGAACGCCTCGCTGACCTCGTCGATCGCCTCGACCACTTCGTAGATGTCGGCCGACCCCATCCGGATGCCGTGCCGGTTGAGGGTGGCGTCGCTGCGGCCGTGGATGATCAGCGAGCCCCGTTCGGTGACGGTGACCCAGTCACCGTGGCGCCACACGCCCGGCGCCGGTCCGTTCGCCCATTCGTGGGCGAAATACGCATCGCGGTACTTCGAGCCGTCGTGGTCGTTCCAGAACTTGACCGGCATCGACGGCATCGGCGCGGTGATCACCATCTCGCCCACCTCGCCGACCAGCGGGCGACGGTCAGGTGACCAACTCTCCAGTGCCACACCGAGATAGCGCGTGGCCAGTTCGCCGGGAACGACCGGCACCCCCGGCGTTCCGCCGGCGAATGCGGTGACCACGTCGGTGCCGCCGCTGATCGAGGACACCGAAACACCATTGCCCACTGCGGATTTCACCCATTCGAACAGGTCTGCGGCCAGAGGCGAGCCGGTGCTGCCCACGGTTGCCAGGCGCCGCAGGTCATGCGACGAGCCGGGCTTCAGGCCGGCCTTGCGCGAGGCCAGCAATTGGCCGGGGCTGGTGCCGAAGTAGGTGACCCCCTCGTCGGCCAGTAATCGCCACAGCCGGTCGGCGTCGGGCGACAGCGGATGGCCGCTGTAGCACAGCACCGTCGAGCCGCACAGCAGACCCGACAGCCGGAAGTTCCACATCATCCAGCTCAGCGCGGTCTGCCAGAAGAAGACGTCGCCGGCGCCGATCCCGCCGTGCAGGTTCACCGCCTTGAGATGCTCGAGCACCACGCCGCCGTGGCCGTGCACGATCCCTTTGGGGTGTCCGGTGGTGCCGGAACTGAACAGCACCCACAGCGGATGGTCAAACGGCACCGCGGCCACCTGCGGATCGGCCGGCTCGGGTGCGTCGTGGAATCCGCCGATCAGGATCACCGCGGGTTCACCCGCCAGCAGCCGCTGCAGCTCGGCCGTGTCGGCGCGTTTGTCGATCCAGCGCCCGTTGTACCGGTAGCCGTCGGCGCTGAACAACACCTTGGGGTTCAACTGGCTCAGCCGTGCCGCCGCGCCTTCCGGTGCGTAATCCTGCCCGCACGCCGACCAGATGGCGCCGATCGCCGCGGTGGCCAGGAACGCGACCATCGCCTCTGCGATGTCCGGAAGGTACGCCGCGACGGTGTCGCCGGGCCCCACGCCGACCCGGCGCAGCGCGGCCGCGGCCGCCCCGATCCGACCGGGCAGATCCGTCCAGCTGATTTCGGTCCGGGCGCCGTCCTCGTCGACCCCGATGATCGCCGGCGACCTCTGGTGCGCCTGGCGGAGAACCTGATCGACGTAGTTCAGCTCCACGCCGGGGAACCACACGGCGCCGGGCATGGACGCGTCGGCCAGCACACCGGCATCCCCGTCGGCGGGTGCGCTGCCGCCGGGGCCGCGCACATCGAAGAAGTCCCACACCACCCGCCAGAATCGCGCCGGATGGTCGACCGACCACTGCCACAGCTCCGGGTAGTCACCCTGCGGCGCGCCGTGGCGCCGGGCCGCGGCGGCGGCGAAGCGGCGCCAGGCGGGCTCATTCCCGTGGCTCATCGCCACCGTTTCTGATGATGCGCTCGGCGCGCCGCAGCACGGGCATGTCGACCATCATGCCGTCCAACTCGAACACCCCGCGCTGATTCTGCGCGGCGGCCAGGACTTTTCGCGCCCATGTCAGCTGCTGTGCAGTCGGGGCGTAGCCGTCGCGAATGACCGGGATCTGGGCGGGATGAATGGCGACTTTGGCGTCGAAGCCCACCGCGACGCCGTCGTCGACTTCGGCGCGCAGTCCGTCGAGATCCTTGATGTCGAGGTACACGGAATCCAGCGCCAGCCGGTGATAGGCCTTCGCCGCCAGCAGCGACGCGGACCGCACGTGCTGCGCCACGTCGCGCAGCGTTCCGTCGGAACGCCTGTTGGCCGTCCCGCCGAGCGCGGCGAACAGGTCTTCGGAGCCCCACATCACGGCGATGGCGTTGTCCCGGCGCGCGCACTCGCTGACATTGACCGCGCCCAGCGGCGTCTCGATCAGCACGATCACGTCCAGCGGCGCCAACGCGCCGATCTGCTGCGCCGACTCGGATTTCGGCAGCATCACCGTCGTGTACCCGGTGCGCGCCAACATCTCGAGGTCGGCGTGGTGCTCGGCGGTGCCGGCGGCGTTGATGCGTACCACCGTTCTGGTCGGGTCCAGCGGTGTGGCCGCCACGGCCGCGCGGGCGGCTTGCTTGTCGGCGCTCGCCACCCCGTCTTCGAGGTCGACGATGACCACGTCGGCGACGGCGGCGGCCTTGGCGAAGCGCTCGGGACGATCTGCCGGGCAGAACAGCCAGGCGGGTCCGGCCGGCTGCAGGCTCATTCGCCGGCCGCCGCGTCGGGCTTCTTCCGCACCAGCGTCTTGCGGGTCGCGGTCGCGACGACGTCGCCGTGCTGGTTGCGGCCGGTGTGCAGAAACGTCACGATGCCCTCACCCGGGCGGCTGCGCGACAGGCGCTTGTCGGTGACCACCGTTTCGGCGTACAGGGTGTCGCCGTGGAACAGCGGGTGCGGGAACGCGATGTCGGCGAAACCGAGGTTCGCCACGATCGTGCCCTGGGTGAGCTGGGCAACCGACAGGCCGACCAGCGTCGACAACGTGAACATCGAGTTGACCAGACGTTGGTGATACGGCGGCGCCGTCTCGGCGAACGCGGCGTCGAGGTGCAACGCCTGCGTGTTCATCGTCAACGTGGTGAACAGCACGTTGTCGGCCTCGGTGATGGTGCGGCCGGGCCGGTGCAGATACCGCACGCCGGTTTCGAATTCCTCGAACCACAGGCCGCGCTGAACCACGGTGCGCTCTGTCACGGTCGCCTTCTGCCTCGATCAGCCGATGAACAGGTCCAGTATGGGCTGCGCTCCACCCCCGTAGCGGGACAGGTCGTAGCCGCCGGCAGCCGCGGGTGCGGGGCCGGCGGGACCACGCTGGCGCCCTGCCCGGCGGCGGCCATGCCGATGGCGAGCCGGATAACGCGGCTGACCACCGTGCGGTCGGTCAGCGTGCTGAGCTGCTCGGACCCCATCCCCTGCGCCGTCCCTCCTCGCTGGTCGTCGCAACAGATGGTATTGGCATTCTCTTTTTTTGCAAGTACGTTATTCACTGATGGATAACGCAACCCACACGCCCTCCGGCATCCCCCTCAAGCCGGTCTACGGAGCCCGGGACCGAAGCGGCGAGCCGCCCGCCCCCGGCAGCTTTCCGTTCACCCGGGGAAACTTCGCAACCGGTTACCGGGGCAAGCTGTGGACGTTTCGCCAGTACTCGGGGTTCGGCACCGCCGAGGAGTCCAACCGTCGCTATCGCTACCTGCTGGACCAGGGCGGAACGGGGCTGTCGGTCGCGCTTGACCTGCCCACCCAGTGCGGCTTCGACTCCGACGACCCGGAGGTGGGTGAGGAGGTCGGCCGCGTCGGCGTGGCGGTGGACACCCTGGCCGACGCGGAGATCCTGTTCGACGGCATCCCGCTCGACAAGATCAGCACTAGCTTCACGATCAACGGGACAGCGGCGATCCTGCTGGCCTTCTACGTGGCGGCCGCCGAGCGCAGGGGGGTCCCGCGCGCCGGGCTCACCGGGACGATCCAGAACGACATCCTCAAGGAGTACGCGTCGAGGGGGACGTGGATCTGGCCGCCGGAGCCGTCGCTGCGGCTGATCGCCGACACGATCGAGTTCTGCGCGGCGGAGGTGCCCAAGTTCAACGCGATCTCGGTGGCTGGTGCCCACTTCCGCGATGCCGGCGCCAACGCGGTGCAGGAGATGGCGTTCACGCTCGCCGACGGCGTCACCTACTGCGACACGGTGGTTCAGCGCGGCCGGATGACGATCGACGAGTTCGCGCCGCAGATCTCGTTCTTCTTCTACACCCACGGCGACTTCTTCGAGGAGATCGCCAAGTACCGCGCCGGCCGCCGCCGCTGGGCGACCATTGTGCGCGAGCGCTACGGCGCCGGCACCGACAAGGCCTCGATGTTCCGCTTCGGCTGTGTCTCCGGCGGCGCGTCGCTCTACGCCCCGCAGGCGCAGAACAACCTCGTCCGGGTGGCCTACGAGGCGCTGGCGTCGGTCCTGGGCGGCGTGCAGTCGATGTTCACGGCGGCCTGGGACGAGCCGTTCGCGCTGCCCAGCGAGGAGTCGGCCACCCTGGCCCTGCGCACCCAGCAGATCCTGGCCTACGAGACGGGCGTGGCGAGCGTGGCGGACCCCCTCGGCGGCTCCTACTTCGTCGAGGCGCTGACCGACGCGACCGAGGCCAGCATCGTCGAGATCATGGCCGACCTGGAGGCGCACGGCGGAATGGTCAGGGCCATCGAGGACGGCTACCTGCAGGGTCTGATCGCCGACGAGGCCTTCCGGATCCACCGGGAGATCGAGGACGGTACGCGCCCGGTCGTCGGTGTCAACAAGTTCGTGACCCCGGAGCCGCCACCCGAGATCTCGACCTACGAACTGGACGCCGAGGGCCGCGACCTTCAGCTCGAGCGGCTGGCCAAAGTCAGGGCGGAGCGCGACGGCTCAGCCGTTCGCGCGAGCCTTGCCACCCTCTCGCGGGCCGCCGAAGGCAGCGACAACCTGATGCATCCGCTGGTCGAGTGCGCCAACAGCTACTGCACCGTCGGCGAAATGGTCTCCGCCCTCAAGGCGGTGTGGGGCGAGTTCTGCCAACCGGTGGTGTTCTAGATGACAGCTCGAATTCTGGTGGCCAAGCCCGGTCTCGACGGCCACGACCGCGGCGCGAAGATCGTCGCGCGGACCCTGCGCGACGCCGGCTTCGAGGTCATCTACACCGGCATCCGTCAGCGCATCGAAGACATCGTTTCGATAGCCCTGCAGGAAGACGTCGCGGTGGTGGGCCTGAGCATCCTGTCCGGCGCGCACGTCGCGTTGACGACACGGGTTGTGCAGGCCTTGCGCGAAGCCGACGCCGGGGACATAGCCGTGGTGGTGGGCGGCACGATACCGCAGGCCGACGTCCCGAAGTTGCTGTCCGCGGGTGCTGCCGCGGTGTTTCCCACCGGCACGCCGCTTGACGTTCTCGTGCGCGAAATCCGCGCGCTGACATCGCAATCCGTGGAGGAATCGTGCGCGTCGGAGTGATGATCGGGCCCGAGCGGCGCGACACCGCCCGTAAGGCCGAAGGAATGCTCGCCGACGTCGAGTGGGCCGAGTCCGCCGGCATGGACACCGCCTGGATTCCGCAGATTCCGGGCGACTTCGACGCGATGGTGACGGTCGCGTTGATGGGCACCAGGACCTCGCGCATCGAGCTCGGCACCGCGGTCATCCCGCTGCAGGCGCAGCATCCGATCGCGTTGGCGCGCCAGGCGTTGTCCACCCATGCCGCTACCGGCGGCCGGCTCGCGCTCGGCGTCGGCCCGTCGCACCACTGGATCGTGCGGGACATGCTCGGGCTTCCCTACGAGCGGCCGGCCGCGTACACGCGCGACTACGTCGAGGTCCTCGAGGCCGCGCTGCACGGGCCGGGACCGGTCGACGTGGAGAACGAGACGTTCACCGTCCACAACCCGCTGGACCTCGGCCCCGTTGCACCCCTGCCGGTGCTGATCGCCGCGCTCGGTCCGGTGATGCTGCGGATCGCCGGCGAACACGCCGACGGAACCGTGCTGTGGATGGCCGACGAACGCGCCATCGCCGACCACATCGCGCCCCGGATCACCAAGGCCGCCGACAACGCCGGCCGGCCGGCCCCCCGCATCGTCGCGGGCATCCCGGTGTGCCTGTGCAAGCCCTCGCAAGTCGACGCGGCGCGTGAGCGCGCGAACCGGATCCTCGGCGAGGCCGAATACTCGCCGAACTATCAGCAGCTGCTGGATCGCGGTGAGGCCGCCGATGTCGGCGACATCTGCGCGGCCGGCGACGAGGAGGCGATCCTGGCGCGGTTCCGCCGGTTCGCCGATGCCGGCGTGACCGATTTGTCGGTGCGGCTGTTGCCGATCGGCGATGACCGTGACGAGCTGGTCGCGTCCAAGCGTCGCACCCGCGACGTGATTTCTCAGCTCGCCGTCCAGGTGCGATGACGCCCGGCCCCCTGGCCGGCATCAGGATCGTCGAGGTCGGCACGATGCTCGCGGGCCCGTACGCCACGATGATGCTCGCCGACCTCGGCGCGGAGGTCGTCAAAGTCGAGCCGCCCGGCGGCGAGATCTCGCGGCAGGTCGGCCCGAGCTACTTCGCCAGCCTCAACCGCGGCAAGCGCAGCGTGTGCCTGGACCTGAATTCCGCGACCGGCCGGCGCCGGCTGGGGGAGCTCGTCGCAACGGCGCACGCCCTGCTGGTCAACATGAAACCGTCGGTGATTCACCGGCTGGGGCTCACCTACGCAGCGCTGCGACGGTTCAACGACAGGATCGTCTGCGTCGCCATGACGGGCTTCGGGTTGGACGGGGGTGACGATCCCGCGTTCGACTACGTGATCCAGGCGGCCACCGGTATCGCCGCGCTGACCGGCGATCCGGACGGGCCGCCGATCCTGCCCGGCTACTCGTCGGCCGACAACTCGACCGGGCTGGCGGCCGCGCTTGGGCTGCTGGCCCAGATCATCTCCGGCCGTGGCGGTCAGGTGGACGTGTCGTTACGCGACGTCATGCTCTCGCAACTGAACTACCGCGCATCGGCCTACCTCAACGACGGCATCGAGCCGCGCCGGCTGCCGTTCGGCGCACACTCGTACTACGTTCCCGCACAACTTTTTTCGACAGCCGAGGGCTATCTCGCGCTTTTCATCACCCACGACGGGTTCTGGAAATCCTTTGCCGCGGAGGCGGACATCGACGGCTTTGCGACGATGGCCGAACGCGCCGCCCGCCGCGACGAGGTGCTCGCCGTCGTCGCGGCGGCGTTGGCCGCCGACACGGCCAAGGGTTGGGAATCGCGGTTGCGTCCGCTCGGAATTCCGGCGGCCGCGGTGCGGACCCTGCCCGAGGCGCTCGCGGCCACGCCGGAAGTGGTCGTGACGGCGGGAGAATTCCGCCTGGTCGGCAGCCCGATCCGCGTCGCCGGCTACACGCCGGACTACCGGCCGCCGCCTGGCCTCGGCGAGCACGACGACGTGCTGTCTCAGCCGTCGTAAACCACGGTGACCGACTCGCTGTCGGGTACGGCCTGACACGTCAGCACGTATCCGTCGGCGACCTCGTCCTCGGTCAGCGCGTCGTTGACCCGCATCGTCGCATGTCCGTCGGTCAGTCGCGCCATGCAGGTGCCGCAGTTGCCGGCCTCGCAGCTGAACGGCGGCGCCAGCCCGGCGCGCCGGGCGCTTTCCAGCAGGGTCTCGTTGGGCACGCGTCCCACCGACACCGTCTTGCGGTCCAGCCGGATCGTCACCGTCCCGCCGGACGCCGGTTGGTGCTCGCGGGGCGCGGCCGGGGACTGCGGCACCGCATCGAAGTTCTCGACGAACACCCGCCCCGGTCCCGGCAGTGCGGACTTCACGACCGTCATGAAGCCCTCCGGGCCGCACACGTAGCAGTCGGCGTCGGCGTCCGCGCCGACGAACTCGACGACGCCCGCCGCGTCGAGCAGCCCGCGCTCGGCGTCGAGGTGGCGGACCACGTCCAGCCGGCCGGGGTAGCGGTGGACCAGCTCGGAGATCGCCGTGTCGAAGATCACCGACGCACGATCGCGGTCGGCGCACAGCAGCCGCACCTGCCGGTCGGTGGCGGCAAGGGCGCTCTTGGTCAGCGACAGGATCGGGGTGACACCGCTGCCGCCCGCGAACCCCAGCAGGGGCGCGGATGTCGAGTCCAGGCAGAACGTCCCCGCGGCCCTGGTGATTGTCACCTCGTCGCCTTCCCCCAGGTTGTCGAGCATCCAGTTGGAGACCTTGCCGCCCGGCACCCGCTTGACGGTGGTGGCCAACTCGGAGTCGGTCTCGGGCGCGCTCGACATCGAGTAGGAGCGATACAGCTCCTCGCCGTCGACCCTCACCCGGAAGGTGCAGTACTGGCCGGCGCGATACGGGAAGGGCTTTTCGTGCGGGGCCAGCACGAACGTGCGCGCGTCGGCGGTCTCCTTGACGATCCGGGCCACCGTGGCCCGGTGAAACACGTTGGCGATCCCCACATCCCCTCCTTTGGTATGCTGATTCTATCAAATGGAGAATGATGTTCTCAACGGACGGGTAGGATCCTCCCGATGTCCCTTGCGTTCGCGGAACGCCGGTACAGTCGCCCGCAGCTCGATGCGCTGGCCGGCGGACTGGCCGCAACGCTGCGCCGGCGCGGGGTGCGGGCCGGGCACCGGGTCGCGCTGATGTCGTCGAACCGTCCGGAGTTCGTGGCGGCGGTGCTCGCGATCTGGCGGCTTGGCGCGGCGGTCGTGCTCCTGAGCCCGGCGTGGAAGCACAGCGAGGTGAACCACGCCCTGTCGCTGACGAACCCGTTCGACGCCGTCGGGGACCACCCGGTGCTGGCCGGGTCCATGCCGATGCTGCACCTGGACGAGCCCGTCGACGGGGCGCAGGGGGCGTTCGGCAGGCCCCGCCCGGAAACCGACGCGCTGTTGGTCTTCAGCTCCGGCACCACCGGCATGCCGAAAGCGGTCCGGCACACCCACGCTTCGTTCCGCGCCGCGATCCGGCACTGGCGCACCGCGCTGCAGATGACGGCGCACGATCGGATTCAGGTCGTCACGCCGCCTTCCCACATCCTCGGGCTGCTCAACATCATGACCGCGCTCGACGCCGGTGCCCGCGTCCGGCTGCATCGGCGCTTCGACGTCGACGAGATGCTCCGGCACATCGAGTCCGACCGGATCACGATCGCGATGGCCGTCGCGCCGATCGCGCTGGCGCTGGCGAAACACCCCGGACTGGAATCCTTCGACCTGTCCTCGCTGCGGTACATCGTGTGGTGTGCCACGCCGGTGACCGCGAGTGTCGCGGAGACCGTCAACCGTCGCACCGGGGTGGGCTTCCTGACCGCGTACGGGACCACCGAGTTACCGGTCGTCGCCTGCAATGAGCTCCAAGGAGCCCGGCTGGACACGGTGGGGCGTCCCGTGCCGGGTGTCAGCGTGCGGGTGGTGTCGTTGGACACCGGGGAGCCGGTCGCTGCGGGACAGATCGGCGAGATCCAGGCGCGGTCGGACTCGTTGATGGCCGGTTACCTGCCCGGCGAGGACACGGCAAATGCGTTGTGCGACGGCTGGTACCGCACCGGTGACGTGGGCCGTCTCGACGGCGACGGCTGGTTGCGCATCACCGGCCGGTGCAAGGAAATGATCAAGGTGCGCGGATTCCAGGTCGCCCCCGCCGAAATCGAGGCCGTGCTGCACGGTCACCCGGCCGTCAGGGACTGTGCGGTGTTCGGCGCTTCCGACTCCGCCGACGGGGAAGCCGTCGTCGCGGCGGTCGCGGTCACCGCCCCGGTGCCCGCCGGCGAACTGACCGGGCTGGTCGCCGACAGGCTCGCCTCGTACAAGCGGCTGAGCCGCGTGATCTTCGTCGACGAGATTCCCCGTCTGCCGTCCGGGAAGGTGTTGCGCCGATCTCTCCAGGAGAAATATGGACGTCCGTCTGACAACTGAGCAGCGGCAACTGCGTGATGCGGCCGCGAAACTGGCCGACGACCTCGGCCCGGGCTCGGTCAACGACCTTTCCGACGACAACCGGATAAGCCGGTTGGAGAAGGCGATCCACGTGACCGGCTGGCGGTCCCTGCGATCCGACGGCGCCTCCGGCGTCGAAGTGGCCGTCGTGGCAGAGGAATTCGGGCGTGGGCTCGTCGATGTGCCGTTCCTGGGTCCCGTCCTCGCCGATGATCTGGCCCGCCGTCTGGGCGCCGATGCGCAGGGGTCCACGATCGCCGTGGACGGTGTGGCAACCGATGCGCGGGGCGCTCGGCGTGCGCTCGTGCTCGATCGGGGCAGGGTCGCCGCCGGCGCGGTCGGCGAACACCTCGCCGGCGCGGACCTGACCCGCAGCACCGCCGAAGTACTCGACCCGCTGGAGCCGCTCGGCGACGTCGGGGCCGAACACGCCGGGCGCTGGCGGGCGCTGGCCTTGGTCATCACGACCGCCGATCTGGTCGGGACAGCCCGCGGCGCACACGCTTTGGCGTGCGACTACGCGAAGATCCGCCGGCAGTACGGCAACACGATCGGCTCGTATCAGGCGGTCGGCCACCTGCTGGCCGAGGCTCTGGCCCTGATCGAGGGGTCGGAGAGCGTGTTGCGGCACGCGGCGTGGGCCGTCGACGAGTTCGCCCCCGCCGAGGCGGTGGCCGCGGCGAAGGTCGCGAAGATCTACTGCGCCCGCGCCGCCAGGACGGTGTGCGAAACCTCCATCCAGGTCCACGGCGGGATCGGCAACACCTGGGAATGCCTGGCGCATGTGTTCTTGCGCCGGGCCCTGACATCGACCGAGCTGTGGCCGGTGAGTTTGAGGGAGATCAACGTTGGACTTTCGTGATTCGCCGGACGAGGCGGCGTTCCGGGACCGGCTTCGGGCCTGGCTGCAGCAGCGCGCGCGGGGGTTTGCGGCGTCGGGCGACGACTATTGGGCCCGCCAGGGCGAGTGGCATCGGGCACTCTACGAGGCGGGGTTCTTCGGGCTCTCCTGGCCACGCGAGTACGGCGGCCACGAGCTGCCGCCGGTCTATGACGTGATCCTCGACGAGGAACTGGCGCGGGCCGGCGCGCCGCCGCGGCCCAGCCTCGGGTATCTGGTGGTGGGCCTGGGCCGGCACGGCAGCGCCCGGCTGCGGCAGCGGTTCCTGCCCGGCATGATCAACGGCACCGAGCGCTGGTGCCAGGGCTTTTCCGAGCCCGACGCGGGGTCGGATCTCGCGTCGCTGAAAACGACGGCGACGCGCCGGGGCGACGACTATGTGATCGACGGGCACAAGATCTGGACGAGCTACTCCGATGTCGCCGACTGGTGTCTGCTGCTGGCCCGCACGGATCCGGATGCGCCTCGCCACCGCGGCATTTCGGCGTTCGTCGTCTCGATGAAGCAGCCGGGCGTGGTGCAGCGGCCGCTGCGCATGATCAACCGCGTCACCACCGAATTCGGCCAGGTGCTCTTCGACGGCGCGTCGGTGCCCGCCGAGCAGATGGTCGGCGCGCCGGGGGAGGGCTGGGCGCTCGCGATGACGGTGGTCGGCCACGAACGCGAACCGTCCACGCTGGGCTATTCGGCCAGGTACGGGAAGCTGGTGCGGCAGTTGGCATCGCGGGTCGACGATGATGTGCCCGAGGAGCTGGCCTGGGCCGCCGTCCAGAGCGAGATGCTGCGGCTGCATGTGCGCCGGCGGCTGTCCGAACAGCTCGACGGCGTCTCGCACGGGCCCGAGGGCTCGCTGGACAAGCTGCTGATGACGTGGGTGGAGCAATCGGTCGGCCACGCGGCGGTGGCCGTCGGCGGCACCCGCGACCCCGAACTGCTCAGCGCCTATCTGTACAGCCGCGCCCAGAGCGTGATGGGCGGGACGTCGCAGATCCAGAAGAACATCATCGCGTCGCGAATCCTGGGATTGGCAGACCGATGAGCGCTTGCAAGAAGAGCAAAGGAAACTGAAATGTACGACATGCCAAAAGAAATCGACGTCCAGGCCGACGGCGATCTGCGCATTGTGACGCTGAACCGCCCGGACGCGCTCAACGCGGTCGACGACGCGCTGCACTGCGGGCTGGCGTGGCTGTGGCCACGCCTGAACGAGGACCGCGGCGCGCGTGCCGCGGTGCTGACCGGGCGCGGGCGGGCGTTCTCCGCGGGCGGCGACTTCGCCTACCTCGACGAGCTGGCACGAGACGCCGACCTGCGCGCCAAGACCATCCTGCACGGCCGCGAGATCGTTCTCGGCATGGCGCGCTGCCGCATTCCGGTGATCGCGGCCGTCAACGGCCCGGCGGTGGGCCTGGGCTGCAGCCTGGTCGCCCTGAGCGACATCGTCTACATGGCCGAAACCGCCTACCTCGCCGACCCGCACGTGCAGGTCGGTCTGGTCGCCGCCGACGGCGGCCCGCTGACGTGGCCGTTGCACACCAGCCTGCTGTGGGCCAAGGAGTACGCGCTGACCGGCGCCCGGATCTCGGCCGAGAAAGCGGTCCAGATGGGACTGGCCAACCACGTGGTCGCCGATCCCGTGGCCGAGGCGATGGCGTGCGCGAAACGCATCATGGAGTTGCCGCGCCAGGCCGTCGAGGCCACCAAGCGGCTGCTCAACATCCACCTCGAGAAGGCCGTGCTCGCGACCCTCGACTACGCGAACACCGCCGAGGAGCAGTCGTTTTCGACCGAGGACTTCCGCGCGATCGTCACCCGGCT
>NZ_DATFYW010000184.1:0-32778 GCF_035314905.1 Mycobacterium sp.
ATCAAGTCCGCCGACATCGTCGCCGACTTGTCGACGCCGGACGGGCGAAAGGAAGCGGCGGATCGCGTTCTGAAGGCCTCGGATGCCGCACTGGACGGCGCCGTCCTCGCAGCAGGTCTCGGCCCGGCCCGGCAACCCGACCGCCCGCGTCAGATCGCCGCGGTCAATTACTTCGGAGTCGTCGATCTGCTGGACGCGTGGCGGCCGGCTCTAGCCGCCACTCCGAGAGCGAAGGTCGTCGTGTTTTCGAGCAACTCCACAACCACGACACCCGCGGTTCCGCGGCGCACCGTGCGTGCGTTGCTTGCGCATGACCCCCAGAAGGCGGTGCGCTCTGTGCGCTTCTTCGGCAGGATCGCTCCGGCGCTGATGTATGCCGCGTCCAAGATCGCCGTGAGCCACTGGGTCCGGCTCAACGCGGTGACGCCCCAGTGGGCGGGTTCGGGTATCCGCCTGAACGCTCTCGCTCCGGGAGCAATCTTGACGCCTCTTCTGGAAGAGCAGCTGTCGAACCCGCAGGAGGCGAAGGCCGTTCGATCATTCCCAATCCCCATCGGAGGCTACGGCGACGCAGGGCAGCTGGCCGACTGGGTCTGCTTCATGCTCTCAGATTCTGCGGACTTCTTATGCGGAAGCGTTATCTTCGTCGATGGCGGATCGGACGCCTATTTCCGCGCTCGCGATTGGCCGAAAGCTGTCCCAGCTTATCGGTTGCTCTCATACCTTAAACGGTTCAGGGCTTGACTGATGGGCGACGCCGGTATGCGTGAGGTGCTCTCGGCCTCAAGAGATCTGGTGACAGCCGTCAGGGCACTCATGGTGGCCGCGTCGATCAGCGACGTCGATGCGCCGACGATGCATCAAGCGACTCAGCTGGTGAACCGGGCGAGCAAAATGCTTGCTGCACGGGTGCGGACCACCGGACGGCGAGAGCACCTGGATCGCGGCGCCATCGCACGGTTACGTGGCGGTGAACCATGGGAAGTCTTCACGCACAACCCCATGGGCATACCCCTGCGAATCAGTGTGTCCGGAGCCGAGGCCACAGCGACTGTGATGACTACCGCGCTGTTCGAAGGTCCGCCGGGGATACTCCATGGCGGATTCGTCGCGGCGATGCTGGATGCGCTGTTGAGCACGCTCGTTCAGGCGCAGGAAATCCGGGCATTCACCGTCAAACTCGACGTTCGGTTTCTTCGAGCGGTCAACATTGGCACCGAACTTCAGTTGCACGGCACCATCAAAGCGGTCGAGGGTCGGAAAGTTCATGCAGCAGGATCGATTCGGGGCGGCGATGACGTGATAGCGGAGGCCGACGCGCGGTTCATCACGATCCCCGGCGAACCCGACTGACCGAGTGCGATCGGAACCAGTCTGAGAACAACCTCAGTCCTTGGCCGCCGCCATACCGGCGCGGCGACCATAGAAGCTGCCGTCACCCAGTGAAGCTCCGCTGACATACCCGCCCGTGCAGATGCCCGACGTGCAGCGGCCCGCTGCGTACAGTCCAGGAATCGGCTTCCCCGAGACGTGCATCACCCGGGAATCGAGATCTGTTTTCAACCCGCCCAGCGTGAAACCGGCCGTGCACCCGCGCAAGTCGTAGCCCGCCAGCGGTCTCCCAATGGGCTTGACCCATTCGGGTTTCTTGCCGAGTAGAGGATCCGAGTCGTGGATGGCATGCCGGTTGTAAACGGCCACTGTCGCTTGCAGCGCGCCTGGCGGCAGCCCGATCTCAGCCTCGAGTTCTTCGACGGATTCTGCCACCCATGTCGGGGGCCGGGCACCCGGCATGCCGGTCTCGCTGGCCAACGCCTGCTCCAGCGACTCTTCGTCGATGATCAGGTAGGCCTCGTTGTCCTGCTGAATGAGCGTGGCCTGTCCGATCCGGCCCGGATAGGTGTCCTCGGGGACGAAACGCTGCCCGCGGCCGTTGACCAGAATGCCGCGGACCACCATCCGTGGATCGGCCAAGAACGCGACCTCGGTGGCATCCATGTGGGCGATGTCGGCGCCGAGCGCCTGGGCGACGCGGATGCCGATGCCGTCGTGCTCCTCGATGGCAGCCGCGGGCCGCCCGATCAAGCGCGGGGCATACGCCTGGACCATGCTGTCGTTGTACGCGAAGCTGCCGGTGGCCAGCACCACGCCGCGCTCGGCGCGTATCGCGAGTTCCTCACCGTATTGCGTTGCGATGATGCCGACCACTCGTCCGTCGTCGTCGATGATCAGTCGCCGCAGCCGGATATCGTATTCGACTTGGGCACTTAGCTTTTCGGCGATGTCGGCGAGCGGCTTCATCAGCATGTAACCGGCGCCCTTCTCCCCGGTGCGTTTGTTGGCCATCTGCGGCAGATGCCCGCGGGGGGCCGGGTTGGCAATCGTGTTAAATGGCGCCGCGTTCTCCCCGCCGGAGTACATCAGGCCCTCGTCGTGCGGCGGCTCCCAGCCGGGTTCGGCCCAAAACGCCGCCCTGAACGGGACCCCGCAATCGACGAGCCAGTTGTAATGTTCGACGCTGCCGCGGCAGTAGTGGCCGATCTTTGCGCGGTCGGCGCCGGGGCCCACCGCTGCTAGCAGAAACGCCTCCATGTTGTCGGGCGAGTCGTGGAAGCCCAGAGCGGTCTGCAGCGGCGTGCCGCCGCCGAGGTAGATGAATCCGCCTGATAAGGCCGCGGCGCCGCCCCAGCCTCCGGTGCGTTCAAGAATGAGCACGTCGGCGCCGGCGCGGGCCGCTTCGATAGCGGCACAGACGCCGGCGATGCCGTAGCCCGCGACAACGACATCCGCTTGCCTGGCCCAGCGTGTGACGTCGCTAGCTCTCATGGGGTGCACGTCGAACGAATGGGTGACGGCGTCGGGTGTGTGGGACACGCCGGGACGCTACGACGCCGTCGTGTCTTGCACAACGCCAGGTTCTACCTGTTGGGAGACCGGCTGGAGATGTTGCTACCCGCTTTTCTTCGCCGAGGGGCGCTGGACCGCGTATTCGCGTCGTCGCAGGCTGGCCAAGATCATCCGCATCCCCGCCCGGTGTGACGCTCCCAGCTCGGCGAAGTCCCCGGACTCCACCCACCGGATGTACACCTGGCGTCCGGTCTCGATGATCAGGCGAGCGGGCAGGGCACGCAGGAACGGGTCCTCACCCAGATCGAAATGACGGGCGAGGAACTCGGTGACCGGTTCGCAGAGTTTTTCACCCCAGTCCAGCCAGCGCAGACGGTACTGGGCGTCTTTGACGATGAGCGTCATGAACTTGCGGTCGAATTCCTCGACGTGACGTTCGGCGACTTCGGTGGTGAATGCATGGACCAGCGTGTCAATCGGGTCGGCGTCGGGGGAGGACTGTTCTAGAACTTCGAGGCTGACTTCTCCAAAGCTGCCCAAGAGCGGCATGATGACGTCTTCTTTGACCGGAAAGTGCCGGTGAAAGGTGCGCGGAGCAATGCCGACGATCTCGCAGATCCGTTCGACGGTTGCTGAGGTGTCTCCGTCAGCGACGAAGAGATCTCGTGCCGTGATGGCAATCTCTAGCCTGAGTTCCTCGGCGCGTCGCTCGGTCAATGACCGCCTGGCCAATCTGGTCACTGGGTCCCCTTGCTTCCTTAGCTCTACTCAACACTAACCCGCCTACGGCGATACGCGAGTGGGCCAGTTCGGTACGGGCTTCTGTGCTGACCCCATGTGAGCTGCTTTACACAGCGGCAATAATGTGCTTAGACTCACGTGTCAGATTATGCCACACAGTCAGACTATGACAAGGCTGGGAGTCGGAGGTATACATGGCAACGACGCAGATCCAAGAGGCGCCCGCCGCGATGATCGACCGCGTCTCGACGGTGTTGGACGCCTTCGTCGGTCAGCGACCTCTCACCCTCGCCGAGGTGGCGCGACGATCGAATCTGCCGCCGTCATCGACCCATCGCATCCTGCAACGCCTGGTGGGACTGGGCTGGGTCGAGCGCTGCGGCTTCGAGTACGCGCTCGGGATACGGATGTTCGAGTTGGGGTCGCAGGTGGTCCGCCAGCGCGGTGTGCACGAAGCGGCGCTGCCGGTAATGACCAGGCTGCATCGGCAGACAGGCTGTACGGCGTACCTGAGCACTCTGGTGGGTTCGGAGATCCTCCATCTGGAACGCGTCGGCCTGTGGCCCAAGACAGATCCGTCGTGGGGCGTCGGCGGGCGTCAGCGGGCTGAGTTGACCGCCCCCGGCCTTGCGCTGCTGGGCGCGATAGCGCCCGAGGATTGGCCGGAGCTGACCTTCCAGGCACCGCCGACCTGCTACAGCGTTCGCTCGCGCGCACACCTGGAGCGTGAACTGCAGCGGGTCCGCGACCGCGGCGGTGTGGCGGTGGATGCGCAGGGCTGCGCGCTGGGGATCACCGTCGTCGCAGCGGCTGTCGATGTCCACGACGATCGGGGCCCTGTCGCCTTGTCATTGTGTGGTCCGACGAAATCCGTTCGCACCGATGCCCTGGTCGCCGCCGTACGCACCGGGGCCGCCGACGTCTGGTACGCCGTCTCGGGAATGCCCCGGATGCGCAACCGCTCGGTGTGTCCCGCCGCCGCGGTCGGCTTCCGATGAGCGGAAAGCGCGTCTGTTGCGCCCCGAGGACGCTGACCAGGATGACTGTGAGCCGGCACCAGCCCGCCCACCAATGTGTTCGACTACGAACTGCGGAGGAGTGATGGCGTCAGTGGACTCGGCGGCTGTCCGCTCGATCGAGGCGCAAGCCCCGCCGGACCGGTACGCACGGGGTTGGCACTGTCTGGGGCTTGGCGATGCCTTCCGCGACGGTGAGCCGCACGCGGTGCACGCGTTCGGGACGAAGCTCGCGGTCTTCGCCGACAGCGCAGGGACGCTGCACGTGCTCGACGCGTACTGCAGGCACATGGGCGGCGACCTCGCGACGGGCACGATCAAGGGCGATGAGGTGGCCTGCCCGTTTCACGACTGGCGCTGGTCGGGTTCGGGACGCTGCGTGCAGATTCCCTACGCCCGGCGCGTACCGCGGCTGGCCAGGACCAAGGCGTGGCCGGTGCTGGAGGAGAACAAACAGCTGTTCGTCTATCACGATCCCCAGGGCAATCCGCCGCCGCCCGGGGTGACCATTCCGCGGATCGACGCCGTATTCAGCGACGAATGGACGGATTGGACCTGGAACTCGGTCCTGATCGAAGGCGCGAACTGCCGCGAAATCATCGACAACATCGTCGATATGGCGCATTTTTTCTACGTGCACTACTCGTTTCCGACGTACTTCAAGAACATCTTCGAGGGTCATTTGGCCAGCCAATATATGAAGTCGACGGGCCGCGGTGACATCGTTTTGGGATCCAACTACACCGAGGCCGCCGGCGCAGAGCAGCCGATGAACCGCTCGGAGGCCACCTATTACGGGCCGGCCTACATGATCAACTGGCTGCACGGCTCGCACGGGAGGGCCAACAGCGAGTCGGTGCTGATCAACTGCCACTACCCAGTCAACCCAACGAGTTTCGTCTTGCAGTGGGGAGTCATCGTCAAGAAGCAACCAGGTCACTCGCCGGAGCTTTCCCAAAAGATCGGCCGCGGCACGGCCAAGGGTGTGGAGATCGGCTTCCTACAAGATGTCGAGATCTGGAAGCACAAGGCCCGCATCGACAACCCGCTGCTGACCGAAGAAGACGGCCCCGTCTACCAGCTGCGCCGGTGGTATGAGCAGTTCTACGTCGATGTTGAGGATGTCACGCCGGAGATGACCGACCGTTTCGAATTCGAACTCGACACCGAGCGCCCGAACCAATACTGGCGACAAGAAGTCGCTGAAAACCTCGAGCGCCAAGGCGGGATTCCGGTCAATCCCGCCGCGCAGCGGCCCAGCCCGGCCGGCTCCGCTGAGCCGTCCAACGCCGTTGCCGCTCCGAAATAGTGGGAGCCATCGTGCCGCCGCGCCACCCCTACCTCGTGCGGGATTTCCGGGTGCTCGACTTCACGACGGGCATCGCCGGGCCGTATGCCACCAAGCTGCTCGCCGACGCCGGCGCCGATGTGGTCAAGGTCGAGACGGGGCAGGGGGACGAGTACCGGCGGTGGAGCGCATCGGGCGCCGACCTGCACGACACGGACGGTGCGATGTTCTGCTACCTCAACGCCGGGAAACGATCGGTCATCGGCGGCCCGTCGGACTCCTATGTGCGGCAATTGCTTTCGCGTGCCGACCTGCTCGTTGAGGCGGGCGTCAGCGATGCCGAACTCGAAGTGATCCGGTCCGATTTCCCCCTGCTCGACGTTTTGTCGATCTCCCCGTTCGGCCGGTCCGGACCCTGGCGGGAGCGTCCGTGGACCGAGTTCACCCTGCAGGCCCTGGCCGGGTCGACCGGGGGCCGCGGGTTTCCCGACCGCGCGCCCGTGCACGCCGGTGGCCAGCTCGGCGAGTGGATCGCAGGGAGCTATGCGGGGGCCGCGGCGCTGGTGTTGCGCACAGCGGCCCGGCGTCACGGCCGGCGCGGCCGGCATATCGACATGTCCATGCTCGAGTGCCTGTGCGTGGCGATGTCGCTGTACGCCCCGCTGACCGCCAGCCTGTCTGGAAAACCGCCGACCGGGCGCACCGTGGAGATTCCGTCTGTCGAGCGCAGCGCCGACGGGTGGGTCGGTTTCTGCACCATCACCGGTCAGATGTTCCGCGACTTCCTGCTGATGATCGATCGAGCCGATCTGCTCGATGACCAGACGATCATCGATCCCAAGCTGCGCCAGGGCCGATACAGCGAGTTCCAGAAGATCATCGAAGAGTGGACCACGACGCTGCCCACCGCGGCGATCGAAGACATCGCCAGCGCGCTGCGCATCCCGGTGTCGCCGCTGGGCACGCCGGGCACGGTCACCGCCAACCAGCAGTTCGTGGCGCGTGGCGTGTTCGTCGACAACCCGTCAGGATTCTCCCAGCCGCGCCGGCCCTACCTCGTCGACGGCGACGCGGGCGAGGGCCCCCGGCGAGCGCCACGGTTGGGTGCCGACACCGGCCGCGTGCGGTGGAGTCCCCATCAGGCGCAGGCCGGGGACCTAACCGACGCCGAGCCCCTGGCCGGCCTGCGGGTGGTGGACCTGACCGGATTCTGGGCCGGCCCCGCGGGCACCCAGGTGCTCGCCGCGTTCGGCGCCGACGTCATCAAGGTGGAATCCACCCAGCGTCCCGACGGGATGCGGTTCACGTCCACCCGCCCGCCCACCGTGGACGGCTGGTGGGAATGGGGCGCGGTGTTTCAGGGCACCAACGCCGGAAAGCGTGGCATCACCCTCGACCTGTCGGGGCCCGACGGGCGCGAGGCCCTGCTGGCGCTGCTCACCCAGGCCGATGTGCTGATCGAAAACTATTCGCCGCGGGTGTTGGACAACTTCGGCCTCACCTGGGAGCTGCTGCAGGGCGTCAACAGCAGGCTGACGCTGGTGCGGATGCCGGCGTTCGGCCTCGATGGTCCCTGGCGCGATCGCACCGGATTCGCGCAGACGATGGAACAGGCAACCGGTCTGGCCTGGATGACCGGCTACCCCGATGCGGCACCGATGGTGCTGAAGGGACCGTGTGATCCGGTCGCCGGGTTGCACGCAGTCGTGGCCACCCTGGCCGCACTGGAGAGAACCGACGAGCTCGGCCGCGGCGTGTTCGTCGAAGTGCCTATGGTCGAGACCGCGCTGAACATCTCCGCCGAGGTGGTCATCGAATACGGCGCTTACGGCGCCGAACTGGTTCGGGCGGGAAATCGTGGGCCCGTCGCCGCGCCGCAGAACCTGTATCGGTGCGCCGGCCCGGGCGACGACGCGTGGCTCGCGCTGGCCGTCGCCACCGATGAGCACTGGCAGGCCCTGCGCGCGGCGCTGTCTGACCCCGACTGGGCGCGGGCGCGCGAGCTGGCCGACGCGGCGGGCAGGCGACGCGCGCACGACGTGATCGACGGGCGGCTGGCGGCCTTTTGCGCCGACCGTGACGCGGCGGGACTCGCCGAAGCGCTTGTCGCCCGGGGCATCCCGGCAGCACACGTGGTGCCACCGGCGCAGGCGTTAGACAATCCGCAGTTCGCCGCAAGAGGTTTCGCCGAGGCGATCGATCACCCGATCGTCGGCACCCACCGGCTTCCGGGTCTGCCGTTTCGGCTCACCGGCCTGCGCCGGCCGTGGTTCACGCGGCCGGCACCCATGCTCGGACAACACAACGACGAGGTGCTCCTAGGCGTCGCGGGGTTCACCCCGGACCGCATCGCCGAGCTGCGGCGTCGCGGCGTCGTCGGCGAAAGGCCGCAAAACCTGTGAGCCAGCATCCTTTTCGTGACGTCGTCATCGTCGCCGCATACAACACCCGGCAAGCGCGGGTGCTTAAAGGCCACACCGCGTTCTCGATCACGCTGGCGGCCGCCCGCGGCGTGCTCGCCGAGGCCGGCGTCGCGGCCACCGAGGTCGACGCCGTGTTCAGCAAGCACGCCGCCGAACTGATCTACGCACTGGGCATCGGGCCGGTCTGGAACTCCAACTCCAAGGGCGGCATCGCCGGAGTCCTGCAGGCCGCCAGCCTGGTTGCGACCGGGCTCGCGCACACCGTGCTGCTGGCCGACGGTGAGGCGGGAGTGTACACGCAGCGCAACGCCACCGCGCCGTGGACCCGGCCGGCCAACGAGTTCGTGGTCCCGTTCGGTCTGTACACCGCGGCGGAATTCGCGCTGATCGCGCGGCGCCACATGCATCGCTACGGCACCTCCGAAGAGCAGATGGCCCTGCAGATGGCGGAGGTGGCCGCCACCATCCGCAATAACGGGCATGTCAACCTCGAGGCGGTCTACTACGGCCGCGGCCCGTTCACTCCGGCGGATGTGTTGTCGTCGCGGATGATCGCCGAGCCGTTCCGTCTGCTGGACTGTGCGATGACCTCGGAAGGCGGTTGCGGGCTGCTGATCACCACCGCCGCCCGGGCCGCGGATCTCCCCGGCAGCGGGGTGTACATCCTCGGCGGGGGCCTGGACTGCCTGGGGCCCGCCTACCGGCACGCGCCGCGCTGGGACCTCGCCGGGCGCGGCAGCGACATCCCCAACGGCTACGTTGGGCGTCGCGCCGCCCGCAATGCGTTCGCCGCGGCGGGACTGCGGCCGGCCGACGTGGACGTCTGCGAGCTGTATGACCCGTTCTCGTTTGAAATCATCCGGCAATTCGAAGCATTCGAATTCTGCACCGAGGGCGAAGGGGGCGACTTCGTCATGGACGGCCGGATCGGACCCGACGGCCGATTCCCGATCACGACGGACGGCGGGTTGATGTCCTACAGCCATGGCGGCGGCGTCGTGCAGCTGACCCAGCGGGTCGCGCGCGGGGTGCACCAGCTGCAGAAGCAATGCCGCAGCCGCCAGATCCCCGACGCGCAGGTGGCGCTGTGCAGCAACGGGGGCGCGGGAGCGCTCTTCACCGATGTCGTGCTGCTGGGAAGTGAGCGCCCATGACGGTCCTGCAGCCACAGCGCCCCGGCATCCCGCTGCCGGAGCCAACGCCGGTGTCTCAGCCGTTTTGGGACGGCTGCGCCGCCAAAGAACTGCGCTACCAGCGCTGCCAGGCGTGCGGGCACACGGAGTTCGACCCCGCCTGGGCCTGCCGCGCATGCGGGGCCGACGACCTCATCTGGCAGGTCAGCGACGGTCGGGGCCGGGTGTACAGCCACACCGTCGTCTGGCGCCCGCAGACACCGGAATTCACGATTCCCTACGCGGTCGTGATCGTCGCATTCGACGACGGGTTCACGCTGCTGACCAACCTGATCGGCTGCCGGGTCGAGGAGGTGCGGGTGGGGCTTCGGGTGCGCGTCGTGTTCCACGACATGGGCGCCATCACCCTGCCCTACGTGGAGCCGGAACCGGAGGGCAACCATGGGAATTGACCTGATCCTCGACATGGCGGCGGGCGCCCACGGTGACCGGGTGGCCCTTGGTCGGCGTGCCGGGGGGCTCAGTTTCGCCGACCTCGACCGCGCCGCGGCGGGCGGCGCGGGCGTGCTGCGCGCGTCGGGCGCGGGCAGCATCGCCTACATCGGGCTGAACGGGCCCGTCCTACCCGCCCTGATGTTTGCGGCCACCCGGGCGGGGATCCCGTTGACCCCGCTGAACTATCGGCTGTCGGCCGGGCAGCTGCGCGCGCTGCTCGCCGAGCTGGACCGCCCTTATGTGGTGGCCGACCAGGCATTCATGCCCGCGGTGGCTGCGGCGGCGCCCTCGGAAGAGTGGCTGGACCTGGCGTTGGCGAGCGAGCCGGTGGCACCCGCGCAGGTGGACGACAGCGCTCCGGCCGTGGTGCTGTTCACCAGCGGCACGACGTCGAAACCAAAAGCCGTGGTGCTGCGGCACTCTCACCTGCTCAGCTACGTGCTGGAGACGGTGGAGTTCGGCTCCGCCGATGCCGAGGACGCCGTGCTCGTGAGCGTCCCGCCCTACCACATCGCCGGCGTCGGTTCGGTGCTGAGCAACCTGTACGCCGGGCGGCGGATGACCTACCTGCCGGACTTCCATCCCGGCGAGTGGCTCCAGCTCGTCCAACACGACCGGGTGACCCACGCGATGGTGGTTCCCACCATGCTGGCGCGCATCGTCGGCGAACTCGACGGCGCCACCGCCGATGCGCCGGCGCTGCGCTCGATCGCCTACGGCGGCGCCCGGATGCCGTCGACGGTGCTGCGCGCCGCGCTGAACGCCTTCCCCGGAAGCGATTTCGTCAACGCGTACGGACTCACCGAAACCAGTTCCACCATCGCGGTGTTGGGGCCGGAGGACCATCGCGCGGCGCTGGCCGGCGATGCGGTGGCGATCACCCGGCTGGGATCGGTTGGGCGCATGGTCCCCGGGGTGCAATGCCAGATCCGCGGCGAGCACGGCGAACCGCTGGCGCCGGGTGAGACGGGGGAGATCTGGGTGCGCGGCGCGCAGGTGTCCGGCGAGTACCAGGGCATCGGTTCTGTTCTCGACGAGTTCGGCTGGTTCCCGACCCGCGACCGCGGACGCCTCGACGCCGACGGCTACCTGTTCCTCGACGGACGTTCCGACGACACGATCATCCGCGGCGGCGAGAACATCGCGCCAGCCGAGATCGAAGACGTGCTGATCGAACATCCGGCCGTCGACCAGGTCGTGGTTCTCGGTGCCCCCGACGAGGAGTGGGGGGAACGCATCGTCGCGGTGATCGTCCCCGCGGCCGGCGCCGATCCCGACCCGCACGACCTGCGCGCGTGCGTGAAAGCCCGGTTGCGCTCCTCGCGCACGCCCGACGAGGTGGTGTTCCGGTCCGAGCTCCCCTACACGGCGACCGGCAAGGTGCTGCGCCGCGAACTTCTCGCCGACGCGGGTGAGAGAAAGGCACTTCCATGACCACAGATCACGCCGCGGAGCTGTTGGGTCTAACCGATGCGGTGGCGCTGGTCACCGGCGGCGCCGGCGGCATCCCGAAGGCGACCGCGATCGCCCTGGCCAAGGCAGGCGCCCACGTCGCGGTGGTCGACCTCGCCAACGAGTTCACCGCCGAGACCGTCAAGGAGATCGAGGGGCTGGGCCGGCGGGCCATCGGGCTGCACGCCGACGTGCGGCGCGGCGAGGACGTGCACGCGATGGTTGAGGCAACCCGCGGCGAGCTGGGCCCGATCACCGTGGCGGTGAACGGCGTTGGCAGCCTCGGCGCCGCGACGCCGAAATCGTTCCTGGATTACGGCGCCGACGAATGGAACGGCCCCATCGAGCTCAACCTCACCTCGGCCATGCTGTGCATGCAGGCCGAGGCTGTCGCGATGATCCGCGACGGGATGGCCGGGCGGATCGTCAACTTCGGCTCGACCAGCGGTGTCACCGCCGCACCGTCGGTCTCGCATTATGGTGCAGCCAACGCGGGTGTGATCCATTTGACCACGTCGGTCGCGCTGGAGCTGGCACCGTATGGCATCCGGGTCAACTGTGTGGTTCCCGGCACCCACAACATCGACCGGACGGGTCGCGAGACGCCCACGTCGCGCCGGCCGGAGCAGGCGGAATTTTTGCGCAGAGCCGCCGAGGCCACCCCACTCAAGCGGCTCGGGCTAGCCGAGGAGACCGCGGGTGTCGCGTTGTTTTTGGCCTCGAATCTGTCGTCGTACATGACCGGGCACGCGGTGATCTCCGACGGCGGCATCACCCACACCACCGCGCGCCCCCCGGTCGGTGCGCTGAAACCGCTGGCGCTCAGCGGAATCGGAGGCGGTGATGAGTGAGCTGGAGATCATCGACTGCCACTGCCACATCCTGCGCACCGCCGACCACAGCTGCGACCTATACAGCAATCTGCTGCGGTTCAGTGCGGCGATGGGGCTGCCCGACAAACCCGGCTTCTTCGGCACCCCCGACGAGGCCGAAAAGGTCATGGACGCCACCGGCATCGCGCACATGAACATCCTGATGTTCACCTGGTCGGGGGTGTACTGGCGGCAAGGCCAGAACATCCTGCCCGACGAGTCGGTCGAACGGGCGCGCGAAGCCGAGGAGCTGCGGCGGCGGATCGTGCGGCGGATCCGCGACAACAACAGCTGGGCGCTGGCGCAGGCGGCGGCGAGTCCGCGGTTGAGCTGTTTCGTGGGCCTGGACCCGGTGCTGATGGACGAGCAGACGCTGCTGGCCGAGGTGGACAACGGGATCCGCCGGGGGGCGCTGGGTGTCAAGCATGTGCCGATGAACCACGGCACCGAGGGCGACGACCCCCGGATGTGGCCGGTGTACGACTACTGCGCAGGCGCGGGGATTCCGATCCTGACCCAGGCGGCCGGGTTCATGCCCGGCCGACCCCGCCACTACGCCAAGGTGCTCGACGACTTCCCGAAGCTCAAGCTGATCTTCGCCCACCTCGGGCACGACCGGCGGTTCGGTCGGGGCGCCGACGCGGAGGTGCTCGAGCTGGCGCAGACCTTTCCCGGTGTGCACACCGACGTTTCGCTGCGGCTCATCGAGCTGGTGGATGGGCATGTGAGCGCCGACGATCTGGTCGCGCACCTGCGCGCCATCGGCACCGACCGGGTGCTGTTCGGCAGCAACTGGATCATCAGCGAATACCTGTGGATGCGTGCCCGCGGCGGAACCACCCCCAGCTCCAGTCACGACCGCCTCGACCGCGAACTCGACGTGCTCAAGACGCTGCCGTTGACCGACGAGGAGCGCGTGGACTTGGCGTCGCGCAACTTCCGCCGCCTGACGGGGATGGCGTCGTGAGCACCGCGCTGACCCACGTGGCGGTGGTGACGGGTGCCAGCCGCGGCATCGGCCGCGCGATCGCGCGGCGGCTGGCCGCCGACGGTATCGCCGTCGCGGCGGTGTCGCGGTCGATGAAGGCCGGCGACGGCAAGTTCGCCGGGTCGTTGGAGGAAACCGTCGCGCAGATCACCGCCGACGGCGGTCACGCCGTGGCCATCCCGTTCGACCTGGCCGATGTGGCAGGTGACCGGCGCGGTGTGATCGATGCGGCGCGCGTCGAGTTCGGCGCCCCGGTCGACATTGTGGTGAACAACGCCGCGGCGTCGCGGCGTTTCGACGTGCTGTTCGCCGACATGAGCAGGCAGGTGTTCTTCGAGGCGGTCGAGACGAACGTCTGGGCGGCGTGGGAATTGGCCGCGGCGGCCGTTCCGGGCATGCGCGAGCGCGGCGCCGGCTGGATCCTGAACATCTCCTCTTCACAGGCCGGCCCGCGGCTCGGGCCGCCGTTCGCGGACAACCCGACCAACGGCGCCGTACTGTACGGCGGGACCAAGGCATTCATCGACCGCATCACCACCGGCGCGGCCATGGACCTCTATCAGGACAACATCGCGGTGAACACCCTGGCACCCGAATTCCAGGTGGCCACGGACAACGCGCTCACGGTTTCCTCTGTGCGCATGGACAATTCGGAACCCGAGGAGACCATCGCCGAGGCGGCGCTGGCGCTGTGCACCGGCGACCCGAAGACACTGACCGGCCGGATCGCCTACAACCTCTCGCTGCTCGTCGAGCTCGGGCGACCGGTGCGCACCCTCGACGGAGCCGCGCTGCTACCCGGCTGGCAGCCCGGCGAGATCGACCCGGGCCGGCTGCGGGCGCCGTACCTGCAGACCGGATCACGAAACACTCAGTGAAGAAAGGCAAATGATGGCACTGCAACCGTCGATGAAACTCATCTCGGTCGACGACCACCTCATCGAGCATCCGCACGTGTGGACCGACCGGCTGTCACATAAATACCTCGAACGAGGCCCGCGTATCGTCGACGAACCGTCGCCGTCCGGCGGGCTGCCGATCCAGGTCTGGTACTACGAAGGCAAGCGTTTCCCGGCGATCGGCCTCAACGCGGTCGCCGGGAAGAAACCCGAGGAGTTTGGTGTCGAGCCGGTACGCTACGCCGACATGATCCCCGGTTGCTACGATCCCAAAGCACGACTGGTCGACATGGACCTCGACGGGGTGCACGCGGCCGCGAACTTCCCGTCGTTCCCGCGCTTCGCCGGCGGGCTGTTCACCAAGGAGAGCGAGGATTTCGATCTCGCGCTGGCGTGCGTGCAGGCCTACAACGACTTCGTCATCAACGAGTGGTGTGCGACCACCCCGAACCGGTTCATCCCGCTGATCATCCTGCCGTTGTGGAACCCCGACCTTTGTGTCACCGAGATCGAACGCTGCGCGGCCAACGGCGCCAAGGGCATCACCTTCCCGGAGAACACTGTGCCGCTGGGGCTGCCGTCGATCTACACCGATCACTGGGAGAAGGTGTTTTCCATCGCCGAGGAAACCGACATGCCGCTGTGCATGCACTTCGGGTCCTCGGGCTCACCGCCGGTGACTGCGCCGGAGGCGCCCTACGCCGTCACGATCGCGCTGTATGGCACCAACTCCATGTCCGCCACCGCACACCTGCTGTTCTCGCCGGTATTTCACCGACACCCCAAGCTGAAGGTGGCGCTGTCGGAGGGCGGCGTCGGCTGGGTTCCGTACCTGCTGGAACGCATCGACGGCACGTGGGAGCGCCACCGCTGGTATCAGAACGTGGTCAAAGACGTCCGGCCGTCCGACCTGTTCCACAAGCACATTTACGGATGCTTCATCGACGACGTCGCCGGACTGAAGGCGCGCTACGACATCGGCATCGCCAACATGACGTGGGAATGCGATTACCCGCATTCGGACTCGTATTGGCCGCACAGCCGCCGCTACGCCGAGAAGGTGTTCGCTGATATTCCCGACGACGAGGTCCATCAGATCGTCGAGTTGAACACCCGCAAGCTGTTCAACTTCTACGACGAGCCGGGCGATTGACCTCATGCCCGGAAAAGACATCGACGCCTCGGACTGGACCGAACGCGACCTGCTCACGCGGGAACTCGCCGCGGAGCGGTTGGCCGCCGATGAAGCCGAGACGCTGGCCGAACTCACCGCGCTGCAGGCCGGCGGTGCAGCCGACCCCGGTGCGGTTGCGCAGCTGCAACGGCGATTGACCGCGCTTCGCGCGACTCGGGCCAACGTCGAGGCCGACCGATGAACCCGGCCCAGCAGCGAGCTGTTGCAACTCGCAGCGGGTTCCAGTCAGTGGACTCTCCCGCGGGGAGGGGCGTCGATGAACCGTAGTCTGCTGTCGCGGCCGTGGAGTATGCGGCCGCGCCGTCAGCCAACAGTGTGAAGGCCGTGCATTTGAACCCCGCCGTCAATGACACCGGTTTGCTCGCCGGGCTTCGGGTTCTGGAGGTGTCCAGAACCATCGCCGGCGCCTATGCGGGCAAATTGTTCGCGGACGTGGGCGCCGACGTGGTGCTTGCCGAGCCGGCCGGCGGACACCCGCTGCGCGAGGACGATCAGCGTGGCGACTCGGACGCCCCGCTGTTCGCCTTCCTCGCGGCGGGCAAAGCCGCCACCACGCGGGACTGGGTCGAGCTCGCCGCCGAAGCGGATGTCCTCATCGTGGAAACCGCGGACCTGCCCGACCGCGGGTTGCTCCACCGGCTGGCCGAACGTGCTGTCGTCGTTGCGATCACGCCCTGGGGACTGACCGGGCCCTACGCGGAGTCGCCACGCCCGTGGACGGAATTCATCGTGCAGGCCGAGGCGGGCTCGTTGAGCGGCCGGGGAGAGCCGACGTCGTATCCACTGGCGGCTGGTGGGGCCGAAACACTCTGGGTGGCCGGGTCTTTCGCCGCTACGGCCGGTCTTGGTGCGGTCGTGGGGATGGTGCGGGACGGGCGTGGCGAGTTGGTCGACGTGTCCCTTCTCGAGGTGACGACGTATGCCGCGACGATGTTCGCCGACGTCGCCGCGACGATCAGCGGTGCATCTCACGAACCGACGGTGTTGCGCCGCCGGCTCGTCCCGTCGGTCGAGCCGGCCTCGGACGGCTGGGTCGGGTTCAACCTCGCCTCGGCGCAAAACCTCGAGGATTTCCTCGTTCTCATCGACCGGCCCGACTGGCTCGCTGACGAGGACATAAAAACCCACGCGGGCCGCTACCGCCGGTCGGCCGAGTTCTCGGCGGCGGTGCACGCGTGGACCATTCAACGTACGGTGGCCGAGATCGTCGAATCCGCCGCCCTGTTCCGGATTCCGTGTTCGCCCGTGCACAACGCCGCGACGATCCTCGACGATCCGCAGGTGACCGCCCGCGGATTCTACGTCGAGGACGCCTCCAGGCGGTTTCGCCAGCCGTCGGTGCCGTTTGTCTTTGACGGCGTCCGGCCGGCGTCCGCGCGGCCGGTACCCGAACCGCGCGACGACGCCCGGTTCACGCCGCGGATCGCGCCGGCCGCCTCGACCGCACCGGGTCAGTTCGTGGAGAGCCCGCCGTTGGCCGGCCTGCGGGTGATCGATTTCGGCAACTGGTGGGTCGGTTCACTGGTGGGCACGATCCTGGGTTCGCTCGGCGCGGACGTCATCAAGATCGAGTCGACCCGCCGCGTCGACGGCGCGCGGATGCTCGGCGGCACCATCACCCACGACGAACTGTGGTGGGAATACGGGTGGATCTACCTTGGCGCCAACCACAACAAGCGGGCTGTGACACTCGATTTCTCCACCCCGCAGGGCCGGGAGTTGATCGAACACTTGATCGCCGACGCCGATGTGGTGCTGGAGAACTACGCGCCGCGGGTGCTCGACAATGCGGGACTCGACTGGCCGGGTGTGCAGGCCCTCAACCCTGCGATCGTGATGCTACGCATGCCGGCGTTCGGGCTGTCCGGCCCCAACCGCGACATGGTGGGCTACGCTCAGACCGTCGAGCAATACTCCGGAATGTGCTGGCGGACAGGCTATCCCGATGGGCCGCCGGTGAACCCGAGCGGCCCCGCCGACCCGATGGGCGGATCGAACGCGGCGTTCGCACTGCTGGCCGCGCTGCAGCACCGGGAACGGACCGGTCGAGGAATGTTGGTGGAAGCGCCACTGGTGGAGGCCGCGCTGACCATGACGGCCGAGCAGGTGGGGGAGTGGACCGCCCATCGCAGGCTGCTCGAACGCGACGGCAACCACCTCAGGGACCATGCCCCCCAAGGGGTTTACGCCGGCAGCGGCACCGAGCAATGGCTGGCGGTGTCGGTGGTCACCGACGACCAGTGGCGGGCGCTTGTCGCCTACACCGGCATACCGGGTTGGGATGACCCGGCCCTGGCGACACCCGCCGGTCGCTGGCAGCGCCGATACCGGCTCGACGCCGACTTGAGCGCATGGGCGGCGGACCGCGACGTCGCCGCAACCGCCGAGCAGTTGGTCGCGCTCGGCGTGCCGGCCGCCCACGTTGTCGACCAGCGATTCGTCCACGAGCATCCCCAGATCGCCGCTCGGGGCTACTTCGAGGACATCGACCACCCCGTGCACGGACTGATACCGCTTCCGGTGCTGCCGTTCCGATACGGGCGGATCGGCAGGTGGTCACACCAGGCGCCGCCGACGGTGGGCCAGCACAACATCGAGGTTTTGGAGAAGGAACTGGGCTTGTCCCGCGCATACGTCGAGCAACTCGCCAACGACGGCCTCATCGGCTGCCGGCCGGCCGGTCTGTAGTCACTACCTGATCGAAGGAGATCACCACGATGAGCACTTCATTCGCGGCCGGCAGGCTAGCCACCGGCTTCAGCTGGACCGAATGTCCGCGTTGGCATGACGGTCTGTTCCACTTCTCCGACATGTACAACGGCCGCATCGTCGCGGTCGACGACGACGGGCGCACCCAGACGCTGCTCGACCTGTCCGGCAGGCAGGGGCTCGAAGGCCAGCCAATCGTCACTGTCGGCACCGGTTTCCTGCCCGACGGGAGGCTGCTCGTCAACTCCATGTTCGAACGGGTCGTGTTGGCCTACGACGGATCGGCGACGAGCGTGTACGCGGACCTAAGGGAATTGGCCATCGGCCCGATCAACGACATGGTCATCGACGCGGCCGGTCGCGCCTACGTCACCCAACTGGGCTGCAACCTGTTCGCCGGTGAAAGCCCCAAGGAATCACCGATCCTCGTCGTCGAGCCCGACGGCACGGCGCGGATCGCCGACGAGGCGGGCCCGCTGATGGGCGCCAACGGCATCGCGATCTCCGCCGACGGCGCCGCCCTGGTCACCGCGGAGACATTCGCCGACAAGATCACCGCCTTCGACATCGGGCCGCACGGCAAGCTCACCGGGAAGCGGACCTTCGCGGAGATGCAGGGGGACTATCCCGACGGGCTCTGCCTCGACGAGCAGGGTGCGGTCTGGACGGCGCTCACCGCCGCCGGACGTGTGGTTCGCGTCGCCGAGGGCGGGGAGATCGTCGCCGAGGTCAGCCCACCGGCCGCCGAGTGCGGCGTCTCCACCGCCTGCGGCCTCGGCGGTGCGGACCGCCGCACGCTCTACATCTGCTGCGGCTTTGAAGTCATGGATGCCGAGAAGTCGCGGCGCGAAGGCCAGGGCTCGATCTGGACCGCGCGGGTGCCCGTCACCGGCGGCTCGGCCCGGCCCTAGATCCGAACGGCTGTGAAGGAAATCCGATGACATTCCTGGACTTTTCTGATCGCGTGGTGATCGTGACCGGCGCCGGTCGCGGCTTGGGTCGCGCCTACGCCGAACTGCTGGGCGCCCGCGGCGCCGCGGTCGTGGTGAACGATCCCGGCGGCGCGGTCGACGGCACACCGACCGGCGAGGATCCCGCCGCCCAGGTGGTCGCGGGCATCGTGGCCGCCGGTGGCCGGGCGGTGGCCTCGACGGCGACGGTGGCCACCGAGGACGGGGCGAAGGCCATCGTGGCTACCGCCGTGGAGGCGTTCGGTCGCATCGACGCGGTCATCAACAACGCGGGAATCTACTTTGTGCGCCCGTGGCTGGAGATTTCGCTGCGCCAATACCAGCGCTTCCTCGACGTGCACTACTTCGGCAGCCTGCTGGTCAGCCGGGCCGCCTGGCCGCACCTCGTGGAAGCCGGCGCGGGCCGCATCGTCAACACGGTGTCCAGTGCGATGCTCGGCGCGCCGGACATGGTGCACTACGGCTCGGCCAAGGGCGCGATCTTCGGGCTGACCCGCAACCTGGCGGTGGCCGGGGCCGCGCACGGCATGAAGGTCAACGCCGTCGCCCCGGGGGCCGGCACCAGGATGATCGACGAGGCCGCTCCCGCGCTGCCACCGGGCACCGCCGAGTTCATGAAGCAGGCGATGCCACCAGAAATGGTGGCACCCGTCGCGGCGTATCTCGCGCACCAAAGCTGCGCCATCACCGGCGAAGTCCTCAACGCCGCCGGCGGCGGCGTCAACCGGCTCGTCGTGGCCAACACGGCCGGGATCGCCGATCCCGACCTGACCCCCGAAACCGTCGCCGACCGCCTCGACGAGATCCTGGCGATCGGAGATCTGGAGCCCACACCGCTGATGCTGCCGACACCCGTGGCCGGCTCATGAGCGGCGAATGGACCGTAGAGGTCGACCGTGCCGCGTGCGTGGGCAACAAGATGTGTATTGCGCTGGCCCCCGACGTGTTCGAGTTGGTCGACGGCAAGTCGAGCGTGCGCAACAGCCGCCAAGCGCCATCGGCCGCGCTCGTCGATGCCTACGAATCCTGCCCGGTCTCAGCGATCGTGCTGCGTGATGAGGACGGGCGAGAAATCGAAACCGATGCCTGAAAACGGAGATCCCAGATGACCAAGACACTGCCCCAGTACCCGTTTCCCGCCACGTCACCCGAGGAAGCGGTCGAGGCCTACCACCGGCTCCTCGAAGACCGGCCGATGACCAAGGTGACCATGCCGGTCGGTGGTGACGCCTGGGTCATCCACCGGTATGAGGCTGCACGACAGATGTTGGAAAGCCCGAAGTTCGTGCGCGGGCCATTCGCTCGTGGCGAGCAGGAACCGCCGTATTTCGTGCACTACCCCGATTTCCTGAAGACCACGATTCAGATGGCCGACCCGCCGGACCACACCCGGCTGCGCAAGCTCGTCGCAAAGGCGTTCACCGCCCGCCGGATCGCGCAACTGCGGGACGGTACGCAGCGCATCGCCGACGAACTTCTCGACACCATGGCAGCCAACGGCGCGCCGGCCAACCTTGTCGCCGAATTCTCGCTGCCGCTGCCGATTCGGGTGATCTCCGAATTGTTGGGCGTGCCGCTGTCGGATCGCGACAAGTTCGTCGAATGGAGCAAGTCGACGCTCGCGACGTCGGGGATGACCGAGCAGGCGATCGCTCAGGCCGGGGCAGAGCTGTATCTGTACCTGGCCGAGCTGGTCACCGCCCGGCGAGAAGAGCCGCGCGACGATCTCCTCAGCGCACTCGCCGCAGCGCGAGACGAAGACGATTCGCTCACCGATGAAGAGATCCTGCGGATGGCGATGGTCATCATCGTCGGCGGTTTCGACAACACGGCCAACTTCATCAACCAGGGCGTGGTGGCGTTGCTGCGCAATCCGGAACAGCTGAGGGTATTGCTCGCCGACATCGACGGGGTTGTTCCTACCGCGGTCGAGGAGGTGCTGCGGCACGGATTCTTCGCAATCGGCGAACTGGTCACCGGGTCAGGCGGGCTGCCGCCGTTTCTGGCTGCCGAGGACGTCGAGATCGACGGAGTGTTGGTCAAGAAAGGCGAAGCCGTGCTTATCGACCCCGCGAGCACCAATCACGACCCGCGTGAGTTCGAGAACTCGGGCGCGTTCGACGTCACCCGCACACCCAACCGGCATCTGACGCTGAGCCACGGCGTGCACCACTGCCTTGGGGCGCCGCTGGCGCGCATGGAGATGCAAGTCGCGTTGGCCTCGCTATTCAAGAGGTTCCCCACACTGCAGCTCGCTGGCGAGCCGCAGTATGCGGCGGAGTACCTCACAGCGGGCATGTCGATGCTCCCGGTGAAGTGGCGACGCCCATGACACGGAGTTACCGATGGCATTTCTGATCGGTGAGCCTTGTGTGGACGTGATGGACCGCTCATGTATCACGGTGTGCCCGGCCGACTGCATCTACGTGGGAAAGCGCAAGCTGTACATCAACCCGGTGGAGTGCGTCGACTGCGGCGCCTGCGAACCTCAGTGTCCGGTGCAGGCGATCTACATCGACGACGACGTTCCCCCGGGAGACGAATGGCTCATCGCCGACAACGCCGACTTTTTCACCACGGTTTTGCCGGGCAGAGATAAGCCGGTGGGAAACCCGGGCGGCGCCGGTGATATCGGGCCGCTGGGCGCCGACACCCCGAGGATCGCTGTACTACCGGTGAAGGACCGGACCTGAATGCCGAAGATCACCACCCTCGACGAATTCGAGGCCGCTTACAAGGCGCGGCTCGGCGAACCGATGCCGCCGCGGCGGCCGTGGCGAGCCGTCACCGAGGAGTGGCTGGCGCGTTACGCCGACGGAGCCGGTGACTACAATCCGCTCTACCGCGACCGCGCGTACGCGGAAGCCGGCCCGTATCACGATCTCGTCGCGCCGCCGGCTTTCATCTTCTCGATCGACTTCGGTGCTAATGCCTCTATTTGGGGCCACATCCCGGAGGCCGACGTGTCGATGCAAGACCTGACGATTCTGTATATCGGCGCAACCGCAGAATGGTTCCGGCCGATCTGGCTCGGCGATCGGGTGCGCAGCATTGAGACGCCCACCGACATCCGCAAGACCACGACGCGCCAACTGGGCGAGGCATTGATCTGCACTGGCACCACCGAGTACTGGAATTCGCGCCGCGAGTTGCTGGCGAGATTGACCAATCACATGCTGCGATTCCCCAACCCCGGCGCAGGTGTCGAGTCGTCCTCTCCGACGGAAGCGTCCGGGCCGCGCGTCGCGCCAGACCCGTTGGTGTGGCAGCGGACTCGCCGCGGCAGCGAGGCGCGATATGCCGACACCGTGTCGGCCGATGACCCGATCCCTGACTTGCCCAAAGGAACCTTCACGACCACCGAGCTGTACTTGTTCACTCACGGTGCGTTGAGCACCCGTCGGGCTCGGCACGTCGATGAAGGCACCATCGACATGGGCGCCGGCGGGCGCGCCGATCCAGAGTACGCGCGCAAAGCGCGAGCCCAATCGGCATCGTTTGACTTTGGCCCCCAACGTATTTGCTGGCTGACCCAGGCGGTCACCGACTGGATGGGCGACCACGGAAAATTGTTGCGCATCGAAACTCGGCTACACCGGCCAAATCTCATCGGCGACACCAACACCGTGCGCGGCACGGTGGTGCGGACCTATGAGCACAGCACCGAGGCATGCGCAGACGTCGAGGTGGAAAACGTCAATCAGTCCGGTGCGATAACGGCGAGCGGCCGAGCAACCGTGGCGCTTCCAACGCGCGGATCTGTTCCCGTGCACGAGCTGCTGTTCGCGCCGACCGCTGACGGCACTGCCGGCATCTACAACTGATCAGGAAGGACCGAAGATGCAATTGCGACCCGGCCTCAGACTCAACAGCAGAGTTTCCAGCGCACAGGTGATCGTCGTACGGACACCCGCGGAGGATGTCGATATCCGCTGCGGAGGCCAGCCGATGGTTACCGGTGACGCCGCACCAGCCGTGGATGCGTCCGTCGACGGAGAGATGTTGCTGATCGGCAAGCGCTACTGTGACACCAGCGGCGCGCTGGAAGTGTTGTGCACCAAGGCTGGACCAGGAGGCCTGACTGTCGGCGAAGAGGTCCTCGAAATCAAGGCGGCTAAGCCGCTGCCCGCCTCGGACTGACTAAGGAACCATTGATGAACAAGTTGTGTCGCGAGCTGGGCATCGAATACCCGATCTTCGCGTTCAGCCACTGCCGCGATGTGGTGGCCGCCGTGTCACGCGCCGGCGGTATGGGCGTGCTCGGTGTCCTGGCGATGTCACCGGATGAAATCGACATTGAGCTGCGGTGGCTGGAAGAGAACTCGGGTGGGCGTCCCTACGCGGTCGACGTCGCCTTGCCGGTCAAGACTGTCGATCGGGAGGCTGGAATGACCGGCACCGCGGACGTGGTCGACAAGTTGGAGGAGATGATCCCGAAGAACCACCGGGATTACGCCGAGGACATCATGCGCCGCTACAACGTGCCGCCGCTGCCGGAGGCCGACGGACAGCACCACGGCTGGGCGGCGGAAGGGTTGACCGCCGCCGGCGGCGAGGAACAGATCGATGCGATTCTCGGCCATGAATTTCCCTTGCTGGCGAGTGCGTTGGGGCCGCCGCCCGCCTGGGTAATCGACCTCGCGCATCAACGCGGGACGAAAGTCGCCGCACTCGTAGGCAAACCTCACCAGGCGGTGCGCGGTAAAGAACTCGGTATCGACATCATCATCGCTCAGTCGTACGAGGCTGCCGGGCATACCGGCGAGATCGGCGCCATGGTGTTGATTCCAGATGTGGTCGACGCCGTGGGCAACGTTCCGGTGCTCGCCGCGGGCGGTATCGGCTCGGGCCGTCAGATGGCCGCCGCCATGGCCCTCGGCGCCGCCGGCGTTTGGACGGGCTCGATTTGGTTGACATGCCGCGAGGCGCCAACCGAGCCGTACCGGGTCGAAAGGTTTATGAAGATGAACTCCACCGATACGGTCCGCTCGAAGGCGCAGACCGGCAAGCCGAATCGGCAGGTCCGCACCCCTTGGACCGAGGCATGGGATGACCCGGCAGGGCCAGGGCCGCTTCCCATGCCGCTGCAGTATCTGCTGTACGCCGACGCCACAGCGCGGGCCAAGCGTGCGGGTGTGCATGAACTCGTCGGTGGCCCGGTCGGTCAGATCGTCAGCCGCATGACCAAAGTACAGCCGGCTTCGGAGATCGTGCTGAACATGGTCGAGGAGTACCTGGACACTCTCGGCAGCATGAGTGCCCAGTACGAGGAGTTGATGGCGGACTGACCGGGCGACCGCCGGTGGGTCAGGAAACAGACGGCGGAAGCCGACTAGGGCGTGTCTGGTAATTGCAGGCGGTGAGCGGTTATTGCTGCTGCGAGGATGACTCCGCCGAGGTAGGTCAGTGCGTATTTGATGCCCCTATGGATGTCAAGCCGCCGATTGGGCCGACGGTGGCGTGCTCTTGGTCTTGGTGAGGTCCTCGTAGATCTCACGGGCGATGTAGCGCTTGAGGCAGCGGATGGCCTCGCGCCGGGTCTTGCCTTCGGCAACGCGTCGTCGAACGTAGTCCTGGGTGCGTTTGTCCCAGCGCAGGCGCGCGATCGTGATCGTGTAGAGGGCAGAGTTTGCCTGTCGATCGCCGCCGCGGTTGAGCCGGCGTCGGTGCGTCTTGCCCGATGACGCTTCGATCGGGCTGACCCCGCAGAGCGCGGCGAAGGAAGCCTCGCTGTGGAGACGTTCCGGGTTGTCGCCGGCGGCGAGCATGAGCGCGGCGGCGGTGTCAGGGCCGACTCCATAACGCTGCAGCAGTTGGGGTGCGCGAGCTTTGGCCGTGGTGGCGATCTGGGCGTTGAGCTCGTCGATCTCGCTGGTTAGCTCGAGGATGCGCCGGGCGAGGAGGCGCAATGTGAATGCTGCCGCGCTCGGGGGGTCGCCGGGATCGGGGTGGTTGAGCTCGGCGCATCGGCGGAACAGTGCGGGGTTACTCAGGCCTGTCATCGACTCACGCAAGGCGGGATCGGCACCGACCAATACGGCCTTGAGCTGGTTGATCGCCTGCCCACGGGACTTGATGGCGGAGGCCTTGACCAGCTTGAACATTCGCAGCATCTCAACCTCCCCATCGCCGGACTTCGCGATCGCGGTGGCCCGCCCGGACAGCACCGCGCGAGCAGCGGTCTCGGCGTCGATGGTGTCGGTCTTGCCGCGGCGTCGGCGGTCTCCTCGGTCGGTGCGGTTGACTTCGATGACGGTGACGGCTTCGGAGCGCAGTTGGCGAGACAACGCAGCGCCGTAGGAGCCGGTGCACTCCACTCCAGCGCGATGCACCGTGCCGAACCCTCGGGCCCAGGCGAGCAGCTGCCGGTAGCCCTTGGCGGTGGTCGGGAAGCTGCTGGTTGCCAGTAGGGCGCCTAACGCGGTGAGCACCGCGGCGACATGGGCATCTTTATGCGTGTCCACCCCCAGCACCACTTCGGCGGTATCGGATGGTCCTGGCGGGTGCATGCTGGGCAAGGTCGTTCGTCTCCTGACGGCTCGGGAACGGATGGCCGTCGTCGGGTCGGCGGAGGCGGTCAGGACTGTGACGGTGCCCTGTTACTGGCAAGGCCCCTATGGAGACACGCCTTGCCGACCCGACGGCAGCAAGCACCGCCCCGGGTCCGTGGTCGACAGATCAAACACAAGGCACCGAAGGCCAGTCGTAACGCGGGTCAAACCGCGGTCCGGGGCGGCACCTGTTCATCCTCACAGTCGTAGCGGGTGGCTATGCCGCGCCAATGTTTGAGCGGTTGAAGCCGCGCTCGACGGTGTTGCGATGTCGGTAGATCAGCGGATCGAAGGCTGGTGGACGTCCACCGCGTGAGCCCTGGGCTTTACGGTGTGCGAGTTGATCGGATCTTTCGGGGATGGTGTGGGTGATGCGGTGTTTGCGCAGGTGGATACGGGTGGAGTTGTGTGCGTAGCCCTTATCGGCCAGCAGCCGAAACCGGCGGCCGTGGGCAGCAGTGTAGGCCGCGACCAGCGGCGCCAGTTGGGGATTGTCGTGGGCTTGCCCAGCGGTGAGCCGCAGCGTCACCGCGGCGCAGTTGTCATTAACCAGAGCGTGGATCTTGGTGGTCCAGCCGCCGCGCGAGCGGCCCAGCGCATGATCGTCGGGTTCAGCGCTGGGTTTCGTGTAATTCGACCAAGCCCCCCCTGAGGCCGGCCGCCGGTGCCCCGGCCGCGTGTTGATGAGCGCGAACGCTCGTCGAATCAATCGAGATCAATCCCGCTCGCTCAGCATCAGCCGACTGCCCGCCGGCATGCACTGCGGCCAGCATGGCCGCGTAGGTGCCGTCGATCGACCAGCGCCGATGACGCTCCCAAACCGATTGCCATGCACCGAGTTCAGCGGGAACGTCCCGCCACGGCGCACCTGTACGGAATCGCCACACGATCGCCTCCAGCGTCGCGCGGTGATCGTTCCACGGCCGCCCACGCCGCCCCGCCGACGACGGCATCACCGGCTCAATCAGCTTCCACAAGGAATCAGAAATCACTCCAGTACGAGTCATTCCCCAACGATCGAACACCCACCCGGAAAACTTTGGCAGACACGCCCTAGACGGTATGCGTGACCGCCGGCGTTGAGCTGGGGGTTGCGGGCCGGGGCCTCACTCACCCATGTTCGTGGGTTACCGAGTAGGGAGTCGCCTGCTCGGTCTTTCCGACAGTGGTGGGAGGCCCCGGTGTTTACCGAGCGTACGAGTGTTGGACTGGACGTGCACGCACGTTCGGTAGCGGCAGCGGCAATCGACAGCGTCACGGGCGAGGTGTTCCAGACCCGGTTGACCCCGTCATATGAGCACATCCGGTCGTGGATATCGGGGTTGTCGGGCCCGGTGGCGGTGGCCTATGAAGCCGGACCGACCGGTTTGGGGTTGCATCGGGCGTTGACCGACGCCGGGGTCCGATGTGAGGTCGTCGCACCGTCGAAACTGCAGAAACCATCCGGAGACCGAGTTAAAACCGATGCCCGCGATGCACTGCATCTGTCCCGGTTGCTGCGACTCGACGAAATCACCGCGGTGTCGATCCCGAGCGTGACTCAGGAAGCAGCCCGTGATCTGGTGCGGGCCCGTGAGGACTGCCGCGGCGATCTGATGACAGCGCGCCATCGACTCTCGAAGCTGCTGCTGCGGCACGGCATCGTCTACCACGGGGGCGCCGCCTGGACCGGCGCGCATGATCGGTGGCTGCGTACCGAAGCGGCGCCGCGGTTGAGGGCACCGGCGACACGGCTGGCGTTCGATGCCGACTACGACCACGTGCTGACGATGCAGGCCAGGCGTGGGCGCCTCGACTCGGCGATCGAGGACGTGGCCGCTGACTGTGAATTCACCCCGATCGTGCGCAGGGTGTCCTGCCTCAGAGGCGTGAGTACCTTGACCGGAAGCGCGTTGGCGGCGGAAATCGGCGACTGGAATCGGTTCACCGGCCACACGATTGGTTCGTTCGTTGGATTGGTTCCCTCGGAGTACTCGTCGGGCTCGTCGCGGGTGCAGGGGACGATCACTAAGACCGGGAACACTCATGTTCGCCGGTTGCTGGTCGAGGCAGCCTGGCATCACCCCGGTATCACGTGGGTGCGGTGATGCGTTCGCGGTGGGACCCAGGCCTCGGCAGCTGCCCGCGCCCGCGGGGACCAGGGCAACCGCCGCCTGCACCGCAGGTGGGTGGGTTTCCTCGAACGCCACAAGCGGCCGACAGTGGCCAATGTTGCGATCGCCCGCGAGCTGGCCGGCTGGTGCTGGTCCCTGGCGGTCATAAACGACTGATCGCCACCTGTTCTACTTCCTCCTCGAGTCCAGTGGTGGCAGCGCGTGGATCGACCCGCGACACACCTATGAGCAGACCCCTTCGGGTCGACGCTCGATGCTAGACAAGCGGATGCGATCCAGCCGAAACCCCGTCCTGCGGTAGCCAACCCGCTTATATCAGTCTGACCGCGCGTCGCCAACCGACACGCTCACCACACAGATTCGCCGAGGAAGCAAAGAGGCGCCGTCGGGGTAGCTCCCCGGCGGCGCCTCACCTTGCCCGCTTGACAAACTTCTCTACATATCAGGTGTACCCGGCAGTCAGGTTGGTGACAGTCGGCTGATCGGGGGTTGGCCTCCAATGTTGTATGTCGCACCAAAACTGGGGCGGTACACCTTTATCGCAGATGTTGACGATCAGGCGAGCGGAGTCCTCCCCGGACACCCACTCCATCACTCCGCCCAGCGGGGAATACGTCATGATCGGATCGCGGATCGCCAGCATTCCTGGATGGAAGATACCGGTCTGCCGCAGACTGACCCATTTCGGCAGCCCAGAGTCGATCAGCTCCTTTTCCGCAATAACCTTGCTCTGCGCGTATTCATCGAACCGGGCCGGCCGCAACGGATCTCCCACCCGCCCCCAGTGGTGCGGGGGGATTGCGGTCGCCGGTCTGCGCCACCGTTCCAATGCCCATAACCGCGATGCCCGACGGGTCGGGCTGGGCGCGCACCGCGCGTACGATGTTGCGGACACTGCCGACATTCACCCGGTGACTCAGAGCGGGATCATCGTCGCCTGCGGGGGATACGACGCCGCCGACGTGCAACACGATATCCGTTCCTGCCACACAGGATTGCACCGTGGAGTAGTCGGTCAAGTCGCCGATGACTACGTGAAGGTTCTCCATGTCCTTCTAGCCGCGGATGATCTTGGCATCCGACTTTGAAGGCAGCACTAAGGCCACGACATCGAAGCGGTCGTCTCGGGCGCGAAACTCGTCGAGAATGTATCGGCCCCAATTACCAGTTGCCCCCGTGAGGAAGACACGTGTTCGTTGCTGCGGGATGCGTTTCTCCTTCCGAAAACCGCCGGCGGAGCCAGCCTGATCGTGCTTCGAGAGGCTGTGGTTTACGCGCGGTCAGCACCAGGTTGATGTCGGTTTGACCGGAGCAGATAGGCGAATTCGGCGCCCACGCCCTCAGATCCACCGGCTGCCACCGTCCGGGGGTCGTATCTGCCGAGATCGGTCACGGTGGCGTTAGCCGGTTAGTCGGCCGTGGGTCCTGGGTGATGGTCACGCGCCGAACACTTCTTCAAGTGATCCGACGTGGGCGCGGTTGGACTTGATCCGCTCGATGAGTCGCCACCTTCCTGCCCGCCGCTCCCAGGTGTCGCAATAGTCACCAAGGGTGTAGAACCGCGAGGAGGCGTCTTCGGTCGAGAGGTGCAGGTCGTGGACATAGGCGCGGCTGACCGCCGTGTCACCTGTGACGTCGATGAGGACGTTGCCCAGCAGGTGTTGGGTCGGCCCGCAGTGATCGACAAACCCGCGGATCAGCTCGATAATCGCCGCGCTTCCGTCGCGTCGTCCGGTACCAAAGTCACCGACAGCGTCGTCGGCCAGGATGTCGGCTAGGCCCTCCCAGTCGCGGTCGTCCATGGCGCGGGCCGCCTGGAAGAGTGCGCGCTCAATGGCGCGCTCGTCGAGAAGCGATTGCAGCCGATCAACACTCATCGCGGGATGCCCTTTCGTCTGGCGGTAGCCTGTCGCAGACTGCAGGCCGGTACTACGAGGGTTGCCGTTCACTGGAATCATGCGACGGTTCTGGTGTTTCCTCCGCGCCCGCACGCCGTTCCGGCGCGAGGTTGGTGCGCCCGTCTGCCTCGCCCTATGATGTCGGTCAAGCGGGTGCGCGTTCAGTAGCTGCCGTTGATGCCGCGGATCATGAGACACCGCGCTAGCGAGGACGCCGCTGGCCATGCCGGCCAGCGCTATCTGCTTCCTCGTCAGTATGACTTCAGCGTCACGCTGGAATGCCCGTATACCTCTTTAGCCCCGGTCATTCACGGGGTGCTGACGGCGGACGCTTTGGTTGAGACGGTGGGGGATGTTGTTCGCGGGTGGGAGGGATGGCCGGCTGGCGCTGCCGGGCTGCGGTTCTCCGGGTTCCTCGAGTCGTGGTTGGGCGGGTGGGTCAGGCCGGTTGTGGGATGGCCGCGATGCGGGCGAAGACCGCGACGAGGTCGGTGACCCAGGGCCAGGTGGCCGGCATGCGTAGGTGTCGGCGTCGAGCGGTGCAGGCCAGGCGGGCCGGTACGTGCAGCACTCGGTACCGCAGGGTTTTGGGTTCGGCTTTGGCCAGCGCGCCGCTCAGGGCGAGTAGGCGTAGCCAGGCGGTCAGGTCGGCGGCGATCGCGACGGCGGTCAGCCACGCTTGGTTGATGCGGTAGTCGCGGGACGGGAATCGCCCCAGGCCGCTGTCTTTGGCGTGTCGGATGCGGTCTTCGACGCGGGCATGGGCGCGGTGGCGGGCCTCCAGGAGCGCCAGCTGCGCGGTGGGAGTGTTGGTGACGAACGCCTGGTAGCGCCAGCCGTCGGTGTGCTCGAACAGGGACAGTTGGGCACCGGGGTGGGGTCGTTCGCGGCGCACGATGACCCCCATCCCCGTCGGCCAGCCCGACAGGTCCAACAGCCCGGTCAGCTCAGCGACATCGCCGCCGGCTCGCACCGCGCCGTCAGCATTCAGTGCCGGAGTCCACACCGACTCGGGGACCAGCATGATGGCCGCACGCAGTTTCTCGGTGAGAGCAAACCCGATCGAATAGTCGACCCAGCGGCCCCGGACCTGGTTGAGGGTCGTCAGCCAGTCCAGCAGATCGTGGGAGGCCCCGGCGCCGTCAGCACGGATCAACAGGTGTTTGCGGTGGGCTCGGGGGATCTGGGTGATCGCCGCGGACAGGACTTTGAGGTGATCGGCAGCGGTGTTGGCCCCGGCGTTACCCGGCCGCAGCCGCGCAGCCAGCAGCTCGGTGGTGTTGTCACACCACACCCCGATCGGATAAAACCCGAAGCTGCCCTTGAACGTGGGTGCCGCAGACTCCTTCTCGGAATGAGTAACGACGATGGTGGCGTCGACGTTGAGCACCACCACCTCACCGAGGTCGGTGTCGGCGACCCGCGGCGGCGGCACGCCGCCGGGCAGTAATGATCACACGTGCCGGCGTACCCGGGCGCGGGCCATGTCGATGCGGGCCAGCCGGGCCGGGGTCAACTCCGCCAGCGTCCGCCACACCTTCGGCGCCGAAGCCGCCTCGCCCAGCAGCGGGGCCTGGTGGCGCAGCACATCGATATCAGCGATGGCCTCACCGCCATCGGCAAGCATCACCGCCACATCGGCGAGCGCCCGGCCACGATCATGGACCGGGGTAAACGAGCGACGTGCCAGCGCGGTCGACACCGCGCCGGTCAACCCAACCCGGTCAGCCAAAAGCCGCAGGCCAGCGCTGCCCGCGTGAGCCACCACGCCAGTCCCATCACCGGTTACTGACAAGCCCGCCGACCACGAAGTACGCTTCACCTACGGAGTGCCTTCCAGCCGGAGAAACTTGAACCGTCGCAAGTCCAAGAATCCCCTGCCGGACAGGCACTTCCGTGCATCTACACGCCGACAACACCCATGCCCCGTGAACGATCCGGGTTAGGAATCACCTTCTCGTTTACCAAACGCTCAAGAAACGCCGTCATGCAATCCGAACCGCTCTTGTATTCGTAGATTCGATCTTCGGGAAACCCAAATTCTTCCAGCTTTGACGTAGCGAATACGGAATCATATCCCGACATGAGACTCTTGTCGAGGAAGGTATAGTTCAACAAACAATTTAAGTCATGCTTTATCAAGGAGTGCGTCGACTGAAGATTCTTCCAAATATTTGCCGCTTCCGGCCCGGCCACTAATTCGGAAGACTGTCCTACCAGTTTCTTCACCGGGTCCGCGGGCTCCATTCCAAACCACGCAGCAATTTCCCCCCACACCCGCTTCCAACTGAACGGAGGACAAGAAGGGCAATTGAACGCTTGGTTGGGATGGCCGGTGCTCCACGCCGCGACTTCGGCAATTTTTTCCGAAGTGTTCAGATTGATCATTGCATTGTAGCTCCCGTCCGTTCCGGGGTACATTAGCTGCTTTCCCTGTGCTTTAAGGATCGACGCGTATGTAGCGAGCGCGATGCCAAACGATTGCGTCGTCGCGGTGAGTTCGGGGGCCAAACCAATGATGAACGTCGGCCGCACTTCGTTCCAGGTAAACCCATCCTCTGCGGCCCGTCGCTGGATAAAGGCCTGGGTGTCGAAATAGCTGAGAGGGCCTGGACCTTTGGTGGTGTCTTCATGGAAAGGGGAGGAATAGCCGGGCCACAGGCTTGGCCCCAAATGCATCCCGTAGTGTTTGCCCCCTGTTCCGAATACGAAGACCTTGAGAGGGGCCTCGATTTCCTTTAGCGCGTCCAAGACATTTTTGATCCACAATTGGTTTCGCTCGTTCACGCCGCTTCCTGCGAGGTGCGCCATGTTGCCATACAATTGATCGCGGACGAATTGTGGGCTTACTTTCAAGAGTCTATGGATCACGGGAGCAAGCCCATCGGTCACGGCGAGAAGTCGGCGCATGATCACCGCACTTCCGAGTTTGGGTGGCCGGTTTGCTTCTGCAAACCAATATACGTGGGTAACCGCGGGGGATCCGACGTCGATGAGGCTTTTTACCACCGCCTCCTTTTCGTCGATGTTGGATACGAGGGGAATGTATTCCCGAGAGGTTCGCGAAGCAAACGTCGTTTCGTCCACCGAGAGGGCCAAACAAATCACGGTGTCGTATTCCGCTCCTCTTTCATTCAAGAGGTGAGGAACAATGGCATTGCCCGCCATTCCCGTGCCACCAACGAC
>NZ_DATFYW010000185.1:0-30153 GCF_035314905.1 Mycobacterium sp.
AGTTCATGTTCCAAGGGTCGCCGTAGGTGGTGACGCTGTCACCCGCTTTGGAGATGAGCCGCGCGAACGGGCGCAGCAGCACACCGCCGGCCGCGCCGGTCACCGTGCCGTGCGCGTTGGACACCGCCACCGCGCCGTCCGGGCCGGTGACGTCCACCGAGAACGTCGCGACCTCCTGAATACCGGGGCCGTTACCCAGGTTGGCGGAGATCGACACGCCCGGGAACAACGGCGGCGAGGTCACGACCAGAGCGGGCGTGACGGCGCCGGTCGCGGGGTTAAATCCGACCGAACTCTGGTCCAGGTTGATGTTCGGCGTGGTGTAGCTGAAGTTCACGCCCACCCCCAGCGACCACGGGAACCCGATCTGATAACCCAGCTCCAGCGTGCCGGCGAATTGGGCGGCGTTGGGGCCGGTGACGTGGTAGACGGCCTTGCCGGAGTGAAACCACTCCCGGGTCAGCCGGTTGCGGTCCAGCGGATACACGCCGTTGAGGAACGTGTCCCACTGCTCGATGTCGAGGGTGTCGCCGCCCCCGTCGACCAGGGTCAGCTGATTGTCCATCCCGGCGTGGGACGTGCCGTGCCCCACGAACAGCGCCGCCGTAGCGGCGACGAGTGCCGCGAGCAGCACCCGACCGATAACCTTCATGTTCTCCCTAGCCGTGTCCGACACGAGAAACATAACGGGACCGCACCACCCCGGCAACGGATGGATAAACGGATGGATAGCCGCCGTCGCGGGCTGCCCGGGGCCGCCCGGTTGTTTGCCGGCGCGGGGGTCAGCGGGGTGAAGCGCCGCGGCTGTGAAGACAGCTCATATGGATCTGGCGACCCATTGTCGGTGTAGTTCGCTTGAATGGGTCACGCTGCGGCAGAGCGATGTCAACGGTGGTGCGGAGGCACGTTGTCGCGCAACCACTGATCATGTCCGGAGCGGTCGTCGCAGCTCTCGTCGTCGGCGCGACCGGATATCGACTCAGGGGACGTCTCATTAACTGCCGTCTGATGGGGCTGTGACTTCTTTTCCATGACCCGCCTCTCCTGTGACGAAGATCACATTGCCGCTCCGCGACACTGAACTCGGCGACGGCCGATCGGCGTGTCGCGTCGCCGAGTTCAAAGTCGCGGCGCGGGATTCGGGTCAGATTTCGAGGCTCGACAGCTGGCCGATGATCTGAGTTGCCAGCGGATTGAGCGTGGCCATGCCGTCGCGGACCGCATATCGCGAACCGGCCAGGTTGACCACCAGGGTGCTCCCGGAGATCCCCGCAAGCCCCCGGGACAGCCCCGCGTCGACGATGCCGGCCGAAAGCCCCGACGCCCGCAGCGCCTCCGCGATCCCGAGCAGCTCCCGGTCGAGGATGTCGCGGGTGGCGTCCGGCGTGACGTCACGCGGCGTCACGCCGGTGCCCCCGACGGATACCACCAGATCCACTCCCCCGATGACCGCGGTGTTCAGCGCGTTGCGGATTTCGACCTCGTCGGCCGCCACCGCGACGACCCCGTCGACGACAAATCCCGCCTCGGTGAGGAGCTCAGTGACCAGCGGTCCGCTGTGATCCTCTTCGTCGCCATGGGCGGTGCGGTCGTCGACCACGACGACCAACGCACGGCCCACCAACTCCGCCGGCTTCTCCATGGATGCAACCGTATATCTGGCCGCCGACAGCGGCGCAGCCACTCTCAGGATCACTGCTGGGCCTTGCCGAGCGTGACCTGAACGGTCTGGTTGCCACCCGACGGATCGGTGTAGGTCAACTTCACCTTGTCCCCGGGAGCCTTGGACCGCACGGCCGCCACGAGCGCGTCGGCGCTGTCGATCACCCGGTCGTCGAGCTTGGTGACCACGACGCCGCTGGGCAGTCCTGCGGACGCGGCCGCACCACCGCTGGTGACGTCAACGATCTTGGCGCCGTGGGTGTTCGGGTCGCTTTGAACCTGCACACCGAGGGTGGCGTGCGAGGCCGATCCCGTCTGAATCAGCTCATCGGCGATGCGCTTGGCCTGGTCGACCGGGATCGCGAAGCCAAGTCCGATCGAGCCGCTCTGCGCGTCGGGCGAATCGCCACCCATGGTCGCGATAGCCGAGTTCACGCCGATCAACTCGCCGTTCATGTTGACCAGCGCGCCACCGGAGTTGCCGGGGTTGATCGCGGCGTCGGTCTGGATCGCGTCGAGCACCGTGGTCTGGTTACCGACGTCGCCTGCCGTCGACACCGGCCGGTCCAGTGCGCTGATGATGCCGGTGGTCACGGTGCCCTGAAGGCCCAGCGGTGAGCCGACCGCCACCACGTCCTGGCCTACCCGCAGGTTGGACGAGGTTCCGAGCGTGATCGGGGTGAGCCCGGAGACGCCCTGGACCTTGACCACCGCGATGTCGCTGGCCGGATCGGTGCCGACGACGGTGAACGAGGCCGTGCGGCCATCCGCGAATGTCACGGTCGTCGTGGGAGCCCCACCGCCCGGCGCGCCGGATGCGCCGCCCGGTCCGCCCGGTCCGCCGGGTCCGCCCGGTCCGCCCGGTGCGCCGGGCTCGGCCGGGGCGCTCGGCGCGCCCTTCGCGGCCGCGGAAACGACGTGATTGTTGGTCAGGATCACGCCGTCCGACGACAGGATGATCCCGGAGCCCTCCTCGGACTGCCGACCCATCTGCACCTCGAGCTTGACCACACTCGGCACAACCTTGGCCGCAACCTGTTCGATGGAGCCATTGGGCGCGTTCGCGGCGGGCTGGCTCGGCGCCGCGCCCTGCGCGGTGACCATCGTGCTCGTCGTGCCGTGATCCGAATGCACGGCCACCGCGACCGCACCGCCGATGCCGGCGGAGACAACCGCGATCGCCAATGCGCCCGCCATCAAGCCCCCTGCGCGAGAACGCTTCTGGGGCGAAGCGCCGGGAGCGCCCGGGGGCACCTGCCCCGGGGGCACCTGCCCGGGCGGGAGTTGTCCCGCGGGTACCTGTCCGGGCGGCACCTGGCGTGGATCACGGTAGGGATCATATGGTGGCCGGTACGGCTGTTGAGGCTGCCGCGGGTAGCGCCAGTCGTAGGGCTGCTGGTAACCACCGAGCCCTGGCTGACGCGGGTACTGTTGCGGCGCAGGGTTGTCGGGCCCAGGACGATTTCCCGGTTGCTGTGGCGGCGGCGAGTACCTCGGTTGGTTCGTCATCTCGCTCAGATGTTCTTTCTCGAGTTGGGGTAAAGCACGTCGTCGCCTCTACTGTGCGCTCATCGACTGAGAACCGACTGAGAGCTGGTTCGATACATCTGGAGACTTTGCCCCATTGGTGCCCGCTACGCCAGCCAAATAACCGGCACCGGGGCCCGGCGCCGCGGCGGCCGGCACGGGGCGGCCGTCCAGCAACACATATATGGAGGTACCCGGCGGGTCGCCACCGGGCACGGTGTCCTCGATCCGAATCATCCCACCGTGTTTCAGGACGACTTGTTTGACCATGGCCAGCCCCAACCCGGACCCGGGCAAAGCCCGTGCGGAGGTCGAACGGTAGAACCGCTCGAACACCAGCCCGCGTTCGTGCGGCGGGATGCCCGGACCCCTGTCGGCCACGACCAGTTCGGCGTGCGCGGGGTCGGTCTGCGTCAGGCGCACGCCGACCCGGCCACCGGGCGGACTCCACTTTGCGGCGTTGTCGAGCAGATTCAGCACGGCTCGAGACAGCGCCGCGGCGTCGCCATAGACCTGCCAGGGGGTGACGCGGACGTCGAAGTCAATGTCGTTGCGGCGCCGACGTACTCGCTCGAGGCTTCGGTCCAGGACCTCCGACATGTCGACCGGCTCGTGCACCACACCGCCCGCGTCATCACGGGTCAGGTCCACCAAATCGCCCACCAGAGTGGACAACTCCTCGATCTGCGCGATCACATCGGCACGCAGCCCCGCCATCTCGTCTTCGGGCAGCCTCGGCGCACCGGGCGCCATCGAAGCCATCAGCAGCTCGACGTTCGTGCGCAGCGATGTCAACGGGGTCCGCAACTCGTGGCCGGCATCGGTGACCAGACGCGCCTGCCGTTCCCGAGACTCGGCGAGAGCGCGCAGCATCGTGTTGAAACTCTGGGTGAGACGGGCCAATTCGTCGCTGCCCGACACAGGGATCGGGCGCAGGTCGTCGGTGCGCGCCACCCGTTCAGCCGCTTCGGTGAGCCGGCGTACCGGCCGCAGCCCGGCCCGCGCCACCATGCCGCCGGCCACCGCGGCGATCGCGACGCCGAGACCGCCGACGATCAACAACACGGTGCCCAACCGCCGCAACACCGCATCGGTGGGCGCCAGGCTCTTCGAGATCATCAGGGTGCTGCCGTTGTCCAGCCGCACCGCGAGCACGCGCTGGTGGTTCGCGGTACGCAACGACAACAGCAGGTCGCCGTTCACCACGTCTTTCTCCGGCTGGCCAAAAGGCAGCGTCTGACCCTGCTGGTTGGCCGTGAAGATGTAGTGACCGGGATTGACCAGCACCGCGTTGACGTCGGAATACGCGGTGCCCTCGATGGCCTTGGCCGGATCGGCGGACAGCGAACCGCTTTCAATCAGCAGCCGCGCCCGGCTGTGCAGTTGATTGTCGATGTCCCCGTACAGCGCCGCCGACACCACGACGTAGACGGCCATGGCCATCAGCACGACCACCATGGCGACCATCGACATCGCCAGCAGCATCACCCTCGCCCGCAGGGACAATGAGCTGCTGGGAGGTAGCGGCGGAGGCGGGGGCGGCCGGAACCAGGACATCAGGGTGGAGTCTCGCGCAGCACGTATCCCACCCCGCGGACGGTGTGGATCAGCCGCGGCTCGCCTTCCGCTTCGGTCTTGCGCCGTAGGTAACCGATGTAGACCTCGAGCGCGTTACCCGACGTGGGGAAGTCGAATCCCCATACCTCTTCGAGGATGCGGCTTCGCGTCAGCACCCGGCGCGGGTTGGCGATCAACATCTCCAGCAGCGCGAACTCGGTGCGGGTGAGGCTGATGCGGCGCTCGCCGCGGGTCACCTCGCGGGTCACCGGGTCCAGGCTGAGGTCCGAGAACGTCATCGCGACGGACTCACCGGCCCCGTCGTCGGGGATGGTCCGGCGCAGCAACGCCCGCATCCGGGCCAGCAACTCCTCCAGCGCGAACGGCTTCGGGAGATAGTCGTCGGCGCCCGCGTCGAGTCCGGCCACCCGCTCCGATACCGAGTCGCGCGCAGTGAGCACCAGAATCGGCAGGTCATCGCCGGTGCTGCGCAGCTGACGGCACACTTCGAGGCCGTCCAACCGCGGCATCATGACATCCAGGACGACCGCGTCGGGCCGCTCGCTGGCGATCGCGTCGAGCGCCTCCACGCCGTCCTGAGCAAGCGATACCGAGTAGCCGTTGAACGAAAGGGATCGACGCAGCGACTCGCGCACGGCGCGATCGTCGTCAACGACAAGTATCCGCACGGCCACCAGTCTCTACGTAACAACTGAGAGTGACCTGAGAGGCGCGCCGGTTCGCCGTCGGCGAACGGCCTACTCTCAGCGGCCGTCGAGGTCCAGCAGCCCCAGGCGGGCGGCCTTGCGGAGCCGACGCGGAACCTTGTGCTGCCGGCCCGCCACGGTGACGCCGACGAGCTCGATGCGCGCGGCCTTCCACTGCGCGCGGCGGCTACGGGTGTTCGCGCGCGACATCCTGCGCTTGGGCACAGCCATGTTCGGCTTCTCCTATCCGGGTGCTGCCGCGCGAACGCGCTGCGGCGACAAGTTCCCGTCCAGGATAGCCGGTGACCACGGGCGTTTCCAAAATACCGAGCGGAACGACTAACCTACCGGTTGGTTGGCGGAGGGGTTTTCGAGGAAGGGGCGCGGTGGCGGAGACGACGGGCGCGGTTCGCATCGGGAACTGCTCGGGCTTCTACGGCGACCGGCTGGGCGCGATGCGGGAGATGCTCACCGGCGGCGAACTGGACTACCTCACGGGCGACTACCTCGCCGAGCTGACCATGCTGATCTTGGCCCGCGACCGGGCCAAGGCGCCGGACCGCGGCTACGCGAAGACGTTCCTGACCCAACTCGAGGAATGCCTGGGGCTGGCCCACGACCGCGGCGTGCGGATCGTGGCCAACGCCGGCGGGCTCAACCCGGCGGGCCTGGCAGCGGCGGTGCGCTCCCTGGCCGAGCGGCTCGGCGTCGGGGTCGCAGTAGCTCACATCGAAGGTGACGACCTGCTTCCCCGCGCCGCCGAACTGGGATTGGGCAACCCGCTGGCAGCCAACGCGTACCTCGGGGCCTGGGGCATCGTCGACTGCCTCAACCGCGGCGCCGACGTCGTCGTCACCGGCCGGGTCACCGACGCGTCGGTGCTCGTCGGTCCGGCCGCGGCGCACTTCGGCTGGGGCCGCACCGACTACGACCAGCTGGCCGGCGCCGTTGCCGCGGGCCACATCATCGAATGCGGCGCACAGGCGACCGGCGGCAACTATGCGTTCTTCACCGACATCAACGACCTGACCCACCCGGGCTTCCCGCTGGCCGAGGTGCACGCCGACGGGTCGGCGGTGATCACGAAGCACCCCGGCACCGGCGGAGCCGTCAGCGTCGGTACCGTCACCGCGCAGATGCTTTACGAGATCACCGGCGCCCGCTACCCCAATCCGGATGTGACGTTGCGCGTCGACACGATCGAGTTGTCGGCGGACGGGCCGGATCGGGTCCGCGTCGGCGGCGTGCGCGGCGAGCCGCCGCCGCCGACGCTGAAGGTGTCGCTGAACACGATCGGCGGCTTCCGCAACTCCATGACGTTCGTGTTGACGGGTCTGGACATCGAGGCGAAGGCCCACCTCGTGCGGCGCCAGCTGGAGACCGGGCTGACCGTCAAGCCCGCCGAGCTGGAGTGGACGCTCGCCCGCACCGACCATCCCGACGCCGACACCGAGGAAACGGCCAGCGCGCTGCTGCGCTGCGTGGTCCGCGATCCCGATCCCGCCAATGTCGGCCGCCAATTCTCCTCCGCCGCTGTGGAATTGGCGCTGGCGAGCTACCCCGGCTTTCACCCCACCACTCCGCCGGGCGACGGTCAGGTGTACGGCGTGTTCACCGCCGGCTTCGTGCCCGCAGGCGAAGTACGCCACGTCGCGGTGCACGCCGACGGCAGCCGCACCGACATCGCACCGGCCGACGACACCCTCGCGGCGTCCGCCGCCGACGCGCCCGCGCTGCCGGAGCCGTTCCCCGACGGGCCGACACGGCGGGTACCGCTCGGTGTGATCGCCGGCGCCCGCAGTGGTGACAAAGGGGGCAGCGCGAACATCGGGCTGTGGGTGCGCACGGACGACGAGTGGCGCTGGCTCTCCCACGCCCTGAGCTCCGCCAGGCTCCGCGAACTGCTCCCCGAGACCGAAGACCTCACCATCACGCGTCATCTGTTGCCGAACCTGAAGGCGGTGAATTTCGTGATCGAAGGCATCCTCGGCGAAGGCGTGGCCTACCAGGCGCGCTTCGACCCGCAGGCAAAGGGTCTGGGCGAGTGGCTGCGCGGCCGCTACGTTGACGTGCCGGAAGCCCTGCTGCCGTGACCATCTGGAACACGCCCGAGCGTGATCAGCTGCGAAAGACGGTGCGCGCATTCGCCGAACGCGAGGTGCTGCCACACATCGAGGACTGGGAACGCATCGGCGAGCTGCCGCGCGACCTGCACCGCAAGGCCGGCGAGGCCGGCCTGCTCGGCGCGGGCCTGCCGGGGTCCGTCGGCGGCGGGGGCGGTGACGGCGCCGACTCGGTAATCATCTGCGAGGAGATGCACCACGCGGGCAGCCCGGGCGGGGTTTTCGCGTCGCTGTTCACCTGCGGCATCTCGGTGCCGCACATGATCGCCTCGAGAGACGCGCGGCTGATCGACGAGTTCGTGCGCCCGACGCTGAGCGGTGAGAAGATCGGCGCGCTTGCGATCACCGAGCCGGGTGGCGGTTCCGACGTCGGACACCTGCGCACCACCGCGCGCCGCGACGGCGACGACTACATCCTCAACGGTGCCAAGACCTACATCACCTCGGGAGTGCGGGCCGACTACGTCGTCACCGCGGCACGCACCGGGGGCCGCGGCGCGGCGGGCGTCTCGCTGATCGTCGTGGAGAAGGGCACGCCGGGATTCGAAGTCAGCCGCAAACTGGACAAGATGGGGTGGCGGTCCAGCGACACCGCCGAGCTGTCCTACACCGACGTTCGCGTGCCGGCGGCCAACCTGATCGGCGCCGAGAACAGCGGCTTCGCCCAGATCGCGGCCGCGTTCGTCGCGGAGCGCGTCGCCCTTGCCGCGCAGGCGTATTCGAGCGCGCAGCGCTGCCTGGACATCACCGCCGAGTGGTGCCGCAACCGCGAGACGTTCGGTCAGCCGCTCATCTCACGCCAGTCGGTGCAGAACACGCTGGCCGAGATGGCGCGCCGCACCGACGTGGCCCGGGTGTACACCCGGCACGTGGTGGAACGCCAGCTGGCCGGCGACACGACGAATTTGATCCCGCAGGTGTGCTTCGCGAAAAACACCGCGGTCGAAGCCGGCGAATGGGTGGCAAACCAAGCCGTTCAGCTGTTCGGCGGCCTGGGCTACATGGCCGAAAGCGAGATCGAGCGCCAGTATCGCGACATGCGCATCCTCGGCATCGGCGGCGGGACCACCGAGATCCTGACCACGCTGGCGGCAAAGTTGCTGGGATACCAGTCATGACCTTACTCGCGACCGCGCTCGACATCCGGTCCACGGCCTACGCCGAAGCGGCGTCGGCGATGACGGCCAAGCTTGCCGAAATCGACCGCGAACACGCCAAGGCGCTGGCCGGGGGCGGCCCGAAATACGTCGAACGCCACCACGCCCGCGGCAAGCTCACCCCACGGGAACGCATCGAGCTGCTGCTCGACCCCGACTCGCCGTTCCTCGAGCTGAGCCCGCTGGCCGGGTGGGGCAGCGAGTTCCAGGTCGGCGCCTCCGTCGTCGTCGGCATCGGCGCGGTCAGCGGCGTCGAATGCCTGATCGTCGCCCACGACCCGACGGTCAAGGGCGGCACCAGCAACCCGTGGACGTTGAAAAAGATCCTGCGCGCCAACCAGATCGCGTTCCAGAACAGGTTGCCGGTGATCTCGATGGTGGAATCCGGCGGCGCGGACCTGCCGACCCAGAAGGAAGTCTTCATTCCGGGCGGCCAGATGTTCCGCGACCTGACGCGGCTCTCGGCCGCGGGCATCCCGACCATCGCGCTGGTGTTCGGCAACTCGACCGCGGGCGGCGCCTATGTGCCGGGCATGTCCGACCACGTGGTGATGATCAGGGAACGCTCGAAGGTGTTCCTTGCCGGGCCGCCGCTGGTCAAGATGGCCACCGGCGAGGAATCCGACGACGAGTCGCTGGGCGGCGCCGAAATGCATGCCCGCACTTCAGGTCTGGCGGACTATTTCGCGGTCGACGAGCGCGACGCGCTCCGCATGGGCCGGCGCATCGTGGCCCGGCTCAACTGGCGCAAGCTCGGCCCGACACCCGGGCCGGTCAGCGAGCCGCTTGCCGACCCCGAGGAGTTGCTCGGCGTCGTGCCGCCCGACCTGCGCACCCCGTTCGATCCAGGCGAGGTGATCGCCCGCATCGTCGACGCTTCGGAGTTCGACGAGTTCAAGGCGCTGTACGGGTCATCGCTGGTAACCGGCTGGGCGACCCTGCACGGCTACCCGATCGGGATTCTGGCCAACGCCCGCGGCATCTTGTTCAGCCAGGAGTCGCAGAAAGCCGCCCAGTTCATCCAGCTGGCCAACCGCTCCGACACGCCGCTGCTGTTTCTGCACAACACCACCGGCTACATGGTGGGCAAGCAGTACGAGGAAGGCGGGATGATCAAGCACGGGTCGATGATGATCAACGCCGTGTCCAATTCCACCGTGCCGCACATCTCGCTGCTGATCGGCGCCTCCTACGGTGCCGGGCATTACGGGATGTGCGGGCGGGCGTACGACCCGAGGTTTCTGTTCGCCTGGCCCAGCGCCAAGGCGGCGGTGATGGGCGGAGCGCAGCTGGCCGGCGTGATCTCAATCGTCAGCCGCGCCGCGGCACAGGCACGCGGCCAGCAGGTCGACGAGGACGCCGACGCGGCACTGAGGGCCGCGATCGAGGCGCAGATCGAAGCCGAGTCGCTGCCGATGTTCCTGTCGGGCCGGCTTTACGACGACGGGGTGATCGATCCCCGCGACACCCGCACCGTGCTGGGAATGTGCCTGTCCGCCATCGCGAATGCACCAATCGAGGGGACGTCGAACTTCGGCGTCTTCCGGATGTAGGGGGCCGCCGATGAGCGCTTGCGCGAAGAGGAAAAGGCACTGATGATCAACAGTGTTCTGGTGGCCAACCGCGGAGAGATCGCGCGGCGGGTGTTCGCGACGTGCCGACGGCTCGGGCTGGCCACCGTCGCGGTGTACACCGAGCCCGACGCCCGGGCACCGCACGTGGGGGAGGCCGACGCGCGGGTCAGGCTTGCGGGCACCGACGGATACCTGAACATCAAGGCCCTCATCGACGCGGCGAAGGCCGCGGGCGCCGACGCGATCCATCCGGGTTACGGGTTCTTGTCGGAGAACGCCGAATTCGCCGCCGCCGTCCAGGACGCCGGGTTGGCGTGGATCGGGCCGCCGGTCGCGGCGGTGGCTGCCATGGGCAGCAAGATCGAGGCCAAGAAGATGATGGCCGCGGCCGGGGTTCCGGTGCTCGAGGAACTCGACCCGGACGGCGTCGACGAGTCCGCGCTGCCCGTGCTGGTCAAGGCATCCGCCGGCGGCGGTGGTCGCGGTATGCGGGTGGTCACCGAATTATCTGCTCTGGCAAGCGAGGTCGCGGCGGCCCGGCGCGAGGCGGCGTCGGCGTTCGGCGACGACACCGTGTTCTGCGAGCGGTACCTGCCACGGGGCCATCACATCGAGGTGCAGGTGCTCGCCGACGAGCACGGTGTGGTGTGGGCGGTCGGCGAGCGCGAGTGCTCGATCCAGCGGCGCCATCAGAAGGTCATCGAGGAGGCACCGTCGCCGCTCGTCGAGCGCACGCCGGGCATGCGGGACAAGCTGTTCGACGCCGCCCGCCAGGCCGCGACGGCGATCGGGTACACCGGAGCGGGCACAGTCGAGTTCCTGGCCGACCCCGACGGCTCGTTCTATTTCCTGGAGATGAACACCCGCCTTCAGGTCGAGCACCCGGTCACCGAATGCGTCACCGGCCTCGACCTGGTCGAGCTCCAACTGCTCGTCGCCGGCGGCGGTCGGCTCGACCCCCAACCTCCCGTCGGTCCAGGGTATTCGATCGAGGCGCGGCTATACGCCGAAGATCCCGCCCGTGGCTGGCAGCCGCAGGCCGGTGCCGTCCACACCTTTGAGGTGCCCACCGCGACCGAGGCATTCGCGCCGCTTCGCCGGCCCGGCGTGCGACTGGACGCAGGCGTCGTCGACGGCTCGCTGGTGTCCGCGTACTACGACCCGATGCTGGCCAAGGTGATCTCGTACGCGCCGACCCGCACGCGGGCGGCCGCGCTGCTGGCCGATGCGCTGGCCCGCGCCCGGGTCCACGGTGTCGGCACCAACCGCGACCTGCTGGTCAACGTGCTGCGGCACCCGGCGTTCATCGCCGGGGACACCGACACCGCATTCTTCGACACCCACGACCTGGCGGCGCTTTCCACGCCGCTGGCCGGCGCCGACGCGGCACGTTACTCAGCGCTGGCGGCCGCGCTGGCCGACGCCGCCCACAATCGCTCCACCGCAGCGGTTTTCGGGGCGCTGCCCAGCGGCTGGCGCAACCTCGCGTCGGGCTTCCAGGTCAAGACGTTGCGTGACGCCGCCGGGAACGAGCACCGCGTGGAGTACCGATTCGACCGCGACGGGCTGAGGGTGCCCGCCGCCGACGACGTCGCGCTGGTGTCGGCCACCGCAGCGCGGGTGGTGCTCACGATCGACGGCGTCGACCGGCCGTTCAGCGTCGACCGCCACGGCGACTCCGTCTACGTCGACTCACCATTGGGGCCGGTGGCACTCACGGTCGTTCCCCGCTTCCCCGAACCGGGTACCGCGCTGCAGCCGGGCTCGTTGCTGGCGCCGATGCCCGGATCGATCACCCGGATCGGTGCACAGGTGGGCGACACCGTCACCGCGGGACAACCGGTGGTGTGGATGGAGGCGATGAAGATGGAGCACGCCGTCAACGCACCAACCGACGGTGTGCTCACCCACCTCGACGTGCAGGTCGGCCAGCAGGTCGAACTGGGTGCCGTGCTCGCCCGAGTGGAAGCTTCTGACGAAGGAGGATCAGCCGCATGACCGAAAACAGTTTCGTCGAAAGCGAGGAACGCCAGGCGCTGCGCAAGTCCGTCGCCGCGCTGGTGGCCAACTACGGCCAGGAGTATTACCTGGAGAAGGCACGCGCCGGCGAGCACACCGACGAATTGTGGAACGAGGCAGGCAAACTCGGGTTCATCGGCGTCAACCTCCCCGAGGAATACGGCGGCGGAGGCGCCGGCATGTACGAACTCTCCCTCGTCATGGAGGAGATGTCCGCCGCCGGTTGTGGCTTGTTGATGATGGTGGTGTCGCCGGCGATCAACGGCACCATCATCGCCAAGTACGGCACCGACGAGCAGAAGAATCGATGGCTGTCCGGCATCGCCGACGGGTCGACCACGATGGCGTTCGCGATCACCGAACCCGACGCCGGCTCCAACTCGCACAACATCACCACAACAGCGCGGCGCGACGGCGGCGACTGGATCCTGCGCGGCCGCAAGATCTACATCTCCGGCGTGGACCAGGCACAGGCCGTGCTGGTGGTGGGCCGGACCGAGCATGCCAAGACCGGCAAACTGCGGCCCGCGCTGTTCATCGTGCCGACGGACACGCCAGGCTTCGAGTACACCCCGATCGAGATGGAGCTGATCAGCCCGGAACGCCAGTTCTCGCTGTTCATCGACGACGTGCGGTTGCCGGCCGACGCGCTCGTCGGCTCCGAGGACGCAGCGATCGCCCAGTTGTTCGCCGGCCTGAACCCGGAACGCATCATGGGCGCCGCGAGCGCTGTCGGGACGGGACGCTTCGCGCTCAACAAGGCGGTGGACTACGTCAAGACCCGCAAGGTGTGGTCCGCGCCGATCGGCGCCCACCAGGGTCTCTCACATCCATTGGCGCAGAACTACATCGAGATCGAGCTGGCGAAGCTGATGATGCAAAAGGCCGCGACGCTCTACGACTGCGGCGACGACGCGGGCGCTGCCGAAGCCGCCAACATGGCCAAGTACGCGGCGGGTGAGGCGTCGGTGCGCGCGGTGGATCAGGCCGTGCAATCACTCGGCGGCAACGGCCTGACCAAGGAGTACGGCATCGCCGCCGCGGTCACGGTGTCCCGGCTGTCGCGGATCGCGCCGGTCAGCCGCGAGATGGTGCTCAACTTCGTCGCCCAGACGTCGCTGGGCCTGCCCCGCTCGTACTGATGACCGCGCTGGTCCGCTTCGCGGTCGAGGGTCAGGTCGCGCGGATCACCCTCGACTCGCCGGACAACCGCAACGCGCTGTCGTCGGCGCTTGTCGACCAGCTGCACCGGGCGCTGAGCGACGCCGCCGGAGAGCGCGGGGTACGGGCGGTGGTGCTCGGCCACACCGGCGGAACCTTCTGCGCGGGGGCGGACCTGTCGGAGGCCGGCGGCGGCGACGCGTTCGAAGCCGCGGCCGACCGGGCGCGGCGGCTCACCGCGCTGCTGCGGGCGATGCTCGAATTGCCGCTACCGGTGGTGGGTGCCGTCGACGGGCATGTCCGCGCCGGCGGCCTGGGCCTCGTCGGCGCGTGCGACATCGTCGTCGCGGGCCGGCAGAGCACGTTCGCGCTCACCGAGGCCCGCATCGGGGTGGCGCCGGGCATCATCTCGCTGACCCTGCTTCCCAAGATGACGGCCAGGGCCGCGGGCCGATATTTCCTGACCGGTGAGAAGTTCGGCGCCGACGAGGCCGCGGCCATCGGCCTGGTGACCGTCGCGGCCGACGACGTGGCCGCGTCCGTCGCCGGGGTCACCGCCGAGCTGGGACGAGGATCGCCCCAAGGCCTGGCCGCGTCGAAGGCACTGACCACGCGGGCCATCCTCGAGGAGTTCGACCGCCGCGCCGAAACACTCACGGTGGAGTCGGCCCGGTTGTTCCTGTCCGACGAAGCCCGCGAGGGCATGCTCGCGTTCCTGCAGAAGCGTCCGCCGCGCTGGACCACGTGAGGCAAATTGACGACTTCTTGACAGTCACATTCAATTGACTGTGTCTACCATTAGATGGTGTCTCCCCGTAATGGAGGTGAAACCATGTCCAAAGACCGTCACCCCGTCCTGATCGTCGGCGCAGGCGCCGCCGGCCTGTCCGCATCGGCGCTGCTCGCGCAGCACGGCGTCACGTCGCAGCTCATCGAGAAGCGCCGCGAGATCTTCGTGTACCCGAAGGCCCGTAACCTGACCTTCCGCAGCCTCGAGATACTGCGCGCGTTGGGTGTCGGCGACGCGGTCGACGCGGTTGCCGAACACATCTCGGGCATGGTTGCCAAAACCACCCTCAGCGGCGACGAGGAAGCCGCGGTGATCGACACCGATTTCTTCCCCAGCTCCGAGGGCCTGAGCCCGGAGCCTTTCGGAAGGTACTGCCCGCAAAGCAGATTGGAGCCCATCCTGCTGGCCGAAGCCCGGCGGCGGGGCAGCGAGGTGCGCTACGGCGTCGAACTGGAGTCGTTCACCCAGGACGAGGCGGCCGTCGTCGCGACCATCAGGGACCTCGAAACCGGTGCGCTGTCGGAGGTGCGCGCCGATTACCTGTTGGCCGCGGACGGCACCCACAGCCCGGTCCGGAAACAGCTGGGCATCAGCACGTCGGGGTTCGGCCAGATACCGATCTTCGTCGTATTCATCTACTTTCGGGCGCCATGGCGCCGGTTCGTCCCGGGCGTAGGCGACGGTGACGCCGTCAAAATCGAGAACGCGGATGTGACAGGGATATTCGTCGTCGCGCAGGGTGATCTCGGTGTGTTCATCACCACCTACTTCCCCACCCAGGGTGAAACCATCGATCAGTTCACACACGAGCGGTGCCACGAGATGCTGCTCAAGGCGATCGGCGCGCCCATCGACGTGGAAGTCGTCGACGTCGCGCCGTGGCAACCCTTCGAACAGGTCGCCGACGAGTTCCGCTGCCGACGAGTGTTTCTGGTCGGCGACTCGGCGCACACCATGCCACCGTTCAAGGGCGGAGGGGCCAACACGGCCATCCAAAGCGCACACAATCTGGCATGGAAGGTCGCCGCGGTGCTGCACGGGACCGCGGGCCCGGGGCTTCTCGACACCTACCACACCGAGCGTCACCCGGTGGCACGGTTCGCCGCGCGCCAGTCGCTGACCGGCCCTGCCGCGGAGTTGCTTCGGCTGGGAGACGACCGCCCGCGCCTTCCGGCCGACGAAGAGCGGCCGATGTTCTACATGATCGCCGGATACAAATACCGCTCCGCGGCGGTGGTGTCCGACGAACCGGCCCCGCCCGACGCGGACGCCGCCGAACTCGTGGACGGCGAGCAACTGCGGGGCGAACCCGGAACCAGGGTGCCCCATGCCTGGATGGAACGCGACGGAGTACGGGTGTCCTCGCTCGAGCTTCTCGGAACCGGGTTCACGTTATTCACCGGCTCGGCCGACATCGGATGGGTCAGCGCGGCAGACGCGGTCTCGGCATCCCTCGGCGTCCCGATCGATGTCTGTCGTGTCGGGCCGGACACCGACGTACGCGACGTCGAAGGCCGCTGGGCTCGGCTCACCCGGCTGCCGCCCGACGGCGCGCTTCTGGTGCGTCCCGACGACTTCGTCGGCTGGCGGGCCGACAGTCTCGTTACGTCGGAAGAACGCGAACTGACCAGGGCGCTCCGCCAGATTCTCGCGCGGCCGGAGGATCATGGCCGACCATCTTGATGGTTCCCTGTGCAGCGCCGCGAGCACGCCGTAGGCTCGATGCCGATGACCAGCAACACACCTGCGCGAAACGCGGCGCCGCGTGCCGCCGACACCGACCGCATCCAGGTCGCGCAGTTGCTGACCGACGCCGCCGCGCAGGGCCAACTGCAGATGGGCGAGTACGAGGACCGACTGTCGAAGGTGTATGCGGCCCAGACCTACGAGGAGCTCGACCGGCTCAGCGCCGACCTGCCCGGGATGGCGCGACCGCTTCGCCGAGGGGCATGTCATCCGGCGCCGTCGACGTTGCTGCTGGCCATCATGAGCGGATTCGAGCGTCGCGGCCGATGGAATGTGCCGCGGCGGCTGACGACGTTCGCCCTGTTGGGGGGCGGCGTCATCGACCTGCGCTACGCCGACTTCACGTCGCCCGAGGTCGAAATCCGCTCCTACTCGATCATGGGGGGCCAGACCATCCTGGTGCCCCCGGAAGTCAACGTCGACGTTCGCGGGCACGGGGTGATGGGCGCCTTCGACCACAGCGCCGAGGGCGAAGGCACGCCGGGCGCTCCGCACGTCACCATCAAGGGCTTTTCGCTGTGGGGCAGCGTCGGCACCAAGCGCAAAGGCCGCAAGCGCACGTAACGCCGTGCACGCGCGGCGGCCACGGGTCCCACGAGGGGGCCCAGGAAAGCGCCTGACCGGCTCAGCGGCGCTTGCGTGACCGCAGATAGTCGCCGACGACCGCGGCGCCCAACCCGTCGAGATCCGGCACGACGACACGGCCCTCCACCCGGCGGGCCACCTGGTCGATGAAGCGTGCCAGACCAGGGTCGTTGCCCAGCCGGAAGATGGTCACCTGCGCGCCCAACCTGGCCACGTCGTCGAAGCCCTTCACGGTGTGCGCGATGGTCCGCGGATGCGGCGGGTAGTCGAAGAACACCTGTGCCGGCTCAGAACCCGGCTCGCCGTAGGAGATGCCGCCCTCCAGATGAGCGGTCGGCTCGCCGTCGGTGACCACCAGCACCACCGGCTGCGCGCTCGGGTGCCTGCGCAGGTGGCGTCCCGCCAGAGCCAGCGCGTGGTGCAGGTTCGTGCCCTGCTCGTAGACACCCTCGAGCCCGGTGAGCTCGGCCGCGGTCATCGTCCGGGCGTACCGCCCGAACGCGATGATCTGCAGCGCGTCGGAGCGAAATCTGGTGCTCACCAAATGGTTCAACGCCAGGGCGGTGCGCTTCATCGGCAACCAGCGGTTCTCCATCACCATCGAGAACGAGGTGTCCACCAGCAGGGCCACCGCGGCCTGCGTGCGGGACTCCGTTTCTGACACCTCGACGTCGTCCACGGTCAGTGCGATCGGCCCATCGGCAGCCCTGGCCCGGGTGCCGGCCTGCCGCAGCACCGCGTTGGTCAACGTCCGCGTCACGTTCCACGGCTCGGTGTCGCCGAACTGCCAGGGCCGCGTGGCGCCGGTCAGCTCGCCGGCCGCCCCCGCGCGCCGGGTGTCCCGCTCGCCGTTTCGGCCGGACAGCTGCTGCGCGACGTCACTCAGCGCGGTCTGCCCCAACTGGCGCATCGCCTTCGGCGACAGCCGCCACTGCCCGTCGGAGCCGCGGTCCAGGAAACCCTGGTTCAGCAGGGCGCGCTCGAGCTCCGCGAGGGTGCGGGCATCGACCGCGGCCCGGTCACCGAGCTGGCGGGCCAGCGCGTCGAGGTCGACGTCGTCCATCGTCGCGCCCGCGTAACTCTGCGACAGCGCCTCGGCCAGCTGCTCCAACTCGGCGATGTCGGCCAGCGCCTGGGTGCCCTCGCCCATCCCCAGCGGATCGTCACCGGAAAACCGCGACGAGCCGGTCCAGTCCTCCCCCGGCCGCGCGGCCTGCAGGTGCGCGTCCAGCCGGCCGAGCGCCTGCTGCAAGGCGGGCGAACCGAATGCCTGCATTGCCAGCGCGTCCAATTCCGCGCGCTGGTCGGCGGAGAGGCTGTTGCGGAAGCGCTGCGCGGCGGCGGCGCGCTTGGCCAGCGAGTCGAGCAGCTCTTCGACGTTGCGCGGGTTCTCGGGGAAGAACTCGCCGTGCCTGGCCATGAAGTTCTCGAAGTCCTGCTGGGTGTCCTGGCCACGCGCGTGCTTGTCGAGCAGGTCGTTGAGGTCGTCGAGCATCTCGCTGACGCGCTGACGGTCTTCGTCGGTGGCGCCCTCGAGTGCCTGCTTCATGCCCGCGAAGCGCTGGTCGAGCATCTCGCGGCCGAGCAGATCCTTGATCTGCTCGTATTTTTCGCGCGCCTCGCCGCTGCGCCAGTGGTAATCGGAGAGCTCCTGCACCGCCTTCGCCGGCGACGGTGACAACGACTCCAGCTGCAGCTCGCTGAACCGGGCGTCGTCGTCCAGCGCGCGGGCCAGCTCTTTGCGCTCGGCCAGCACCGCCTCGTCGAGCAGCTTCTTGATCTGCTGGAGGGTGCCGTCAAGGTTATTGTGCCGCAACAACTCCCGTCGCCTGCGATTCGCCTCGGCGGCCAGCCGGTCGGCGCCGGGGGTGTTCTTGGTGCCGCGGCGCAGCAACTCGGACAGCGCGCGACGCGGCGAGGTGCCCTCCATCACGTCGCGCCCGATCTGCTCGAGTGCCTCGCGCAGGTCGACCGGCGGCGCCAACGGGTCGGGGCCTCCGGAGTAGGCGGAGTAGCGCGAGGACCGCCCGTGCCCATGCCTAGCCATAGACCGTTTCTTTCTCGTCGGTCACTTTGTCGATGCGTTTGGCGAGATACAACGCCTCCAGCGCCAGCTCGACGGCCGCCGCACGCTCGCCGTCGGACTTCGCGCCCACGCGCCTTGCGATCGCCTGGACGGCCGGCAGGTCGGGCAGCGCGGCCAGCACGTCCTTGGCCGACACCCGCTCACCGGTGGTGACCGGCGACCCCTGTTCGATGGCGACGACGATCGGACCGACGTCGATGCCGCCGAGCAGCTTCTGCGCGGTGTCCGCGGTGGCGCGGCGCAGCAGATGCTCCAGCACGGCCTGCTCCCGGCCCTCCTCGCCGGATTCGAACTCGAGCTTTCCGCGCAGGACGTCGATCACCGTGGACAGGTCGACGACGCGGGCCACGGGATCCTGCTCGCCGAGCACCGCGGAGCGGTGCCGCGCCGACGCGGCGACGGTCTCGGCGGCCGCGATCGCGAACCGCGCCGACACCCCGGACCGCTGGTCGATCGAGCTCGATTCACGCAGGTACCGGGCGAACCTGGCGAGGATCTGCATCAAGTACACGGGCACCTGCGCCGCGAGATGGGCTTCCTGGGTGATGACGCCCACCTCGGCGTCCAGTTCGGCCGGGTAGTGAGTGCGGATCTCGGCGCCGAACCGGTCCTTCAGCGGGGTGATGATGTGGCCGCGGTTGGTGTAGTCCTCCGGGTTGGCGCTGGCGACCACGACCACGTCCAGCGGGAGCCGCAGCGTGTAACCGCGGACCTGGATGTCGCGCTCTTCCATCACGTTGAGCATCGCGACCTGGATCCGCTCGGCAAGGTCGGGCAGCTCGTTGACCGCGACGATGCCGCGGTGGGCGCGCGGGATGAGCCCGTAGGCGATCGTCTCGGGGTCGCCGAGGCTGCGGCCCTGGGCGACTTTGATCGGGTCGACGTCGCCGACAAGGTCCGCGACGCTGGTGTCCGGCGTGGCCAGCTTCTCGAAGTAGCGCTCGCTGCGGTGCTTCCACGCGACCGGCAGCTCATCGCCCAGCTCAGCGGCCCGGCGGATCGACTCCGGCGTGATCGGGTGGTACGGATGTTCGCCCAGCTCGGCGCCGGCGATCACCGGTGTCCACTCGTCGAGCAGCCCCTGCAGCGACCGCAGCAGCCGGGTCTTGCCCTGACCGCGCTCGCCGAGCAGCACGAAGTCGTGACCGGCGATCAGCGCCCGCTCGACCTGCGGCAACACGGTGTCCTCGAAGCCGAGAATGCCCGGCCAGGTGTCTTCGCCTTCGGCCAGCGACGTGAGCAGGTTCTCGCGGATTTCCTGCTTGACGCCGCGCTCGCGGTGTCCGGATGCGCGCAGCTCGCCGAGGGTGCGGGGCTGATGGTTAGGTGCAGTCACTACTCCACGCTACGACTGCCCGGGCGGTGAGGCATTCCGCCGGGGCGTCAGTGGGCGAAGTGGCGCGCGCCGGTGTGGTACATCGTGACGCCGGCGTCGGTGCCCGCCCGGGTGACGATGTCGTCGCGCATCGACCCGCCGGGGTGCACGACCGCCTTCACACCGGCGGCGGTCAGGGCCTGCAGACCGTCGGGGAACGGGAAGAACGCGTCGGACGCCGCGACGGCACCGCGCACCCGGTCGCCGCCGCGCGCAACGGCCAGCCGCGCGGCGTCGAAGCGGTTGACCTGGCCCATGCCGACCCCGACGGTCGCGCCGCCGCGGGCGATGACGATCGCGTTCGATTTCACCGCCCGGCAGGTGCGCCACGCGAATTTCAGGTCGGCGAGGGTGTCCGCGTCCGCCGGTGCGCCGGCGACCAGCGTCCAGTTGGCCGGGTCATCGCCCGCGGCGTCCAGCGCGTCGCGGTCCTGCAGCAGCAGCCCACCGCTGATCTGGCGCATCTCGGTGCCGCCGACGGCGGGTTCCGCGGCGACGAGGATGCGGATGTTCTTCTTGCGGGACAACACCTCAACCGCACCGTCCTGGAAGGCGGGCGCGATGATCACCTCGGTGAAGATGTCGGCGACGGTCTCGGCCATCTCAACGCTGACCCCGGTGTTGGCCGCGATCACCCCGCCGAATGCGCTGAGCGGGTCGCATTCGTGTGCCTTGCGATGCGCGTCGGCGATCGACGCCGACGAGATCGCGATGCCGCACGGGTTGGCGTGCTTGATGATCGCCACGCACATCTCCTCGTGGTCGAACGCGGCGCGCCACGCGGCATCGGCGTCGGTGAAGTTGTTGTAGGACATCTCTTTTCCGTGCAGCTGCTCGGCCTGAGCAAGGCCGGGCCACGCGCTGTCGTCGACGTAGAGCGCGGCGTTCTGGTGCGGGTTCTCGCCGTAGCGCAACACCGCCGACCGCCGCCACGTGCCAGCGAACCACGCCGGCAGCGGCTGCGGCGGATCCTCGGGTGACAGCGTCGATGCCGTCCAGCTCGCAACCGCCACGTCGTATTCTGCTGTGTGCCGAAAGGCCAACGCCGCCAGTTTCTTTCGCTCGTCGAGAGTGAAACCGCCCGCGCGCACCGCCGCCAGCACGCCGGCATAGCCGAGGGGCTCCACCACCACCGCGACGCTGGCGTGGTTCTTGGCGGCGGCGCGCACCATCGACGGGCCGCCGATGTCGATCTGCTCGACGCACTCGTCGACGCCGGCGCCGGCGGCCACCGTCTCGGTGAACGGGTACAGGTTGACCACCACCAGGTCGAACGGCTCGATGCCGAGCCGGTGCAGCGCGGCCAGGTGCTCCGGGTTGCGGGTGTCGGCGAGCAGACCGGCGTGCACGTGCGGATGCAACGTCTTGACCCGGCCGTCCAGCACCTCGGGGAAGCCCGTCACGAACTCGACGGGAGTCACCGGGATCCCTTTGTCTGCAATGGTTTTGGCGGTCGACCCGGTGGACACGATGTCGACGCCGGCGTCCTGCAGACCACGCGCGAGCCCGACCAGACCGGTCTTGTCGTAGACGCTGATCAGTGCGCGCCGAATCGGCCTGCGCCCGTAGTAGCCCGTCATCCTATGGCTGCCTTTCGCCCCGTCCAGGTCACGCCGCGGGTGGCAACAGCGGCCAGAACATCCACCAGTAACCGTCGTTCGACGACCTTAATCCGCTCGTGGAGCGTCGCTTCGTCGTCGCCGTCGAGCACCGGGACCACCTCCTGCGCCAGGATCGGGCCGGTGTCCATGCCCGCGTCGACGAGATGCACGGTGCAGCCGGTCACCTTCACGCCGTAATCCAGCGTCTCCGTGACCGCGTGCGCGCCGGGAAAGGCCGGCAGCAGCGCGGGATGGGTGTTCAGCACGCGGCCGATGAATCGCGAAAGAAACTGGGGACCAAGCATTTTCATGAAGCCCGCCGAGACGATCAGGTCCGGCTGGTTGGCAAGGGTCGCCTCGGTGATCGCGGCGTCCCACGCGGTGCGGTCGGGGTAGTGCGGCAGCCGCACGGTGTAGGTCGGCACGCCGGCCGCCTTGGCGATGTCGACGGCCGGGCAGTCGCGGTCCACGCCCACGGCCACCACGCGGCCCGGGTAGTCGCCGCGCGCCGCCTCCAGCAGCGACGCCAGCAGCGAACCCGTCCCGGAGGCCAGAACGACCAGCCGTGCCGGTGCGCTCGGGGGCACGCGGAGCGGCTGCTGCACGCTGAGAGCCTAATCGGCGGGTTCGTCGCTGTTGACGCCCAGGTCGCTTCGCTCCGGCGGGTGGGCTTCGTCGGGTGCCTCCCCGTCCCCGACCCGCTCGGGGGGCGCCTGGGGCCGCGGCCGCGGCTCGTCCCCGACCCGCTCGGGGGGCGCCTGCGGCCGCGGCGGCCGCGCGATCCCGCCCGACATCGCGACGGTGACGCCACCGACCGCGACGAACCACAGGAACACCGCGGCCGCGAACGTGCCCTGGTCGACGCCGACATCACCGAAATTGCCCAACCGACCGCCGGCGGCATAGCCGAGCAGCGCCATCACCACCGCGCCCGCGGCGGCGGCGAGCACCAGTTTGACCGTTGCCGCGAGAAGCGGCAGCGGCCGCCGGGCACACTGCTGGCCCAGCACCACGCCCGCGGCGGCACCGACGATCAGCAACGCCACCCACACCGGGCCCAGCGGAGGCGTCGGCGCGGCCGCCAGCACGGGCAGCGCCGGAAGGTCGCCCCCGAACACCGTGAACGAGCTGAACGTCGCCACACCGACGTGCACGCTGGAGCCGACCGCGACCGCCGACGTGCCGACGATGACGTTGGGGATGTAGAGCACCGACAGCAATGTCAGGCTCAGCTGGCCGAACAGCGAATCGGTGATCGAGTAAAGCTCGTGCATCGTGCCCCAGTGCACGATCAGCGAACCCGCGGTGACCGCGCCGGACAGGCCGAACAACGCCAGCACACCCGCCGCGGCTGCGCGCGCCGAGTCGGCCAGCCAGTCCGGCAGAGGCGACGCGTGCAGCAGCCGGCGCCCGGCCCGCGATCCGACGCCGAACACGGAGCCGATCGCATGGACGGCGAGCACGCCGCCGAAGGCCCGCAGCGCGCTGGGCGTCTGCAGCTGGGTCAGCACCGACGCGGCGTCGTGGATCACCGCCAGTGCGATCGCGGCGATCAACAGCGGTCCACCAATCGCCGACGCGACGATCCAGCGGATCACAAACCACGAACCCCGCGGCGGCGTCGCATGCGCGGTGGTGCGTGCCGTGCCCCACACCATCGCGAGCACCGGCAGCAGCGGCATGACGCCCAGCTCGCGGCCGCCGATGTAGACCGGCACCTGATGCACGCCGAGCCAGATGCTGGCGATGGCGCCGAACGCACCGGTCATGTCGCTGCCGGCGACGACGAGCTGGATCAGCACCACCGCAGCGATCACGAGCAGCGCCACCAACGAGGGCCCGAACGCCACGGTCAGCAATTCCCGCGCCTGGCGCGTCCCCGCCTCCCGGTTGCGGTCGGTACCCGTCACTCTTCGCGCAGGGCTCTACTCGGGCTAGCGCATCCTCACGACGGCGGCGGTCCGGACGGAGACGGCGAATTGGACTGCGGATGCGGCTGCACCGGAACCTGCTGGGTCGGCGCCGACTCGTGGCCGCCGTGCTCGTGGCCGGGCGCCTGGCCCGGGGCCTGGCCGGGCGGCTGGGCGTAGGTCGGGAAACCGGTCGGAGGCGTCGGCGGCCCCGACTGCTGGCCGCCCGCCGGGAAGCCGGCGGTCGGCGGCGGGTAGCCGCCGTACTGGGGGTAGGCCGGGCGCTGGCCGAGGTTCTGCTGTGGCTGCGACGGCGGGGTGTGTTGCTGGGGACCCTGGCCGGGCTGGCCGTAGTAGCCGCCGTACTGCGGGTACTGGTCGTATTTCGGCCGCGGCGCCGGCGGAGTGATGACGCCGGACTCGAGGAGCAGCGCGCCGACCGCGGCGACGGCCTGCAGCCCGGCGACGACCACAATCACGATCAGCGCCCAGCCAACGGACAGAAAGCTCGGCTTGGTGATCAGCTCGGAGATGGCCAGCAGGAAGCCGAGGACGGCGATCACGGAGACGACAGCGGTGTAGTTGCGCGCCTTGGGCAGCAGCGCGACCGCCGCAAGCAGCGCGGCGAGCACCAGCGCGACGATCTCGAAGCTGCCGCCGGTGATGGTCGAGCCACCCATCGTGCCGATCTCGCTGGACTTCCACACCGGGCCGAAGCTGACCAGATAGCCGGCCAGCCCGAGGACCACGACCGCGGCCAGCAGATACACGGGCACCTTGCTGGGGCCCTCCTCCACTCTGGAGAACTGCGTCGTCGGCGCATACGGGCCGTGCTGGGATGCGGGCGGGTAACCGGACCCGCCGGTTGAATACGTCATAGCCTCTCCAGTGCTGTTGGGCGCCGCGACTCTGGCGGCGCTGCGTCGGATCGGTGGTCGTGGACCACGCTAGCGCACCGAACTGAGGCCCGGCAGCCATCCCACTCCCGTTCTCGGGGCCGGGCCGAGCGCGCGGTTTCGGACAAGACGCGCCGAAGCGCCCGTCCTCGCCGGCGACGGTAGCCGCCTTGCCATCCCGGACTGAAACACGTTCTAATTCGGGGCATGGATTACGGGCTCGTTCTGTTCACCAGCGACCGTGGCATCAAACCCGCCGCGGCGGCGCGGCTGGCCGAGGATCACGGTTTCCACACGTTCTACGTGCCGGAGCACACCCACATCCCGGTGAAGCGCGAGGCGGCCCATCCCACGACGGGCGACGCGTCACTGCCCGACGACCGCTACATGCGAACGCTGGATCCGTGGGTCAGCCTCGGGGCCGCGTCGGCGGTGACGTCCCGGATCCGGCTGTCGACCGCGGTCGCGCTGCCGGTCGAACACGACCCGATCACGCTGGCCAAGAGCATCGCGTCGCTGGATCACCTGTCGGGCGGGCGTGTTTCGGTCGGCGTGGGATTCGGTTGGAACACTGACGAACTCAGCGATCACGGGGTGCCGCCGGGGCGGCGCCGCACGATGCTTCGCGAGTACCTGGAAGCGATGCGCGCGCTGTGGACGCAGGAGGAAGCCGCCTACGACGGCGAGTTCGTGCGCTTCGGGCCGAGCTGGGCGTGGCCCAAGCCGGTGCAGTCGCACATACCGATCCTGGTCGGCGCGGCGGCCAACGAAAAGAACTTCACCTGGATCGCCCGCAGCGCGGACGGATGGATCACCACGCCGCGCGACCACGAGATCGACGAGCCGGTGCGGATGCTGCACGACATCTGGTCCGGCGCCGGACGCGACGGCGCGCCGCAGATCGTCGCGCTGGACTTCAAGCCGGTGCCCGAGCGGCTCGCGAAGTGGGCCGAACTCGGCGTGACCGAGGTGCTCTACGGCCTGCCGGACCGGTCCGAGGACGACGTGCGGGCCTACGTGGAGCGGCTCGCCGGGAAGCTGGCGGCCCTCGTCTAGGCCGGCGGTCAGGCCAGCGCGGCCCGGTTGCCGTATTCGAAGGACTTCACCACGATCGGCGCGCCGAGGGGGTCGGCGCCGGTCAACAGCCCGACCAGGTCCTCGTCCTTTGTCGTGGCGAGGAACCGGCGCCCGTCGACGTCGAGCCGGCCGACGACGATGCCGGTGCGTACCGGCCAGTCGTAGCGCACGCTGTAGGTCTCGATCGTCGCCGGCCCGTCCGCGGTGACGGTCACGGGCACCTTCGGGAACCGCCCGACCTCGTCCTGCAAAGCGGCGCTGTGATCGGCAGACCAGTCGGCCGCCCCGGTGGAGTAGACGCCGACCGAGTACTTCGACATGATGCCGCCGTTGGCGCCGACGAGGCCGAATTGTCCTGGCCGGTCGCGCATCCGGATGACGGTTTCGGCAATGGCGTGCATCGAGTAGTTGTTGCCGGGGCCGCCGAAGAACGGCAGTCCGCCGGTGAGGGTCAGGCCCCGCGGGTCGTCGGTGGCCAGCCCCAGCCCGTCGCAGAGGTTGAACACCGGGACCGGGAAGCAGCTGTAGAGGTCGAACGTCGCGACGTCGTCGAGGCCGATGCCGGCGACCGCCAGCGCCTCGCGAGCCGCCATCACCGACGCGGGGCTGCTGCCCAGGTCGACGCGTTCGAGCAGCGGCTGCTCCACCACGTCGGCGTGCCCGCGCAGATAGACCCACTTCTCTTCGGGCACGCCGAGGCGGCGCGCCGCCGCGTCGGACATCAACAGCGCGGCCGCACCCTGGTTGACCTGGTCGCGGGCCACCAACAGCCGCGGGTACGGGTCACAGATCATCCGGTTGTCGTCGGTGACGGTGGTCAGCTCCTCGACCGAGCGCTCCACCGGTGACGCCGAGAAACGGTTCTTCGCCGCGACTTTCGTGAACGGCGCGAACAGCTCGCCCATCCGTTGCCGGTAGTCGGGCGGGCTGAGACCCAGCCGGGCCCGGCGCGCGTTCTCCAGCAGCCCGTACTGAACCGGTGCCCCGACCAGGCCGTGACCGATCGTGTAGGAGTTGAAGATGCCGTCGTAGCCGAACCCGCGGTCCTCGAGCTGGCCGTCGACGGTCTCGGAGAAGTCGGGCTTGTCGTCGGCCTTCGCGAAGTGGCGCTCGGTCGAGACGGCATCGGATCCGAACACCATCGCGACGTCGCACCCGCCCGCCGCGATCGCGCCGGCCAGTTCCGTGACCAGGTGCTGCGGCCCCTGCCCCCCGATGACTTCCAGGATCGCGCGGGCCGGCCCGGCGCCCACGCGCCGGGCCACGGAGCGTGGATAGTTCGTCGACTTCCCCAGCGGGGCGGGGACCGGGCCGGAGATCTCGAACTGACGCACCCCGGCCACGGTGTCGACGGCCCGCGCCACCGCGGCGACGTCGGCGCCGCAGTCCGCCAATGCCGCCCTGGCGGCCGCCGTCGCGAGCTCCACCGACGACATGCCGCGATAGCCCGGGTCGTCGAGGCGCTCGGCCGACTGCCCGACCCCGACGATGACCGGTCGGCTCACGCCGAGAGCATCTCGCGGGCCAGCGCCGCCGTCTCGGACGGCGTCTTGCCGACCCTGACGCCGGCCGCCTCGAGAGCCTCCTTCTTCGCGGCGGCGGTGCCCGACGAGCCCGAGACGATCGCGCCGGCATGGCCCATCGTCTTGCCTTCGGGCGCAGTGAAACCGGCAACGTACCCGATGACCGGCTTGGAGACGTGGGCCTTGATGTAGTCGGCCGCGCGTTCTTCGGCGTCGCCGCCGATCTCGCCGATCATCACGATGACCTTGGTGTCCGGGTCCTTCTCGAACGCCTCGATCGCGTCGATGTGGGTGGTGCCGATCACCGGGTCGCCGCCGATGCCGATCGCGGTGGAGAAGCCGAAATCCCTGAGCTCGTACATCATCTGGTAGGTCAGCGTGCCCGACTTCGAGACCAGCCCGATCGGGCCGCTGCCGGTGATGTTGGCCGGGATGATCCCGGCGAGCGCCTCTCCGGGGGTGATGACGCCCGGGCAGTTGGGCCCGACGATGCGCGTCTTGTTGCCCTTGTGCACGTTGTATGCCCACGCGTATGCCGTGTCCTGCACCGGAATTCCCTCGGTGATCACGACCAGCAGCGGGATCTCGGCGTCGATGGCCTCGATGATCGCATCCTTGGCGAACTTCGGCGGCACGAAGACGACGGACACGTCCGCGCCGGTCTCCTTCATCGCCTCCACAACGGTGCCGAACACCGGCAGCTCAACGTCATTGCCGGCGGCGTCTTTGTGCGTGACCGTGGTGCCGGCCTTGCGGGCGTTGACACCACCCACCAGCCGCGTGCCGGCCTTGAGCATGCGCGCGGTGTGGATGCCGCCCTCGTTGCCGGTGATGCCCTGGACGATGACTTTGGAATCTTTGTTCAGGAAAATTGCCATGTCGGTAGTCCTTTCAGGCGTTCGCCGCCAGCGCGGCCGCCTTGTCGGCGGCCTCGTCCATGGTCGGCACCATCGTCACCAGCGGGTGGTTCGCCTCGGCCAAGATGCGGCGGCCCTCCTCGACGTTGTTGCCGTCCAATCGGACCACCAGCGGCTTGTTGGCCTCGGCACCAAGGATTTTCAGCGCGTTGACGATGCCGTTGGCCACCGCGTCGCAAGCGGTGATCCCGCCGAACACGTTCACGAAGACGCTCTTGACCTGCTCGTCACCGAGGATCACGTCCAGGCCGGCCGCCATGACCTCCGCGGAGGCGCCGCCGCCGATGTCGAGGAAGTTCGCCGGCTTGATCCCGCCGTGCTTCTCGCCTGCGTAGGCCACGACGTCGAGCGTTGACATCACCAGCCCGGCCCCGTTGCCGATGATGCCGACCTGGCCGTCGAGCTTGACGTAGTTCAGGTCATGCTCCTTGGCCTTGAGTTCCAGCGGGTCGGTGGCCTCGCGGTCCTCAAACTGCGCGTGGTCGGGATGGCGGAAGTCCGCGTTCGCGTCGAGGGTGATCTTCGCGTCGAGCGCCAGGATACGGTCGTCGGGTGTGCGCACCAGCGGGTTGACCTCGACCAGGGTGGCGTCTTCCCCGACGAACAACTCCCACAGCTTGGAGATCGTCACCGCCGCGGCGTCGAGCACCTCGGCGGGCAGATGCCCCTGCTCGGCAATCGACCGGGCGAATGCCAGATCGACGCCCTTGACCGGGTCGACCGGGACCCTGGCCAGCCGCCCGGGCTTCGTGGCGGCCACCTCCTCGATCTCCATGCCGCCCTCCACCGAGCACATCGCCAGGTAGGTGCGGTTGGCGCGGTCGAGCAGAAACGAGATGTAGTACTCCTCGGCGATGTCACTGGCCTCGGAGACCAGCAGCTTCTTGACGATGTGGCCCTTGATGTCCAGGCCCAGGATGTTCTGCGCGTGGGTGTAGGCGTCCTCGGGCGTCGCCGCGTACTTCACCCCGCCCGCCTTCCCGCGACCACCGGTCTTGACCTGGGCTTTCACCATCACGGGCTGCCCGATCTCCGCGGCGATCCCGCGCGCGCCCTCGGGCGTGTCCGTCACCCGGCCCGGCGTGGTCGGAACGTTGTGCTTGGCGAACAACTCCTTCGCCTGGTACTCGAAAAGGTCCATAGCTCACTGTCTGTCTGCGCTGACGCGGGTCGGTGGTCGGGCGTGATTCGCTCGGGGGGAACTTTATCGAGCCGACGATGCGCTTCCGGCACCGCATACCACTCGTGTGGCCCATCTCACCGCGAAAGCAAAGTGATTCAAATCACAATCTCGAACGGATTCGGTCCCCGGCTTGCCTGGATCATCGGGCGTTGGTTACCGTCTCCTGAGCCAGATAACGTTATGGTCACGGCGAGAAGGATCCTTAGGGTTGGCTAACCACCGTTCGTTCCGATCCGTGCGTGAGGTCACGACGAACGCCCGCGACCGCTGGGTCGACCCAGCCGGCGCCCCCTGCGACGCCGAAATCACCGACATCATCCCGTTCGACGAGTTCGGCAGCCTCGATGACCCGGAGTTTCTGGACCACTGCGCGTTTGACACCGAGTCCCGGGTGCTGCAGGCGCCCGAACTCGACGACCTGCACGACACCGACAACCTGACGCCGTTGCGGCTGGTGGTGCCCGCCGAGTTCCGGGCTGAACCTGGTGCCCACCGCTACGACGACGACTACGCCTATCACTCGCACCGCGCCGACGTCGGCGACCTGGGCGACTCGGGTGACTTCGGCTCAGGCGTTGGTGACTTCGGCTCAGGCGTTGGTGACTTCGGCTCTGACGTCACCGATGCGCCGGCGCCGCGGGGCCTGCACCGCAAGCCGCCCGTCACCGCCGGGGCCGTCAAGGGGCGGCTGTTGATCGCGGCGATGGCCACCGGAGCCGCCGCCGCGGCCGCGCACTCGGCCGTCAGCACCTCCGACACGCACTCCAGGCCCACCGTGCTCGCCGCCGACGAGTCCGCCCTGGGCGGCGGCACCGTGGAGAGCAGCAAGGGCGTCGAGCTGATCTCCGTCACGCCCGCCGTCAACGCCGCGGTGGCCGGCGAGGAGCTGGCCAAGGGCGTGGCGTTCGCACAGGAACGCGCGGAGCGGGAAGCACGCCTGCAGCGGCCGTTGTACGTGATGCCCACAAAGGGAATTC
>NZ_DATFYW010000186.1:0-7779 GCF_035314905.1 Mycobacterium sp.
GTTGAACTCTTTGACCCGCGCCTCGTCCGGGGTGATCGTCGCGCACTTCACGCCGACGCCGTGTCGCTCGATCGCATGCGCCGCGTCGACGGTGACCTGGTCATCTGTGGCATCGCGGTTCTCGATGCCCAAGTCGTAGTACTCCAGGTTGATGTCGAGGTAGGGAAAGATCAGCGTGTCCTTGATGGCCTTCCAGATAATTCGGGTCATCTCGTCGCCGTCGAGCTCTACTACCGTGCCTTCGACCTTGATCTTGGACATCCAGTCCGAGTCCCCTTCTACGCCGGCATTTACTCCATGGCGATCGCGCTGCGAGCCAGCGTACCGGGGGCGGGATCACGATGAGCGGTCAACTTGGGCTACCCGCCAGTAACCCTTGCTGGCGGTTTGCGGGTACGCGGCGGTACAGATTCTTGAACCCCGAGCGGTCCGGATTGGTCACTATCCGTGACGGGCCGCGGCGCCGACGATTGCCGTGTCACCGGCCGCCGGTGGCAACCGGTCCGCGGTGTGCGATAGGCTTGTGATCGGTCATGAGTGCCAGCGTCAAGCCCCGGCTCGCTGGCCGGCAACCCTCCAACCGCGGTGGGGTGCCCCGGGTGATGACCAGGTTGAGTAGCCCCTAGGGCTACACGGCAAGCGCGGGTCCGCCAGACGGGCCCCCGGACTAGACAGGGAAACCTGATGCGGAGGCCCACCATGTGCAGCTGTCGCTGACCCCCACCCCGACCCCAGTCGTTCCGGCGTGTCAGCAGCTGACGGCCGGCCAGCATCGCAGGAGAAAAGATCAATGAGCCTGGACAACGAACTCGACGACCCGACCGCGAGTTGGGCGTTCGAAACCAAGCAGGTCCACGCCGGGCAGACTCCCGACATCGCAACCAATGCGCGGGCGCTGCCGATCTACCAGACCACCTCGTACACATTCGACGACACCGCCCACGCGGCCGCGTTGTTCGGTCTCGAGGCCGAAGGCAACATCTACACCAGGATCGGGAACCCGACCACCGCGGTCGTCGAGCAGCGCATCGCGGCGCTCGAAAACGGTGTCGCCGCGCTGTTCCTGTCCTCGGGGCAGGCCGCCGAGACGGTCGCGATCCTGAACCTGGCCAACAGCGGTGATCACGTGGTGTCCAGCCCGCGGCTCTACGGCGGCACCTACAACTTGTTCCACTACTCGCTGCCCAAGCTCGGCATCGAGGTGAGCTTCGTCGAGGACCCGGACGACCTCGAGTCGTGGCGCGCCGCCGCCCGGCCGAACACGAAAGCGTTCTTCGGCGAGACGATCTCCAACCCGCAGAACGACATTCTGGACATCCCGAGCGTCGCGGCGGTCGCGCATGACCTCGGGGTGCCGCTGATCGTCGACAACACAGTCGCGACCCCGTACCTGATCCAGCCGATAAGCCACGGCGCGGACATCGTCGTGCACTCGGCCACCAAGTACCTCGGCGGCCACGGCGCAGCCATCGCGGGAGTGATCGTCGACGGCGGCACGTTCGACTGGACCAACGGCAAGTTCCCCGGCTTCACCACCCCCGACCCGAGCTATCACGGCGTGGTGTTCGCCCAGCTTGGGCCGCCCGCGTTCGCGCTGAAGGCCAGGGTCCAGCTGCTTCGTGACCTCGGGTCGGCGGCCGCGCCGTTCAACGCGTTCCTGGTCGCGCTGGGTTTGGAGACGCTGAGCCTCCGCGTCGAACGGCACGTCGCCAACGCCCAGAGGGTTGCCGAGTACCTTGCCGATCACCCCGACGTGATCTCGGTGAACTACGCCGGCCTGCCCACGTCGCCGTGGTACGAGCTTGGAAAGAAGTTGGCGCCCAAGGGAACCGGCGCCGTGCTGGCGTTCGAACTGGCCGGCGGTGTCGAGGCCGGCAAGGCGTTCGTCAACGCGCTGACGCTGCACAGCCATGTCGCCAACATCGGTGACGTCCGTTCGCTGGTGATCCACCCGGCGTCGACGACGCATTCGCAGCTCAGCCCCGACGAGCAGTTGGCCACCGGCGTGACGCCTGGCCTGGTGCGGCTCGCCGTCGGAATCGAGGGCATCGACGACATCCTTGCCGACCTCGAGCGTGGCTTCGCCGCGGCCAAACCGTTCACGGCGGCACGAGATCCGCAGACAGTGGCGTCGTTCTGAGGATGTGGACGTGACCATTTTCGACGTGCCTGCCCATGAGCGCTTGCGCGAAGAGGAGAACCGCTCCGTGACGCTGCCCGCCGAAGGCGAGGTCGGCCTGGTGGAGATCGGCCCGCTGACGCTGGAAAGCGGGGCGGTGATCGACGATGTCCGCATCGCTGTGCAGCGCTGGGGTGAGCTGTCGCCGTCACGCGACAACGTCGTGGTGGTGTTGCATGCGCTGACCGGTGATTCGCACATCACCGGCCCGGCAGGCCCCGACCACCCGACGCCGGGCTGGTGGGACGACGTGGCGGGCCGCGGCGCACCGATCGACACCAACCGGTGGTGCGCGGTGGCCACCAACGTGCTCGGCGGATGCCGCGGCTCGACGGGCCCGAGCTCGCCCGCTCCCGACGGAAAGCCTTGGGGCTCGAGGTTTCCGCCTGTGACGGTCCGCGACCAGGTCGAGGCCGACGTCGCCGCGCTGGCCGCGATGGGCATCACCGAAGTCGCCGCCGTGGTCGGCGGTTCGATGGGCGGCGCGCGGGCGCTGGAGTGGATCGTCAGCCATCCAGACTCCGTTCGGGCCGGCCTGGTGCTGGCGGTCGGCGCACGCGCCACCGCCGACCAGATCGGCACGCAGAGCGCGCAGGTAGCCGCGATCAAGGCCGACCCCAACTGGCAGGGCGGCGATTACTACGGCACCGGTCGTGAGCCGTCGGACGGCATGGACATCGCACGCCGGTTCGCCCACCTGACATACCGGGGCGAGGTGGAGCTCGATCGCAGATTCGCGAATCAGGCTCAGGGGTACGAGGATCCGCTGACCGGCGGCCGGTACGCGGTGCAGAGCTACCTCGAGCATCAGGGCGCGAAGCTGGTGGACAGGTTCGACCCGGGCAGCTATGTGGTGCTCACCGATGCGTTGAACAGCCACGACGTCGGCCGGGGCCGCGGCGGTGTGCCCAAGGCGCTGCGGCGCTGTCCGGTGCCGGTGGTGGTCGGCGGCATCACGTCCGACCGGCTGTATCCGCTGCGGCTGCAGGAAGAGCTGGCCGATCTGCTGCCCGGCTGTACCGGTCTGAACGTGGTCGATTCGCCCTACGGCCACGACGGTTTCCTGCTGGAGACCGAAGCGGTTGGAGATTTGATCCGGCAGACGCTCAAGTTGGCGCGGTGATGGCGACGAGGCCCTTGGGCGAAGAGCCGACAGCGGAGCTCGTCACGCAGCGGTCACTGTCGTTCGGTGCACAAGCAGCGGCGTACGAGCGCGGCCGCCCCTCTTACCCGCCCGAGGCCATCGACTGGCTGCTACCCGACGGCGCGCGTGACGTGCTCGACCTGGGCGCAGGCACCGGCAAGCTGACGACCCGGCTCGTCGAGCGCGGGCTGAACGTCATTGCCGTTGATCCCATCGCGGAAATGCTTGAGGTGCTGAGCAATTCGCTGCCCGACACGCCGGCGCTGCTGGGTACCGCCGAAGAGATCCCGCTGGCCGACAACAGCGTCGACACGGTGCTCGTCGCGCAGGCCTGGCACTGGTTCGAACCGTCGCGCGCCGTGCCGGAGGTGGCGCGCGTGCTGCGGCCGGGAGGCAGGCTGGGGCTGGTGTGGAACACCCGCGACGAGCGCCTCGGCTGGGTACGCGACTTGGGCCGCATCATCGGCCAGGAAAACGATCCGGATCATCTCACCAACCAGGTCACGCTGCCGGCACTGTTCACCGGGCTGCAACGGCACCAGGTCGAGTGGACCAATTACCTGACGCCGCAGGCGCTGGTCGACCTCGTCGCATCCCGCAGCTACTGCATCACCTCGCCCACCGAGGTGCGGACCAGGACGCTTGACCGGGTGCGCGAACTGCTCGCGACACATCCGGCCCTGGCGCATTCCAACGGACTGGCGTTGCCCTACGTCACGGTGTGCGTTCGCGCGACATTGGAACATTTAGGAGCCTGAATAACGGCAAGTGATATCACATGCGCTATCACTTCTCGCATTCATGTCACAAGACCTGGACGTTGCGGGCGTGGCGGATGTGGCCTGTGAGATCTCTGGAGCGCCAGCCCCGAGAACATCACAGCATTCGGGTCGTACCTCTGACGGACACCGGAGAGCCGGCCCAGGTTGCCCGCGAAGTAGCGGGCTCAACCGCGCCGTGTGCTGCCGAGATCCATTGCGACGCAGCCGCCGAGACGCCATCGACGTATCACTGCACGATCGCCGCTTGGCGCCGCCACAGGAATGCGGTCGCACCCGCGCGTCGACGCCGCTGTGGCAATCGACTGCGCGCTGGATTGCGTGCTGATAGGACGTCTGACCCCGCGACGAAGCCGTGCGGCTGACTCGACTCGGCGCCGCCTTCCAGAGCGGCCACCAGATCCATCTGACCCAGCGTCCGGTTGTCGTTGCTGGCCGCCTGCACGCCTGTCGCCGCGATCACCTGCCCGGCGGTGATGTCGGCCTTGCTCCAGGTCGACTGGTCGCTGGCTGAGCCGCGAAGGCATGCCTGGCGGAATTGCGCACGACGAGCGGCGTGTCGCGCTAACTCGTGCCCAGCGGGTCAATCGTCCAGGCGATGTAGATCACCGCCGCGCTGACCAGGGCCATAGTCATGAAGTCCAGCATCCGGCCACGAACCGCCAGCAGCCCCGCGCGGTTCTCGGAGAGGACGAGCCGCAGGGCGGCGGCGACTCCGACGCCGATACCGAGCAGCAGGGAGCCGCGGCGCCAGTAGTCGGTGACCACGAGGCCGAAAGCGACGACGAAGATCAGACCGACGAGGATGATCGGCCACTGGTTCCCGACGACGGTGCGAGTGGTATCGCGGACGGTCACGTCGCCCCGCCCGCGAGGCGGCTCTCGGCAAGCTCGACGACGTTCGTCAGCAGAAACGCCCGCGTCAGCGGGCCGACGCCGCCGGGATTTGGGGACACGAAACCCGCGACCTCCCAGACATCGGGGTGCACGTCCCCTACCAGCCCGGCCTCCGTGCGCGTCACCCCGACGTCGATCACGGCCGCACCGGGCCGGATCATTTCGGCCGTCACCAGGTGCGGCACCCCGACCGCCGCGACGACGATGTCGGCTTGGCGGGTCAACTCGGGAAGATGACGGGTTGCGGTGTGGCACAACGTGACTGTCGCGTTCTCGGAGCGGCGGGACAGCAGCAGGCCGAGCGGGCGGCCCACGGTGACCCCGCGCCCGATGATCACTGCGTGCGCGCCGGCGATCTCCACTCCGTAGCGGCGCAGCAGGTGCACGATTCCGCGCGGCGTGCATGGCAGCGGCGCGGCCTTGCCCAGCACCAGCCGTCCCAAGTTGGTCGGATGCAGGCCGTCGGCGTCCTTGCCCGGGTCGATGCGTTCCAGCGCGGCGTTCTCGTCGAGGTGCTTGGGCAGCGGCAACTGCACGATGTAGCCGGTGCACTCCGGGTTGGCGTTCAGCTCGTCGATGGTGTCCTCGAGCTTGGCCTGGCTGATGTCGGCGGGCAGGTCGCGGCGGATGGACGTGATGCCGACCTTCGCGCAGTCGGCGTGCTTGCCGCGCACGTAGGCCTGCGAGCCGGGGTCGTCCCCGACGAGGATCGTGCCCAACCCGGGCGTGAAGCCGGCCGCGGCGAGCGTGGCGACCCGTTCGGTGAGGTCGACGAAGATCTCGTCGCGGGTGGCCTTGCCGTCCAGCACCGTCGCGCTCACGAACGCCATTGTGGCAGGCTCCCGATATGCCTGCCGCACCCGACGTGTTCGCCCCGGCCGAACTCGGGCCCGTCACCCTGCGCAACCGGATCATCAAAGCGGCGACGTTCGAGGCGGCGACGCCCGACGCGTTGGTGACCGACGAGCTGATCGACTTTCACCGCCGCCCGGCCGCCGGTGGCGTCGGCATGACGACGATCGCGTACTGCGCGGTGTCCCCGGGCGGGCGCACGGAGGGCCGGCAGATCTGGATGCGCCCCGAGGCGGTGCCGGGCCTGCGCCGGCTCACCGAGGCGATCCACGCCGAGGGCGCCGCGATCAGCGCGCAGATCGGCCACGCCGGCCCGGTGGCAGACGCGCGCTCCAACAGGGCCAAGGCACTCGCGCCGGTGCGGTTCTTCAACCCGATCGCGATGCGGTTCGCCAAGAGGGCCACCGCCGATGACATCCGCGATGTCATCGCCTCCCACGCAGACGCCGCCCGGTTCGCGATCGATGCAGGCTTCGACGCAGTCGAAATCCATCTCGGCCACAACTACTTCTGCAGCTCGTTTCTGAGCCCGCTGATCAACCGGCGGGACGACGAGTTCGGCGGGTCGCTGGAAAATCGCGCGAAGGTGGCCCGCGGCGTCGTGATGGCGGTCCGCGACGCCGTGAAAGACCAGATCGCGGTGACGGCCAAGCTGAACATGTCCGACGGGGTCCGTGGCGGCATCGCCGTCGATGAGGCGCTGACCACGGCGAAGTGGCTGCAGGACGACGGCGGACTTGACGCGATCAAGTTGACGGCCGGCAGCTCGCTCGTCAACCCGATGTATATGTTTCGCGGCGATGCGCCGGTCAAGGAGTTCGCCAACGCCTTAAAGCCGCCGGTGCGCTGGGGTGTGCGGATGTTGGGCAAGAACTTCTTGCGTCAATACCCGTACCGCGACGCGTATCTGCTCGACCAGGCCCGCAAGTTTCGCGCGGAACTCACGATGCCGCTGATCCTGCTCGGTGGGATCACCAACCGCGAGACGATGGACCTCGCGATGGCGGAGGGCTTCCAGTTCGTCGCGATGGCGCGCGCGCTGCTCGCCGAGCCGGACCTGATCAACCGGATCGCCGCCGATGGCGACCGGCACTCCGTGCGGTCGGCGTGCACGCACTGCAACCAGTGCATGCCGACGATCTACAGCCGCACCCACTGCGTGCTGACCGGAGCGCCGAGCTAGCCGGCTCGCCTGTTACGAACGTCGGCGATGCGGCGATGTTACTTATGTTGATCCTGAGCCAGGCGTTAATGGAGTGTTCCAAATGCCTGAGAACGGTTTCTCAAAGAGAGGCGAGACATGAAAGCTATGGGTCGGGTGCTCGCGGCACTCGTCGCCGCCATGGCGGCACTGTTCGTGGGGCACGGCACGTCCCACGCCGGGATGGACAATCAGCTGACCCTGGTCGACGGCGGCGGCGACACCCTCGACATCGAGCAGTGGGACACCTTCCTCAACGGTGTCTATCCGCTGGACCGCAACCGGCTGACCCGGGAGTGGTTTCACTCCGGCAAGGCCGTCTACCACGTCACCGGCCCCAACGCCGCCCAATTCGCCGGGACGCTGGAGCTGGGTTATCAGATCGGGTTCCCGTGGTCGCTGGGGGTGGGGGTGAACTTCAGCTACACCACGCCCAACATCAACCTCGACCAGACGGCCATCGCGCCCACACCAAACCTGGTCGTGACCTCGCCGCCGCTGTTCCCCGGCGTGTCGGTCTCCGCCAACCTGGGCAACGGCCCCGGTATTCAGGAGGTCGCCACGTTCTCGGTGGACGTCACCGGTGCGGACGGCGCGGTGGCGGTGTCCAACGCGCACGGCACGGTGACCGGCGCGGCCGGCGGTGTGCTGCTGCGCCCGTTCGCGCGGCTCATCTCCAAAGCGGGTGACAGCGTCACCACCTACGGCGACCCTTGGAACATGAACT
>NZ_DATFYW010000187.1:0-8417 GCF_035314905.1 Mycobacterium sp.
GTTCGACTTGCATGTGTTAAGCACGCCGCCAGCGTTCGTCCTGAGCCAGGATCAAACTCTCCAAACAAAACCCAATCAGAGAAACCTGACCAAAACACGCCACACCCCCAACACGGGGACGCCAGGAGCGCAGCAAAAAAACAAAAAACAAAAACCACCAAACACACTATTGAGTTCTCAAACAACACACCCGACCGACCGCCCAACCAGCGCGCGGCTCTGGGCCGCGGACAGATCGTGCGGACGGCGAGGACACCGCCGAAACGGTGCTTCCCTCAAGGAGGCCGTCGCGCCTTACGGACTGACCGGGTCGCGACGACTTCAACAAGTTACGTGAGAGAAAACTGGGAGTCAAATTACCTGCTAGGTGGCCGGTTTCGACCCCCGGTTAGGCCCAACGCGGCCGGACCGCGGGATATTCCCGACTCCGCCCGGCGTCAGCCACCCCGGTCAACGCGCTCCACGCCGGCGATATTCCGCTTTCCGCGGCGTAGCACGAGCCAGCGGCCGTGAAGGTAGTCCTCCGGCGCGGGGGTCCACTCGTCGCTGTCGATCCTGACGTTGTTCACCGACACGCCCCCTTCGGCTACGGTCCGCCGCGCGGCGCCCCTACTTGCCGAAAGACCCGTCGCAACGAGCAGGTCGACAATTACGCTCGGGGCGCCCGGCTTCAGTTCGGCCACCGACGCCTCCCGGAGAGCGGCGGCCAGCGTCGCTTCGTCCAACCGAGACAGTTCCCCTCGGCCGAACAGCGCCTGGCTGGCGTGTTCGACCGCGATTGTGGCCGCCTCCCCGTGCACGAGGGTGGTCAGCTCGCGCGCCAACCGTCGCTGCGCGGCCCGCTCATGCGGACGCGCCCGCGTCGCCTCGTCCAGCTCGGCGATTTCCACCGGCGACAGGAACGTGAACCACCGCAGGTATCGGGTCACATCGGCGTCGGCGGTGTTGACGAAGTACTGATACCAGGCGTACGGGCTGGTCATCTCCGGGTCCAGCCACACATTGCCGCCGCCGGTCGACTTGCCGAACTTTGCGCCGTCCGACGAAGTCACCAGCGGAACGGTCAGCGCATGCACGGTGTCGCCGAGTTTCTGCCGTACCAGCCGCACTCCGGCGATGATGTTGCCCCACTGGTCGGAGCCGCCGATCTGCAGCGTGCAGTCATAGCGCCGGTGCAGTTCGACGTAGTCGTTGGCCTGCAGCAGCATGTAGCTGAACTCGGTGTAGGAGATGCCTTCGCCCTCGAGCCGGCGCCGGATGGTGTCACGGTCCAGCATCACGTTGACGGAGAAGTGTTTTCCGACATCCCGCAGGAACTCGATCGCCCCCAGCCCGGTGGTCCATGACAGGTTGTTCTCGACGATCGCGCCGGACGGCGACCCGTCGAAATCGACGAACCGCTCCAGCTGACCGCGGATGCGCTCCGTCCAGTCGGCGACGGTGTCGGCCGCGTTCAACTTGCGCTCGCCGGTCTCGCGGGGATCGCCGATCATGCCGGTTGCCCCGCCGGCCAGCACAATGGGCCGGTGCCCGGCCTGCTGAAAGCGCCGCAACGTCAGCAGCGGCACCAGGTGCCCCGCGTGCAGGCTTGGGGCCGTCGGGTCGAAACCCGCATAGACCGTGATGGGTGGGCGGGCCACCTCGGCGGCAAGCGCGTCGAGGTCAGTGGACTGCGCAACCAGCCCACGCCAACTCAACTCGTCGAGGATCGTGCCCATGAGGTTGATCTTTCCAGTCGTTAGTCGCTGGCTCCCGGTGCGGGCGCACGCGGGCTGCGGCGGTACGGCGACACTTCGGGTCGCCCGGCCAGCCAGAATCGCCACGGCCGGTCGGCGGCCTTGCTGACGCCAACCCGCGGTCCACTGGCCGCGGGCTGCTCGTCACCGAGCTTCAGGGTGATCGGGCCTGCCGGGTCGAACAGGTCGATGCCGTAGTGGTCCATCGTAATCCCAAGCGCCGCACACAGATTGCCCGGTCCGCGGGCCAGCGCGGCCGGGCGCGCCGCCTCACCGCGCCTCCGTCGCGCGGTCTCGATGCCGGCGTCGACGACCACCGCCGCTCGCAGCAGCACCGCGGCGGCCGCGACATCGGGACCGCACACGACGTTCGCGCAGACGTGCAGGCCGTGGCTGCGGTAGGTGTAGAGCCGGCCGGCCGGCCCGAACATGACGGCGTTGCGCGCGCCGGGTCCCCGGAACGAGTGCGACGCCGCATCAGGCCACGGACCGTCCGGCGGCCCACCGTAGGCCTCGACTTCGACGATCGTGGCTTGCACCCCGTCAACCGCCAGTACGGCCCCGAGCAGTCTCCGCGCCGCGGTCGGCGGGTCCGTGACCAGCAGCTCAGCGCTCACCAGACAGATTCTGCCCCCGGTATTGACAGCGGCGGTAGCCGGGAGGATTATTCACCATGTGATGAGTTCATCGAGTGATGAATTACTCCGCAATGGCGTCGAGCCCGCGATCAGCATCGGGGATCTGCGCGTTATCCGCGGCAAACGTCCTGCGGTGCAGGACCTTTCAGTCACGATCGCGCGTGGCACGATTACCGGCCTCCTCGGGCCATCCGGCTCTGGCAAGACCACGCTGATACGGTGCATTGTCGGCACCCAGATCGTCGCAGGCGGTTCTGTCACGGTGCTCGGCCACCCGGCGGGATCGCCCGAACTGCGTCGACGAGTCGGTTACATGCCCCAGGACCCCACCATCTACAACGACCTGCGTGTGATCGACAACATCCGATATTTCGCCGCGCTCTACGGCGAGGACCGGCAAGCCGCCGAAGAGGCGGTCGAGGCGGTCCGTCTGACGGACCAGCGAGCCTCGTACTGCGCCAACCTGTCGGGCGGCCAGCGCGCACGGGTTTCGTTGGCCTGCGCGCTGGTGTGCCGCCCCGACCTCCTGGTGCTTGACGAGCCGACCATTGGCCTCGACCCCGTGCTGCGCGTGGACCTGTGGGATCAGTTCAACGCGCTGGCTCGCGCCGGAACGACCTTGGTCGTCTCCAGCCACGTGATGGACGAGGCCGACCACTGCGCCGACCTGCTGTTGATGCGCGAAGGCCGACTTCTGGCCCACACCACGCCGAACCGACTACGAGAGGACACCGGATGCGCGTCACTGGAGGAAGCGTTTCTGTCCATCATCCGGCGCACCACCGCGCCCGCAGCCGGCTGACGCTACAGGGCTATCTCGCCAGCACCGCCCGGATCCTGCGTCAGCTGGCCGCCGATCGCCGCAGCATTGCGATGATCATGTTGATCCCGATCGTGATCATCACGCTGATGTACTTCATGTTCGAGAACGTTCCCCATCGTCCCGGTAGCCCGTCGCCGTTCAACACCGCATGCCTGATCTTGCTGGGCCTTTTCCCGCTTTTCGTGATGTTTCTCATCACATCGATCACCATGCAGCGCGAACGGGGTTCGGGAACGCTGGAAAGGATCCTCACCACCCCGCTTCGCCGACCGGACCTGCTCGCGGCCTACGGGACCGCGTTTTCGGTCGCCGCGGCGGCGCAGGCCACCCTGGCTTGCATCGTGTCGTTCTGGCTTCTCGGATTCACCACCGCCGGCAGTCCCATCTGGGTGTTCGTGATTGCAATCGCCAACGCGGTCCTCGGCGTTGGGCTCGGTCTGCTGTGTAGCGCGTTCGCACGTACCGAATTTCAGGCGGTGCAATTCATGCCGGTCGTAATCGTCCCGCAGCTGCTGCTGGCCGGTATCATCGTCCCGCGAGCTCTGATGCCGACCTGGCTGCAGTGGATCAGCAACGTCATGCCCGCCAGCTACGCACTCGAAGCCCTGCAGCAGGTCGGGACCCATAAAGAGCTGACTGGCATCGCGGTGCGCGACATCGTTGTCGTCGTGGGTTTCGCTGTGCTGGCGCTGTGCCTGGCAGCGGCGACGCTGCGCAGACGGACGCCGTAGACAATTGACCGCCGACGCGCAACGCAAACGCCCCGGGCGCCCGCCGGGTACCTCCGACACCCGGGAGCGCATCTTGGCTAGCGCTCGTGAATTGTTCGCGCGCAACGGGATTGACAACACATCGATTCGGGCGGTGGCCGCCGACGCCGGCGTGGATCCGGCGCTGGTGCACCACTACTTCGGCGTCAAGCAGCAGTTGTTCGCTGCCGCGATTCACATCCCCATCGATCCCATGGAAGTACTGGGTCCGCTGCGTGAGACGCCTATCGAGGACATGGGCTACAAGATCCCTTCTCTGCTCTTGCCCCTGTGGGACTCCGAGATGGGCAAGGGCTTCGTCGCCGAGTTGCGGTCGCTGCTGGTCGGATCCGAGGTCAGCCTGATCCGCTCGTTTCTGCAGGAGGTGATAGCCGCCGAGATCGGGTCCCGGGTGGACAACCCGCCTGGGACGGGAACGATCCGGGTCCAGTTCGTCGCGTCGCAGTTGCTGGGTGTCGCGATGGCCCGCTACATCCTGGAGTTGGAGCCGTTCAGATCGCTCCCCGCCGAGCAGATCGCGAAAACGGTCGCGCCGAACATCCAGCGCTACCTCACCGGCGATCTGCCGTTCTGAGGGCCGACTTCACCGGTTGGCGTCCGCGAGCAGGCGCTGGTGCTCCTCCTCGGTGACGTCGACCGCTTCGTCGATCAACAGCACCGGGATGCCGTCCTCGATGCGGTAGGCGCGGCGCAGCCGCGGGTTGTAGAGCACGTCGTCCACGTAAAGCAGCGGACCCCGGTCGGCGGGGCACACCAGAATGCTCAGCAGCCTCTCGTCGAGCATCGGCACCGATCAGCCGCCGGGAGCCACGGGCTTGCCGCCGCCGATGATGTATTGGTTGCTGCCACCGCCCAGGTTGACGCCCCCGGGCCCGGCCGTGAGGCCTCCGGGGTTGTTCGGGTCGTACTGGTTGATGCCGAAGCCAACCTGGTTTTGCCCGCCTCCCAGCGCCTGCGACTCCTGCTGCAGCTTGGCCTGGCCGGCGACGGTCTCCTGCAGCGCCTTGATCAACGGCGTCTGGTTCGGCCGGTATGTCTCGGCCTGCGTGATGCTGTCCAACTCGCCCTTGGTGGGCATGAAGCCCATCGCCCGCAGCCTCAGCGACTGATTGACCAGATTGGCGACGGGGCCGGCGCCAGAGGCAGTGGTGAACTCCTTGGCGAGGTCGTCCAGGACGTCGGCACGGGCGAGCCCGGGGCTGGAGCCGAGCATCAGCATGACCGCCATCCCGGTGCTGGCCAGCGCCGCCGTCGTGCTCCGTCGCCATGCGAATGCGGTCTTCGTCGGGCCCTTCGTCGTCATGCGATCCTCCGGCGCGCTGATGGCGAGGCGGCCAGGTGCCGCCAGCGGGAGCCTAACAGTGTGTCGGCTTCCTCGGGCGGCGTGTTACTGCGAGGCGTCCACCCACTCGGCCCTCGCTGGCGATGTCAACCGCTTGTAGCGGTTCGTCTCCGGGTCCAGATACCAGGCGGTGCGCCCCGCCCTCGGGATGCCCGCCTGACGCAGCGGCCCGACCATCGGCCGGTATGACGCGCTGAGCTTGATCTCGGGCACGACGTGCACGAAATCCGGGCGGTCATCGCCCAGTGCGGCGGTCGCCTCGTTCAGGTCCGCCGCCGAGATCGCGGCCCCCGGGACCGTCGTCACCGCGGTCACCGCGACCTGATGCTCGCCGGCATCGATGCCGTAGGTCACCGCCAGCGCCACCGCGCCCATCATGTCGATGGCGTCGGTGATCGGTTGTGTGTAGACCGCTCCGCGCGCGGTGTGGATGACCGACCCGCGGGTGTCGACGAGCCAGTAGTCGCCGTCGCTGTCGCGGCGGAACAGGAACTCGGTCGAGATCCAGGTGTCGGCCGGCGCGAACACGCCGCGTTTGACCGACGCCGTCGGATCGATCGGCCCCCGCGGTCGGGCCAGCAGCACACCGACCTCGTCGGTCTCGGCCCGACGGACGAATCCGCGGTCGCCTTCCAGGATGAGATCATCCTCGGGGTCGTACGCGGCCAGCTCGACCTCCGCGACACCCGGCAGTGGCCTGCCCTTGCTGCCGATCTTCGCGCCGGACACGTTGGCGAGCACCGCGTTGCCGTCGGTGGTAGCGAAGAACTCGACGACGTGGGCGGGTTCGAACACGTCGATCACTCGCTCCCACAGGCCCGTCGGCATGCCGGAGCCGATGAACAGCCGGACCGGGTGGTGGCCCTTCAGGTCGAACGCCGGGTCGTCCATGACCTCCTGGAGCATCGCCCAGGTGTACGAGACCACCGACACGCCGTACTGACGGATCTCCTGCATGAACCGGTCCGGGCGCAGCCCCCGGGACAGCGCGACGCGAGAGCCGCCGACGACCGCACCGCCCAGGCTGACCAGCAGACCCGACTGGTGGTGCAGCGGAGTGAGGCAGTAGACGGTGTCTCCGTGCCCCAGATTGGCCGACGACGCGGTGCCGAACGCCGACAGCGCCCACCGGTAGTTGGTGATCTGGCGCGCGATGAGCTCGCCGCGCACCGTGTTGAACGCGACGAACGCGACATCCTTCGCCAGCCCCGGGTTGGGCCGGTACCAGCCGGGCAGCTCGACGGCGTCGGGGTCGATGCGTTCCATGTCGACGACGTCGTCGTCGCTGGGCAGCAGGTGCAGATCCCGCGTTTCACCGCCGCCGAGCACCAGCAGCTGCAGCGACAGCCGGCGGGCCGCCTTCAGGTTGGTGGGGTCGGTGATGATCTCGGCGACACCCCCGAGCCGGGCGGCGGCGGCCAGGTCGCCGTCCGGCGGCATGAGCACCGCGACAGCGCCGAGGCGGGACAGTGCCGCGATCGCGACCAGGGCGCTCGGCCGGGTTTCCATCAGCACCCCGACGCGGTCGCCTTGTCGCACGCCGACCTCGATCAGCCCGCGGACGACGTTGTTGATGCGGGTGTCCACGGCTTGGTAGGTGTGCACCCGGCCGTCGAACAGTAGGCAGTCGCCCTGAGGTGCGCTGCGCGCCTGCTCGGACATGATCCTGCCCAGCGAGATGCGGGTGTGCTCGTTGATCTGTCCCAGACGCGCCAGGCGGGGCAGCGTGCGGACCGTTTCAATCGCCAGCGACCGCACCGACTTGTTCGCGGCCACCACCGCACCCGCCGCGGAGCGGGCGAGATCCAATGCGACATCGCCTGCGACGCCGGCGCCGTGGGCAACGCGGGAGGCGAAGGCCACCCCGCTGTCGGAGTCGCTGTGCTGGGCGGGCTGCAGCGACATCTGCGTGAGCTGCTCGGGCATTTCCCCTTCGCCGGATACCCACAGCACCCACTGCGCGACCGTCGGCCAGGTCTGCGCGGACGCCTTGGATCCAACGACAAGGCCGAAATGCCCACTACGGATGAGGAATTCATAGCTGTCGGCCTGCGGCGCAGCCCGGCGGATGCCGCGAACAGACGCCGGTTGCCCGATGTCGTCGACCTCGCCGATCACCGCCAGTATCGGGCAGTCGATGTCGCTGAGCGTCACCAGTTCGCCGTGAACCGAGAAGCCGCCCGTCATCATCCGGTTGTGCGCGATGAACTGCTTCAGCAGCTCGGAGATCGCCGGACCGGACCAGGCGATCCAGCCCTCCGATGCCAGGAATCGCCGTTGCTGCTCACGCGGCAGCAGGGCCTCGCGGTCGTGTAATTGGCGCAGGAAGTCGAGGCGGGCCTGTGCCGTCTTGACGGGGTCGAGCATCTGAAACCCGGCGCGCGCCAACCAACCTGGTATATCGACGCGATTGAACACGTGGTCGGCCATGAAGTCCGCGGCCGCGGCGCCCAGGTTGGGGGGCACGCCCATCGGCAGCGCGGCCAGCGTGTCCACCGGTGCGCCGAACGTGATGATGCTGGCCAGATCGCGGGACCGCCGGTAGGCCGCGGTCTGGTAGGCGAACATGCCGCCCTGCGAATAGCCGGCCAGGTGTACGTCCTGCCCGGTCACCTTCTTGACCGTGTCGATGGCGTCGCTCACCGCGACAATGTGGTCGGCGAGGGTGCGCTGCATACCGCCCTCCACCCGGTCCGGCGAGCCGAAGTCGATCACCCACGGGTCGATGCCGGCCCTGTGGAGGATCCCGACGGCACCGTTTTCCCGGGTCACATCCCACATATCGGCCGACATCATCATCGGGTGCACCATCAGCACCGGCGGGCCGACCGGTAGGTGGCCGTTGCGATTGTCCGCCGGAAAATACCGCCGGAGGCGGTACATCGGCACGCTTTCGACGATCTGGAACGGCGACGGCACATCGCCTGTCTCCAGTCCGCCGAAGCGCAAGACCTCGAGCCCGTTCTGCGCGGTCGCGATCAGGCGCCCGACCGGCTTGGTGATTGGCGAGAAGTCAACCATCGGCCTAGTGCCTCCCCACGTCCACGCCCCCGCTTTGCCGCCGTCATTCTGGCACGCCCTTACCTATCATCGGCGGCTGATGGCCAA
>NZ_DATFYW010000188.1:0-51026 GCF_035314905.1 Mycobacterium sp.
GCGCCCGTCGGCTATGTCGTCGACGATTGCCCGCACACCGGGCACCACCTTGTCCATCGGCAACCGGTCACCGATCAGCCCGGTCGAGCAGACCGCGACCTCGATCGCGCCGGTCTCGGCGCCCCGGTCCGACAGCGCGGCCGCGACCACCTCGGCGGTGGCGTGGGCGTCCTGGAAACCGCCCGGGCCGGTGCAGGCGTTCGCGCCGCCGGAGTTGAGGATGACCGCGCGCAGCCGCCCGGTGGTCAGCACCTGCCGCGTCCAGAGCACGGGGGCAGCCTTGACCTGGTTGCGGGTGAACACGCCGGCGGCACCATAGCCGGGGCCTTCGTTGACCACCAGCGCGAGGTCCAGCGCTCCGGACGGCTTGAGGCCCGCGGCGATGCCGGTGGCGCGAAAGCCCGCCGCGGCGGTGACACCCTGGCTGCGCACCAGCCGGGTGTCGGCCGCGACCCCGGTCACGGCGCCACCCCCACGACCGACAGACCCGCGGTTTCCGGCCAGCCCAGCGCAAGGTTCATCGACTGCACGGCCGCTCCGGCGGTGCCCTTGACGAGGTTGTCGATCGCGCAGACGGCCACCAGCGTTTCGGCATCCTCGTCGACCGCGACCGCCATCTGCGCGGCGTTGCTGCCGGCCACCGCGCCGGTGCGGGGCAGCCGGCCCTCCGGCAGCAGGTGCACGAACGGCTCACCGCTGTAATGCTTTTCGTAGGCGGCCCGCACCTGCGGCAACGTCGCGGTGCTGCGGGCGGTGCAGGTGGCCAGGATGCCGCGGGTCATCGGTATGAGCACCGGGGTGAATGACACCGACACATGGCGCTCGGTCACCGCCTGCAGTCCCTGGGCGATCTCGGGGGTGTGCCTGTGCACGCCGGCGATGTTGTAGGCACGCGCCGATCCGATCACCTCCGCGCCGAGCAGCTCGGTCTTGGCCGCCCGCCCGGCGCCCGACGCGCCGCTGACGGCGACCACGGTCACCGACGGTTCAGCGAGGCCTTCGGCGACCGCGGGCACCAACGCCAGCAGCGTCGCGGTCGGATAGCACCCCGGGACCGCGATCCGGGTGGCACCGCGCAGGCGGTCGCGGGCACCGGGCAGCTCGGGCAGCCCGTAGGGCCAGCAGCCGGCGTACGGCGTGCCGTAGAACCGCTCCCAGGCGGCGGCGTCACGCAGCCGAAAGTCGCCACCGCAGTCGATGATTACCGTGCCGGCGTCGAGCCGCTCGGCCAGCGGCCCGGAATGGCCCGGCGGCAACGCCAAAAACACCACGTCGTGACCGGCCAGCACCTCGGCGCTGGTGGATTGCAGCACACGGCTCCCGAGCGGCAGCAGGTTCGGGTGGTTTTCGGCCAGCGTGGTGCCCGCGCTGTCGGCCGCTGTCACCGCGCCGATGGTCAGCCGCCCGTCCGTGTAGGCCGGATGGCCCAGCAGCAGCCGAAGTATTTCCCCACCCGCATAGCCGCTGGCACCTGCCACCGCAACCGTTCTGCTACCGCTCATTGTGGTTCCCTACGTCGCGCGCCCCGCCTGGTGGCAAAGGTAAGGGCGGCCACCGCGCCCGAAATAGGGCCGTTTGGCCTGCGGCGGGCCGACTTTCGACCCATGACCGGCTGGGCTGAGGTTTGTCGCCCGCCGTTCATTCATTGCTCACCGACGCTTTACGACGGGTCGTCGACGATAAGGTTTGACTCGGACACGCGCCGTGGCATCGGCCGCCTGTTTCACAATCCGCAACGGCTACTTGCTTACCCAGACGTAGGTTTGCTTCTTGTGACGACTGTTTTCGATGGTGTGGATGTGCGGCGCCGGGCCGGCTGGTTGCCCGAGGACCAAGACCGGTTGGAGTCTTGGCTTACCGCTCACCGGGAGCGGGTGGAGGCCCGGGGTGAGGCCGTCGTGCTGCATCCCGTGCTCGCCGAGTTTCAGGAATTGATCGACTCTGACCCCGTGCTGCGCATGTACGTTGACCAGATGATCGCCCAGGTGCCGCATACGAAGCGGTACCGCAAGCGTCACCTGCACAGCGTCGAGCAGATGCTGCGCCTGATCAACGGGGTGCTGACGATGGCGCCGGAGTTCGGCGAAAACGCGGTGATCACGCCGCTGGGCACGATCCTCGATTGGACGATGGGCACGCCGGCCGGGTTCGCGGCCTTCCGCGACCCGCGAATCAACGCGACGCTCTACAAGATCCTGACCGTTTGGTGCGCGTTTCTCGACAGCGCCGACTCGCTGTATGTGCTCAACGATTCGCCGTCCGGCTGGAAGTGCGCCGCCGCCCGACGTGCGGTCGGCATCGAGCAGTTCGAGCACGACCCGCAGGATGAGCATTGGGGCTTTGCCTCCTGGAACGACTTCTTCATCCGACGGTTCAAGGACGGCGAGCGTCCCGTCGCTTCCCCGGACGACGACAAGGTGATCACCAGCGCCTGCGAATCGACGCCGTACCACATCGCGACGGATGTCAAGCACCGGGATCGTTTCTGGGCCAAAGGCCACCGGTATTCGCTCCAGGACATGCTGGCCAATGACGATTCGGTTGATCAGTTCGTCGGCGGAACCGTCTATCAGGCATATCTGAGCGCGATGACTTACCACCGTTGGCACAGTCCGGTGGCAGGGACGATCGTCAGGGCGTTCGTCCAGCCGGGCACCTACTTCTCAGAGGCCGTTTCGGAGGACTGGAACGCGATCGATCCCCCGGCTTCGCAGCCCTATCTGGCGCATGTCGCGGTGCGGGCGATCATCCTCATCGAGCCGCCGACCCCGTCATCGGCCTTGTCGCCTTCGTGGCGGTCGGCATGGGGGAAGTCTCCTCCTGCATGATCGACAAGAACGTGACGCCCGGCTACCACGTCGCAAAGGGCGAGGAACTGGGGTGCTTCCAGTTCGGCGGCTCGACTCACTGCCTGGTCTTTCGCCCCGGCGCAATCGCCGGCTTCACCTTGGCGGCCCTTCCCCAGCCGCACCACCCCAACGCGCCGTCGGTGCTTGTCCGTTCGCAGCTCGCCGTGGCCAACACGACCGCGTAAGGCGCGGGGCCGTCAGTACCACGCCGACGCCAGAAACGCGCCGCGCGGCTCCGAATACAAGCCGATCGTCATCAGATTCACAATGAGGGACACGCGCAGCCCGTGGGCCAGGCACCAGCGCAGCAGCTCGGTGTTGCGCATCGGGACAAGAAATCCTGGACCCGGGAATGCGTGCGCCGCACCGATCAGGGCCGCAAGATCGTCATTGGTTTCGGCCACCGAGTGCGTGTAGAAGCCGATCCCGGTCGTGTACCCGGTGATCCGGCCGCCGCGTTCGACTACCCGGCCCGCGCCATTGGCGAGCGCGTCGGGCAACTCGCCGCGACGGTCGTGGCCGTGCACGCGCAGGCACAGCGCGTTGCACGCCCCGACGTCCGCCGCTGCGGCAGCGCGGACACCATATCCCGGGATCCGCAGCGCCACCGGGTCACCCTGCATCGCGGCGAAGGGTTCGCGCACATCGAAGCCGAGCTTGGCGTACAGGCTCATCGAACGGTAGTGGTAGGCAGCCTGCAACAGTCGCACGCCCGGCGTTCGCCGCTGCGCGCAGCGGTGCAGCATCGTGTTCATCAGCTCCCCGCCGACGTGATGGTCCTCCACGTCCGGAGCGACCGTGACATGGCCCACCCCGGCGATGATCGACCGCTCGTCGAGGAAGCCGCTCCCCACGGTTCGCGCATCTTCGTGCGCGACGAGGGCGAAGAAACCGGCGTGTTCGATCAACCGCGACACCAGCTCGGTGGCGACCTGGACCGACGGGATATCGGGCGGAAATCCGTGGCGGGTGGCGATCGAGGCGAATGCGTCGTAGCAGACGCGTCCACACTCCGGCGCATCAGCGGCGGTTGCCGGACGTATGGTCACTGCCACGACGGCCTCCCGTTGTCGCTGCAAGGCTAAACGCATTTCACCGTCGCGGGTTCACGTTACAAGTGAAACCGGAGTCAACAGACTCGATGCTGCCGCTGAAGTGATGGCTGTCAGCCGGTATTGCCTGCGAACCACGCGGTCGTCACCGTGTGTCTGATCGGGGGCTGAAAGGGGGTGGTCGGCGGGCCCAGCTGGCCGACGTACACCGCCCACAGCGGCTGCGACCGGTCGATCGCCGACGCGGGATCCCAGTCAGGGGGAGCCAGGACCCCCAGCGACAACTTGTTGTGGCCACATCCGTAGATGGGGACCGTCCCATCGGCCCGGCCGCCCAGGTCGACGCCGTTGGGCAGGATGCAGCGGGTGCCGTCGTCAAGGACCAGTGCGAACGGCATCGGCGTTGCGGGAGGCGCCACCGCCGGGAGCGTGCCCGGGGAGTGGAAACGACGAAGCGACTTGCCCCACGGATCGACCGCGCACAACAGCGATGCGGGTGCCGGCCAACACACTTCGGCGGCGGCCGAACCCGGATCGCAGGCGTAGATGTTGTCGCCGACCGCTGCCGGCGAGGGGGCGGTGCAACCGGAGAGCTCCGGCGAAGAGAACCGAGGCTCCACGTGGTAGCCATCGGCCGCCTGACCGTTTCGACCCACGGCCGCGACCGTGATGACATCCGTTGCCCCCGGGTCCGCGGCGAGGTTGCCCGCCGTCGGGATCGCGACCATGGCGAGGACCGCCAACACCGCCAAAGCGCGCACAGCCCGGTCCGAAAATGTTTGTGCCCTAGAGGAAGTCACGACTTCGGCGGGGCCGCTCCCGGTGTGCCCGGCCAGGAGTGCGGCGCGCCGGGGGTCGACCCGGGTCCTGTGGCAGACGACCGCGGCGGCGAGCACCACCTCCGTCGCCGCCAGCGCCGTCGCCATCGTCATGACCGTCGAATGCGGGACCGCCACCGCGGTCCCGACCGCGCCATGATGGTGGCCGGGTGCGGGCAGATGCAGTGTGATCATCGCGAGATTCATGATCGCGACGAGGCTCCAGTCCCGCAGCGTCCCACGCAGCCACAGCCGACGCGCACAGTTCAGGCACCCGATGATCATCACGACCATCAGCGCACCGGACGCGAGACTTGTCACGCCGGCAAGCGAAAAGCCATGCAGCACAGCGGAAAATCCAGCAAGCATCGCGCACGCCCGCCTTCCGGCGACAGCTGGTGTACGAGCCGTTCGCATCTTTTCTCCGCTGCGGTGAGGGGCCAGGTTCCAGCCTAAAGCCGCCTGGTCGCCGGCGGCGCCGGTTTGTTTGACTGTCTGACGTGACGATCTCGATCTTGCGATTCACCTTTGCCGCGCCCCACGACGACGCACAGCGGCGCCACGAGCGCCTTCGCGGCGCCCTGGAGCTGGCCAAGTGGGGCGAGGACCACGGGATCAGCGGCGTCAGCGTCGACGAACACCACGCCACAGGTCAGGGCTGGAGCAGCAACCCGATCCTGGCCGCGTCGTGGTTCCTCGCCCAGACCAGGAGAATGTTCGCCACCGCCGACTGTGCGCTTGCTCCGCTGTGGGATCCGATCCGGCTGGCCGAAGACGTCGCCCAGGTCGACGCGATGAGCCGCGGCCGGCTCCACGTGACCCTCGGGCTGGGTTACCGCCCCGCCGAATACGAACTCTTCGGCAAACCCTTCAACGACCGCGCCAGCCTGATCGACAACTTCCTCGAGCGCCTGCTCGGTGCCTTCTCGCATTCCGACCTGGCCACCTGGACACGCCCGCACCCCCCGATCTACGTCGGCGGCGGTGTGCGCGCCACCGCCGAGCGTGCCGCCCGCCACGGGCTCCCGTTGAGCCTGCCCGACCACCTTCCGGAAATTGCCGACTACTACACCGAACTCTGCCGGGCCGCGGGACACCGCCCGGTCGTGGTGATGCCCGCCGCAGACAGCCGCGGCATGGTCTACCTGCACGAAGACCCCGACAAAGCGTGGGCCGAACTGGGTCATTTCATCCTGTGGGAGGCCCAAACCTACGCGAAGTGGTCCGACGGACGGACGCACTCCTACATGCACATCACCGACGCTCGAACCCTGACCGACGTGCGCGCCTCCGGCCGTTACCGGTTCATGACGCCCGACGAACTCATCAGCGACCTCGGTGCCAATCGCGCCGAACCACTTGTGCTGCACCCCCTCGTCGGCGGCATGCCGCTCGACGAAGCATGGAAGTCGCTGCACCTGCTCACCGACCGCGTTCTGCCGGCGGCACGCTGAACTACGGCGGACCCCGGGCTGAAGTGGGACCATTACACGATCATGCGTGTTGTTGTCGACGAGGGGCCGACGGACGTCGCGGTGTGCATCGTCACCGAACTCGCCGGCCGTGGCCACGAGGTCCATACCGGTGCCGATGTCCGGGAAGCCCACGCGCTGGTGCGGATGACAGGGCACGACGGTGTGGTGATATCGCGGGTGATATCAAATTCCGAAGAACGCGTGCCGAACTCAGCCCCCAACACCCTTCTGGTGCGGACTGCGACCATCATGGGCCGCGACTCGGCCGGCCCAGCCCAGCGCCGTTTCGCCGCCCCCGTCATCCTCGGTATCAGGAATGGCCGCAACGTCGCTCAATTCATCCATCACGACGATGTCGCGCGCTTCGTCGCCGAGGCCGTCGAGCGCCCCGACTGGAGCGGGATGGTCAACCTGGTCGCATCCGACACGATCGCACTGCGGGAGGTCGCCGCGATCCTCGACAAGCGCTATGTCGAGATCAATCACAAGCGGGCCGGCGAAGACCTCCCCCTGCTGGACACCTCGGCACTCGGCGAACTCGGGTTCGTCCCAGCCTGGAGCAGCCGCGATTGCGTCCTCGACTTCCGAAAGGCCAACCGCGAACACATCTATCTGGGCTCCAGACGGGTCCGGCTGCCGTGGCGATGCCAATGGGCCAGGACGCCCGGACCCGCACGCGAAACCGCGCGCCGGCAACCGGCCAACGACAAGGGCGGTGAATTCGACACCGGCGTCGACCCCAACTGGCCGGTGTACACCGCCGTGAACACCTCCGAGGCGTTCCCCGGCCCGATGACGCCGCTCTCACTCGAACTGTCGTTGAAAGGCATGCGTGCCATGGGGATCGGCGCGGTCCACCAGCTGCGGCTCAACGGCGAACTCTGCCGCGCGGTGATCGAGGAGCAGACCGGATCGTTCGGCCACCGGATCTACGCCAACCTGAGCGTGCTGTTCGCCACGAGCGCGGTGCTGCCCGGAGCCGACCGTTCCGGCTGGGGCGAGAAACTATTCGGAGCGGGATCGGGCGCGGCGGTTCCAGATATCGACAAGATCGGCCTGTGGGGGATGTCCCGGCGACTGCCCCGGATGCTGACCTTCATCGTCTCGGCAGCAAGTGAGACGCGCCGGATGGACAACGAAGCGCGCGCGCGACAATACGGCGCCGTATTCTATGCCGACCTCTCAGACGAGCAGTTGCACAGCCAATTACGTTGCACCTATGACGAAGTCGTCAGCGCCTGGGGCTTGGCGGCGCTCATCACGCTCGCGGTCGTGCCCGTCCTGGGAATCATCGAACGGATCGCGGGCAAAACACTGGAAAACGAATCAAGAAGCGGCACAGATAAATTGGCCAGCGCAGGACTCAGCGTGGCCACGCATCAGCTCGCCGCGGCGGCGCGCCAGGACGCAGTGATCGGGGCGATCCTGCGTGAACACCAGCCCGAGGAAGCGCTGAGGCGGGTGCGCGCACAGCATCCGGGATTCGCCTCACGGCTCGACGACGTCATCGCCGAATGGGGCCACCGCGGTCCCGGCGAGACGGAGCTGATCAACCCGGTGTTCGCCGACAATCCGGCGCGGCTGCTCGATGTTGTCAACAAGCTCGCCGATGCCACCGGGCACGCAGGGTCGCCCACCCCGACGGTGAACCCCATCGTGCGGCTGCTGGCTTGGGAGAGCGCGTGGTTACAGCAGTCCCGCGAGCGGGCGCGTGACGCCGCCATCCGCCTCACCCACGAGTACCGGCTGATCGCCCGTGAGATCGGCACCCGACTGGCCTGCGGAGAGATCATCGCCGACCGCGACGACGTCTTCTACCTGACCCGCGACGAACTGCTCCATCCGCCGCTGGACGTCCGCTACCTGGTGTTGCGGCGCAGAGCTGAGCGTTCCCGGCTGGAGCGTGCGCGGCCTCCGATCGAATTCACCGAACGCTGGGAACCCGAGGCCGAAGCGGCGCCGGAAATACTGCCCGGTGGGTCGCTGCGCGGAATTCCGGCGTCGGCGGGCATCGTCAAAGGCCGGGTCCGGGTCGTCACCGCGGACTCGATCAACGAACTCACGCCCGGCGAAGTCCTGGTCACCGAATCGCTCGACGTCGGGTGGACACCGTTTTTCTCCTACGCCACCGCCGTCGTCGTCGACACCGGCGCGGTCATGTCGCACGCCGCGATCGTGGCGCGCGAATTCGGCATTCCATGTGTAGTTGGGTCAAAGACCGGCACCCGCGTTCTGCGTACTGGACACTTGGTCGAGGTTGACGGCACGTCAGGCCGTGTCAGGCGTGTCGAATAAGCGCACCGAGGAGCGTCGGGCCCGTGACGCACAGCTATGAAAATTGGCAGACGGCCGCTGTGACGGTGCTGAGCCACTGGGTCAACGTGTATGGAAAGGACGCGGGCTGGGTCTGCGAATCAGCACCGGCCGTGCTGCTGCAGGAATCGACGGTGACGACTCATCAGTGGCAGGAGAAAAACAGCGACGGGATCGTGCGGGAGCGCTGTCGCGATGAGCACCATCCTCGTAAGACCCGGGTGGTGTTCGCCCGCATCGCCGGCGCCGAACTCGTCCCGGCCTGTGACGCCGACAACTACCACACCAGCATGCCGGAGGAGCACTACACGACATGGCTGGCCAGTCAAGGACAGCCATGACACCGCTAAAGCCAGCTCTTCGCGTGGCGCAGCCGTAGCCGCTTGAGCAGGTGAACCCGCCAAAGTAGGTGTGCGCACCGGTGGCGATCACCACCCCCTTGGCCGTGCCTGACACCACCGCGGTCCCCGAGAGGCACAGGCTCGGTGCGCCGCCGACCGTTTGCCCGGGGAACCGACCGCCGCAGACTTGGCCGCCAGCAGCGACTCCCCGGTCAATACGGTCTGGTCGACAACCAGATCGCTCGCGGACACGACGCGCAGGTCCGCCGGCACGACGTCGCCGGCTTGCAGCACGACGAGGTCGCCGGGAACCACATCCGGCAATGGAACTTCGCGATCCAATCGGCAGGTCGTCGGCACCCGCGCGGCGCCGCACGGTGACGGTAGAGGTGACCATCTCCCGCAAAGCGCGGGTGGCCTGAATCGAGCGGGTCTGCTGCCAGATGCGAAGGATGACCGCGAGCACGACCATCACCGCCACGATGAACGTGCCGCGGGCATCATCACAATCACCAACAGCGCGCCCAAGACGGCCAGCAGCGCCACGAACGGGCTCCGCACCGCCGCTCCCAGTCGTGCGGCAGGCCCGACTTCGGCGACGCGGGGCGGTTCGTTCTCACCGAACCGGAGCAGACGCTCCTCCGCCTCCGCCAACCCCCTCGGCGACCCGGCCAGCCGTTGCAACACCGTGAAAACCGGCGCATCGGCGAGTTCCTGCAGGCCGGCGACACCGGTAGCTGTTGGCCCGTCGAGCATGAAGCGACCTCCGGTGACCGGAAAATCACCACCAGACAGTCTGACGGTTGCGCGAGGCGTGGGCGATGCGTCAGCCTGTTATGCACCGAGAGGAAGTCCCGTGCCCGACGCACCCGAAGCCCCAACGGTGGCCGAGCCGTTGCCACCACGTCTTCTGCAAGAGACCGCATCGACGTTCGGCATGCTGTCGGCGACGGTAAGGCTGCACATCCTCTGGCTGCTCGCCGTCGGTGATTGCGACGTCGGCACGCTTGCCGAGCAGACGGGTCAAAGCATGGCCACGGTGAGCCACCACCTCGGCAAGCTCAAGCTCGCCGGACTGGTCGGAGCGCGCCGCCACGGCAAGCGCCAGGTCTACGTCGTCGCCGACCCGCACATCGTCGATGTCGTCCGCATTGCCGTCGGCAGGCGGCCGAGGCCGAGCGGCCAAACCAGCGAGGGCGGCGGGTGTCGCGCTGATCGGCTCGGTCACGGCGCGACAAAATAGAGGAAACACTTGTACAGGTGTTTGACTGAACTGCGGAATTTCGGTTGTACTGGGTCAAATGCCCGCCGACGGCCAGGCGTCGCGGACACGAGAGGAGCGTCCCATTGTCGCTGGCGCGTCAGGCGGTATGACCATGCCCGGGCTGGGTGTGATGTCGCTGTCGGGATTCGACCAACCCTGGTGGTTCCTGTTGGCGTTGGTGCCGGTCGGGCTGATCGCCTCGTACATGGTGATGCAGGCCGGTCGAAGCCGACGCGTGCGCCGCTTCACCAGCCCCGATTTGCTGGATTCCGTCGCTCCGGAACGGCCCACCGCGTGGCGTCACCTGCCCGTCACACTGCTCACCGCCGCATTGCTGTTGCTGACGGTCGCGCTGGCCGGGCCGACGCATGAGCTGCGCCAGCCACGCAACCGGGCGGTCATCATGCTGGCGATCGACGTTTCCCAGTCGATGCGCGCCGACGATGTGTCGCCCAGCCGCCTCGCGGCCGCGCAGCAAGCCGCCGAGCGTTTCGCCGATCAGGTGACACCCGGGGTCAATCTCGGGCTGGTGGCGTTCGCCGGCACGGCAAACCTGCTGGTGTCGCCGACGCCCAATCACGCCAGCACGACGACGGCCCTGCACAACCTGCGCCCGGCCGACAGCACCGCAACGGGTGAGGCGATCTTCACCGCGCTGCAGTCGATCGCGACGGTCAAGGCCGTGATCAGCAGCGACAACGACAAGCCGCCGCCCGCGCGGATCGTGCTGCTCTCCGACGGAAAGGAGAACAAACCGGAGAGCCCCGACAACCCTCGCGGTTGCTACACCGCGGCGCGCACGGCCAGGGACCAGGGCGTGCCGATCTCGACCATTTCGTTCGGAACCCAGGGCGGGATCGTTGCGGTCAAGGATCAGCAACTGCCGGTGCCGGTTGACGGTGAGATGATGACGAACATCGCCAAACTGTCCGGCGGCCAGTCCTACACGGCGGCCAACATCGACGAACTCAACCGCAGCTACGGGGCGGTGCAACAGCAAGTCGGCTACAAAATCGTGCGGGGCCCGGCCTCGGCCGGCTGGTTGCGGTTGGCGGTGCTGATCGCCACCGCGGCCGCCTTTCTGGCAATTCCCCTCAACCGCCGGTTACCGATATGACCCACGCCGGTCGTCACGGTCTCCCGCAGGCGCGGCGCGGCATGACCGCGCTACGGATCGCCGCGTCGGTTGGCGCGGTGCTGCTGATCGCGGTGACCGGCGCCAGCTGGTGGACCATGAAGCACACGCTGGGCGGGATCACGATCTCGGAGGCCCTCGGCGCCGACGCCCCCAAGTCCGGCGACGGTGCGATCAACGTGTTGCTGATCGGGTTGGACTCTCGTAAGGACCAGGACGGCAATGACCTTCCTGAGGACATCCTGGACAAGTTGCACGCCGGCGATTCGGACTCCGGCGGCTACAACACGAACACCCTCATCCTGGCGCACATTACGACCGACAACAAGGTGGTGGCCTTCTCCATCCCGCGCGACGACTACATCGCGGTCAACGACATCAGCGGATACAGCCACATCAAAATCAAAGAAGCGTACGGGCTGAAGAAGGCCGAGGCCGAACAGAAACTCATGGACCAAGGCGTCAGCGATCAAGCACAGCTGGAACGGCAGGGTCGCGAAGCCGGACGCGGGGCGACGTTGTCGGCGGTGCGCGACCTGACCGGTGTGCCGATCGACTATTTCGCCGAGATCAATCTGGCAGGCTTCTATGATCTCGCGTCGAGCCTCGGCGGTATCGACGTGTGCCTGAACCACGCCGTCTATGACGACTACTCCGGCGCCGACTTCCCCGCCGGACGCCAAACGCTCAACGGGGCGGAGGCGCTGGCGTTCGTCCGGCAGCGTCACGGCCTCGACAACGGCGACCTGGACCGCACGCACCGCCAGCAGGCCTTCCTCGTGTCTGTGATGCGGAAACTCCAAGACAGCGGTACCTTCACGAACCTGAGCAAGCTGAGCAGCATGATGGACATCGTGCGGAAGGACATCGTGCTGTCCACCGGCTGGACCGACGCGATGTTCCGCCGAGTCGGTTCGATCAACGGCGCCAGCGTCCGGTACCAGACTCTGCCCGTGCTGCGCTACGACACCGTCGACGACCAGGACGTCAACGTCGTCGATCCGGCCGCCATCAAGAACCAAGTGGCAGCTGCCTTCAACGGCACCGCCGCCACCTCAACCACCGAGGCGGCCCCGTCCAGCACCGTCGACGTCATCAACGCCGGCAGCACCGCCGGCCTCGCCAACACCGTCTCGGAGGAATTGACGCGGCAGGGCTACACGAAGGGAGAGGTTCGCAATCCGCTCACCGGCGAACCGCGCGAAACGGGTATCGATTACGGCTCCGGCGCGTCGACTGACGCGCAGAACCTCGCCACGCTGCTCGGCATCCAAGTGCCCCCGCGGTTGGACTCCACCCAGGAGCCCGGACACATTCGTGTCACCCTCGGTTCCGACTACTCGTTGCCGTCCGGCTTTGGCACGTCCGACCCCACCACCGCCGCCGCGACGGGGATGTCCGCCAACTCGGCGGCCTCCGACGGCCCGGACCCGTCGGCGACACCCGATCAGGGTCAGCCGGTCCTGGGCGGCGACGTTCCATGCGTGAACTGATATCGGATTGACTCCCTTTACCGGCCGGTCATGTCCCCGCTGCGCAGTGCCGGACTGCTAGCACCGCGCCGCTACCTAGCCCGGCGGTCGCGTTGGTGATCGTCAAAGTGGTCGAAGCCGAGTTGGTGTAGCGCGACGCACAGCCGCGGTTCGGCCGTCAAAATTCGGGCGGCCCGCGTCAGGGGTTCGTCAAGTTTTGGCTCATCGCCGCCCCGCGCGAGCACGGTGGAGCTATGACGCTTTTGGAGCTGTTGCCGTCGCTGCACCAGGCAGCGACGCCCCGGCTGGACCGATCCATCTGGCCGCTGACCACCCATGTGGACGAGGGCCGCCTCTGTGTGGGCGGGGTGGCGTTGACGGAGGTCGCCGACGAGTTCCGGACACCCACATACGTGGTGGACGAGGAAGACTTCCGGCAGCGCATCCGCCGCTATCGCGCCACGCTGCCCGGGGTCGAGGTGGTCTACGCCGGCAAATCGCTGCTCACCACCGCGGTTGCGCACTGGGTCGCCGAAGAGGGGATCGGCTTGGACGTGTGCTCCGGCGGGGAGTTGGCCATCGCGCTGGCCGGTGGGGTTGATCCGTCCCGGATCATCATGCACGGCAACGCCAAAACGCCCGACGAGCTGCGCGACGCCGCGACGATCGGGGTCGGCCGGATCGTGGTCGATTCACCGATCGAGATCGCGTTCCTCGCGGGCCGCGTGCGGCGCCGCCAGCAGGTGCTGCTCCGCGTGATCCCCGAGATCGACATCCACGGGCACCCCGCGGTGACCACCGGGGTGGCCGACCAGAAATTCGGCTTCACCCTGGCCGACGGCCACGCCGCCGCCGCCGCCAAGCGGGTACTGGACCAGCCGTGGTTGGACCTTGTCGGCCTGCACTGTCACATCGGGTCTCAAGTGACCGATGCCGGGCTGTACGGCACCGCCATCCGCCGGATGATCGCCGCCATGGCCGAGGTCCGCGACACCCACGGCGTTGTGCTGAGCGAGCTCAACATCGGCGGTGGGCACGGCGTTCCATACGTCTGTGGCGATCGCGCGCTGAACCTCGACGAGCTGGCCAACGTCATCGACACCGCCCTCACCACAGCCTGCGCGGCCCACCGATTCCCGCGCCCCACCGTCGTGATCGAGCCCGGCCGCGCCATCAGCGCCCGGGCCGGTGTCACCCTCTACCGGGTGCTGACCGTGAAGTCTCAGCCCGGTGGACGCACCTTCGTCGCGGTCGACGGCGGCATGAGCGACAACCCGCGGGTGGCGCTGTACGGCGCCAAATACACTGTGGTTCTTGCCAACCGCCACCCCGTTACGCCGACCAGGCCAGTCACCGTGGTGGGCCGGCACTGCGAAGCGGGCGACGAAATCGCGCGCGACGTCGACCTGCCGACCGACCTCCACCCCGGCGACCTGCTGGCAGTGGCCTGCACGGGTGCGTACCACCACAGCATGGCGTCCAACTACAACGCGGTGGGACGCCCGCCACTGGTGGCCGTCCGCGAGGGCCGAACCCGTGAGCTGGTTCGCAGGGAAACCATCACCGACCTACTTCGGCGGGACCTCGGATGGACCGCCGAGCCGGACACCGCGCCCTTCCGGCAGGCACAGGTCCACGGAGAATAAGCACAGCTCAACGGAGCTCGGCGACCGCCTCCATGCGGTCGTAGATCTCCCACCACACGGCTTCGTACTGCACCGGGGACAGCGTGCCGCGCTTGCGCATGTCTTCCGCCGCCAGCATCACGCCGGTGAGCTTTTCCCAGGCCCTTCGCGCCGCTTCGCGTTTCGGGTCGGCAGCCCATCCGTAGCCCTTCACCAACGTCAGCGACATCGACCGCACACGTGGCCGTGTCCCAGCGGTCAGAGCGAACAGGGCCGCACCCGTGCCGAGATAGGCGCTGACCAACACGGCCAGCGTCGATGCCGGCGACGAGGCGTCAAGGCACGTCGCCGCCATCAGCCATATCGCGACGCCTCCGATCGGCCAGCCGCGCCACAAGCGAAGGAGACGTCGATCCCGGTCACTGATGCCGGGCGGGAACACGGTCAATCGGTAGCGACGAAAGCCGGAGCGGCCCAGCCTGATATCGAACGACCCCCACGCGTGTTCTCCGTCGATCAGCCTCGACCACCCACGAGCGCTTCCCATGCATACTTTGTCTATTCCGCTGCGGGCGGGCGGGAAATGATCTGAACGAAATCCATACGCCCGGGCGGAAATCCTTTACGCAGAGTCAGTGAGCCAGCTGGACGGCTTTGACGCGAACCTGGCTGTGCTCGCCGAGCTCACGGTCTCCGCCTTGCGACTGCGGGTCAACTCGGCAGCCGGCGGTGGATCAGCACCGCTGCGAAAGCCGCTGCGGCCAGCAGGACCGCGCCCAGCCGCAGCCATCCCATGCTCGCGTCTCCGCGCACGATCTGGTAGCCGATCTGCTGCTGCAGGGTGGCGTAGACGCTGTCGAGTTCGGCGAGGCTGGCCGCGTGAAATGCGTGTCCACCGGATATCTCGGTGATCTTCTGCAAGGTCTCGTCGTCGACCGGCACGGCCATCCGTTCGCCGTTGAGGTCGATGTAGCCGTCCGGCGTACCGAACGAGATCGTCGAAATCGGCACGCCCTGGTCCTTGGCGGCCCGCGCCGCGGTGAACGCGCCGCGCGGCGCGTCGGGGTCCGTCGGCACCGTTTCCTTGCCGTCGGACTCCAACACCATGTGCGCAGGCGGCGGACCCTCGCCGCCGCCCATCACGGCGTCGACCGCGGCGATCGCCTGCAACGCCGTGAAGATGCCCTCTCCCGTCGCGGTGCGCGTTTCGGCCTGCAGGGAGTCGATCGCCCGCGTCACCACCGCCCGGTTGGCAGTCGGCGCGGTAAGTAACGTCGCGGTGCCGCCGAACGCGACGAGCCCGAGATTGATGCCCGGGGTCAGCTCGTCGGCGAAGCGCTTACCTGCCGCCTTCGCCGCATCCAGGCGGGTGGGCGCCACATCGGTGGACACCATCGATTCCGACACGTCGATCACCAGCATCACGGTCGCCCGGTTCTGCGGCACACGGATGTCGTGGGTCGGTCCCGCCATCGCTGTCGTCAGCACCGCCAGCGAGGCGATCAGCAGCGCCACCGGCACATGCCGCCAGCGGCCCGGGCCGCGCTTCGGCGCCACCGATTCGAGCAGTTCCATGTTCGCGAACCGCAGCACCCGCTTCCGGCGGGACCGCTGGATGACGAAGTACGCCGCGAGCAGCCCTGCGACGATGAGCAGGTAGAGAAAAAACCAGGCGTTGGCGAACCCGGACATCGGCAACGCACCGAACACGGGCAGGCTCATGTCGGCACGCCCAACAGGGTCACAGGCACAAGCCAACAGTAGCTCGCACGCTCGCGCGGACAGTCAAACGATCCTACAAGTGTCACCGAGGCTACGCCGCCTCGGCCACGGCCTTGATCCGTTCGAGCGTCCTGGTCATGTCGCGAATGTTCCGGCGCCGGCGCAGCTAGCCGCCGAACACCCAATAGACGCGCAGGAACGGGGATTCGGTGAGGCGGAACGACTCGGTCACGTCGGTGCCGCCGCCTTCCGGGGCGAACCGGTAGTGCCAGTGGTTCGCCACGCGGCTTCCGACCATCACCTCGAAGCCGAACTCGCGGCCCGGCTCGCAGTCGGTCACGCGGCACGTCGTCCAGTACACCGGGCCGATCTCGTTGCGCCTGACGTGTCCGCGGAACCGTGCACCGACGGCCGGGCCGGTCGCGCCGTCAAGCCATTCCGCCGCGAAGGTCTCCGGCGAGAACTTCCCGACGTTGCGGACATCGGATACCAGTTCCCAAACCTTCATCGGTGGTGCCGCCATGTGCACCGTCACCTCGCCGTCCATACAGGAATCGTAGGCGAGCCTGCCGGTAGGGTCGGGGCGATCTTCGCTCGGAAGGAAGCCGTCGGTGCGAACCCCGCTGTTGTCGACCGTCGTCGCGCTGAGCCTGCTCGCGGCCACCCAGGCCGGCTGCGCCGCGCCGCGAGGACCTGCCCCGTCATCGCTGCCGACGACACCGCCGATGGGATGGAACTCCTGGAACTCGGGTATCGACCTCACCGAGGAGAACGTCAAAGCCACGGTCGACGCGATGGTGTCCTCCGGGATGCGCGACGCCGGCTACCGCTACGTCAACCTCGACGCGGGCTGGGCCGCCCCGCGGCGTGGGTCGCGCGGCGAGCTGCAGGCCGACCCCGCCCGATTCCCCGGCGGCATTCCCGCGGTGGCCCGTTACGCCCACGACCGCGGCATGATGCTCGGCGTGTACGCGAGCCCCTACGACGAGGGCTGCAGCGCCCAGCCCGCGCTCGCCAGTATCGGCCACGAAACCCTCGACGCGCAGACGTTCGCAGCGTGGGGGGTGGACTACCTGAAGTACGACTGGTGCCGCGCGGAGGCCAACCACGACGAGCAGAAGCAGGTCTTCTCGCGAATGCGCGACGCGTTGCGGGCCACCGGCCGGCCGATCGTCTACAGCATCAACCCGAACAGCTCCGACGACTACACCGCAGGGTCGCGCTACGACTGGTCGGGCATCGCCGACCTGACCCGCGCCACCACCGACCTGGTTCCGGTGTGGCGCGACACGTTGCCTCCGCTCGGCCCCCTCGACCCCTTCGCGTCGGGCGCCTATCGCGGCGTGCCCGATGAGTTCTCCGTCGCCGAAAAGGTGGTCACCGGAAGCAAGCCGGGCTACTGGGCAGACCCCGACATGATGGTCGTCGGCGTCGGGTGGGACGAATTCGTCGCCCGCCACTTCCCGAGCATCCGCGACGGCCTCACGGTCGGGGACGTGCCGGGCGACCAAGTGGCCCAGCTCCGCGCGATGGCGGCCCTGAGCGACGATCAACTGGCTCACATTCTGCTCCAGCAGCCCAACCTCACCGACACCGAGCAGCGCGCACACCTTTCGCTGTGGGCCATGCTGTCCGCGCCGCTGATCGCCGGTAACGACGTGCGGTCGATGACGCCGCAGACCCGCGACATCCTCACCAACCGCGAGGTGATCGCCGTCGATCAGGATCCCCGTGTCGCGCCAGCGCACCCATTGCCCACCGATGGGCGGGTGGCGACGAAGCAGCTTTCCGACGGCGGGGTCGCGGTCGCGTTCTTCAATGCGGGCGAGAACCCCGTGACGATCAACACCAGCGCAGCCGAGGCAGGACTCGGTCCCGCGCCCTGCTACGCCGTCCGCGATCTGTGGGCGCACACCGACACCAAAACAACCGGCGCCGTGACCAGCGGGGTCGTACCCCCGCACGCGGTGACACTGCTGCGGGCCTCGCCCGTGTGCAGGTAGGTCTACGGCTCGAGGCCCTCGCGTTCGTCGATCACAAACAGGACAACTGTCAACGCGATGAAAACCGCAGGAATCCAGATCGCGTGCACACCCCAGTCGAAGCTGGCGAGCGCCCCCACCGCGGCGCCCAATGCGAACGTGATGGTGAGGATTCCGTATATCCGGAAGGCTTTACGTGAACCGGCCTGGCCGTCAATGAATCCCGTATATCCGGCTTCGACGAAGCGCATCAGATTGCCGGTTGTCGCGATGGGCATGTACGGCAGATCGCCGATGTTGCGGAACAGGCCCATCTGGTTGGCCGCGAGATATGAGATCGGGATCGTCACAAAACTGGGCGGGACGGAGGCAGGGACGAACCCGACCGCCGCCAGCGCCGCCGCCTGGCTCGCCATGATCCACCGCAGGGGGTGGCGGAGCAGCTTCGGCGAACTGACGGACTTGATGTGCGAAGACGTCAGCACGCCCGCAAAAAACGCCAATATCGGCCAGAGATGGCCGAGCGCGTCGGCCCAATGCCGGCGGGAAACCTCGATGGCGCCGAAGATCACGTTCGCGGTCTGTACGTTGGCGAACACCCCGCCGCGCGTGATGTAGGTATAGGCGTCGAGGAACGCGTTCGCAGCAGTCAGCAGCACGGCGAACCGCAGGGTGTAGGAGGTCTTGACCATGGAGGCCTTCTGGACCGCGGCTCGCTAGCCCGCCGATCCCTCCTCCTCTCTGACCGCCCGTTCGACCTCCTCGACCGGCACAGGACGCAAGAACGCCCATGTGAAGAACACGGCGGCGACGCCGACCAAAATCAGTCCGACCCACCAGTTCGCGTCGGTGCCGATGTAGAGGGCGACCCGATCGCCGGTCGCGGCCTTGTCGTCGTGATCGCGCAGCACCGCCGGGACGAATCCGGCGATGGTCAGCACCACACCGTAAATCGCGAGCAGCGCGCCGACGATGGTGCGGATGTCGAAGAGGCGAACGAGCGCCTTGTCGGTATGTGGTGTGGTCATGGCGGCACCTCGGTAACTCAGTGGAAGACGACGTTGAGGATGACGACGAGTACGAGCATGACCCCGGCCAGCGGAACCGGTTTCAGGTACCACGGCTTCCCGGCGTCCTCGGGGTCGGACAAGATCGGCACGTTCGTCTCCCCGTAGACGAGGCCGGCCAATTCCCCGTGCGGTTTCGGTGCCGTCACCATGCTCACCGCCACGCTGAGGACGATGTCGACGATGAACGCCGCCGCCGCCGCGACGAACGGCATCCCCTGCCCGGGCAGATCGATGACCCCGACCTTGGACAGCATGAAAACCACGACCGCAGAGAGTGTTCCGGCGACCAGACCCACCCAGCCGGCGGTCGCGGTCATCCTCTTCCAGAACATGCCGAGGATGAACGTCGCGAACAGCGGCGCGTTGAAGAAGCCGAACAGCGTCTGCAGGTAGTCCATCAGGTTGGAGTAGCCCGACGCGATCAGTGCCGTGAAGACCGCCAGCACGGTCGCGGCCACCGTCGCGTATCGGCCCACCTGGATGTAGTAGTTGTCGGAGCGGTCCTTGACCGCGTACTGCTGCCAGATGTCGTAGCTGAACACGGTATTGAACGCCGAGATGTTGGCGGCCATACCAGCCATGAACGATGCGATCAGGCCGGCCACCGCAACACCGAGCAGCCCGTTGGGCAATATGTCGCGGATCATCAACAACATCGCGTCGTTGTAGGTGACACTGCCCCGGCCGGTGGCTTTCAGGTGAATCATGTCACCGATCACCGCCGCGGCGATCATCCCGGGCACCACCACGACGAACGGGATCAGCATCTTCGGAAACGACCCGATGATCGGAGCGCGGCGCGCCGCCGACATCGAATTCGACGCCATCGCGCGCTGTACCTCGACGAAGTTGGTCGTCCAATACCCAAAAGACAACACGAATCCGAGCCCGAACACGATCCCGATCACCGACCAGACCGGGCTGGAGAATCCGCTCAGCGCCTGACCGGGCCAGGTCGTGAGCTGCTCGTGCACCGACGCGGTCACCGAGCCGTCGGCCCTGTGGGTGTCGACCACCTCGTCCCGCAGACCGCTGAAGCCACCGACCTTGATGAGCCCGAAAACCGTGAGCGGGACGAGCGCGGCGAGGATCACGAAGAACTGCAGCACCTCGTTGTAGATCGCCGCCGACAGCCCGCCGAGCGCGGTGTAGGTCAGCACGATCGCCGCCGCGACGATCAGCGACACCCATTTGCTCCAGCCGAGCAGCGCATTGATCACCGTCGCCAGCAGGAACAGGTTGACACCGGCGATCAGCACCTGCGCGGCGGCAAAGCTGATGGCGTTCACCAGATGTGCGCCCGTGCCGAAACGCCTTCGCATGAACTCGGGTACGCTGCGCACCTTGGATCCGTAGTAGAACGGCATCATCACCACGCCGAGGAACAGCATCGCCGGGACGGCGCCGATCCAGTAGTAATGCATTGTGGACAGGCCGATCTGGGCGCCGTTGGCCGACATGCCCATGATCTCGACCGCGCCGAGGTTCGCGGACACGAACGCGATGCCGGTGACCCACGCCGGAAGCCGCCGTCCCGACAGGAAGAAGTCAAGGCTCGATGCGATTTGGCTGCGCGCCAGGTAGCCGATGCCGAGAACGAACACGAAATAGACCGCGATCAACACGTAGTCGAGTGCGCCGACGTGGAGTTGCATGACGTTGTCGGCCCGCAGGGTGGTAGTCGTGGTCGATCAACTCCTCGGTAGAGGGCGTCCGTCGCAGGTGCCACCGGAGAACGTAACAGTTTGCCGCGGCCGCTCACCTTAGATGTTTACTTGTGTTCGTGAGAGACACCGCGACAGCGCCGACCCGGTGGCCGCTGGCCGACGGCCGCGACCTGTTGTTCTTCGCGTTGCCCGGCCATTCCCCGGAACCTGTTCCCGACCGGCGGCAACTGCCCCCGCGCGAAACTCATCAATCGCGGCTGCGGTTCGACCGCCAGGCCGGCCAGTGGGTGGTCATCGCAGCGCTGCGCCAAGACCGCACCTACAAGCCGGCCGCCGATCAATGCCCGCTGTGTCCCGGGCCGTCCGGCGTGACGAGTGAGGTGCCCGCCCCCGACTACGACGTCGCCGTCTTCGAGAACCGCTTCCCGAGCCTTTCCGGGGCCGGAAGGTCGCCGGCTCACCTTCCGACCCACGAGGACACCGACTTCGTTTCCGCGCCCGGCCACGGCCGCTGCGAAGTCATCTGCTTCTCCAGCAACCACACAGCATCGTTCGCCGCCCTCGAGCCCGGCCACGCCCGCCTCGTCGTCGACGCATGGCGGCACCGGACCGCCGACCTGATGGGCCGGCCCGGGATCGAGCAGGTGTTCTGTTTCGAGAACCGGGGCGAGGAGATCGGCGTGACGCTCACCCACCCGCACGGCCAGATCTACGGGTATCCGTTCCTGACGCCGCGGGCGGACGAGATGCTGCGCCAGGCGCGGAGACACGCGGCGCGCAACGGCAGCAACCTGTTTGCGGACCTGCTCGCGCACGAAGTTGCCGACGGCAGCCGTGTCGTCGCGCGCACCGGCCTGTTCACCGCGTTCGTGCCCTTCGCCGCGCGCTGGCCCGTCGAAGTTCACATCTATCCGAACAGGTTCGTGCACAACCTTATCGAGCTCGACGACGCGGAGCGAAGCGGATTCGCCGAGATCTATGTCGACGTGCTCAGGCGGTTCGACCGCATGTACAACGCGCCGCTGCCGTACATGTCCGCGCTGCACCAGTACGCCGACAACGAGGAGCAACGGGAGGGATACTTTCACGTCGAGCTGATGTCGACAAGGCGCAGCGCCACCAAATTGAAGTACCTGGCCGCGTCCGAGTCGGCGATGGACGCGTTCATCAGCGACGTCATCCCGGAGGACGTCGCGCACCGCCTGCGGGAGCTTCGATGACCATCAGGTATTCGGCGCCGGGCCGGATCAATCTGATCGGGGAGCACACCGACTACAACCTCGGCTTCGCGCTTCCGATCGCGCTGCCGGAACGCACCCTGGTGACATTCGACCCCGACGACGGCGACGCGATCACGGTGGGCAGCGAAGGTGCAGACGGCACGGTCGCGATCCCACTCGATGCCGCGCCGGGCGAAGTCGTCGGCTGGGCTGCGTATGTCGCCGGCGTCATGTGGGCGCTGCGCCGTGCGGGCCACCCGGTTGTGGGGGGCACGATGTCGGTAGCGAGCGACGTCGAGATGGGTTCGGGCCTGGCATCGTCGGCGGCGCTGGAATGCGCGGTCCTCGGCGCGATCACGTCTGCAGCCGGCGTCCCGGTCGACCGGGTGGAACAGGCACGCATCGCCCAGCGGGCCGAGAACGAATACGTCGGCGCCCCAACGGGGCTGATGGACCAGCTGGCTGCGCTCTTCGGGGAGCCGTCCAAGGCGCTGCTGATCGACTTCCGTGAGGTGACCGTCCAGCCGGTGACCTTCGATCCCGAAGCGTCGGATGCCGCGTTGCTGCTCATCGACTCTCGGGCGCGGCATCGCCACGCGGGCGGCGAATACGCGGCACGGCGCGAGTCGTGTGAACGGGCGGCCGCCGATCTGGGCGTCGTTTCGCTTCGTGAGCTGCAAGACCGCGGACCGGCCGTGCTCGAAGGCGTGAGCGATCGGGTAGATGCCCGACGCGCGCGCCACATCCTGACCGAGAATCAGCGGGTGCTGGATTTCGTTGCCGCGCTGGGCGATCGCAATCTGGACGAGGCGGGCCGCATCCTGACGGCGTCGCATGTCTCGATGCGGGATGACTTCCACATCACCACCGACCACCTCGATCTGATCGCCGACACCGCGGTGCGGGCCGGCGCGCTGGGAGCCCGGATGACCGGCGGCGGCTTCGGTGGCTGCGTGATCGCGTTGGTTCCCGCCGACGGCGCCGAGGCCATCGGCGACTCGGTGCGGCGTGCGGTGAGCGACTCCGGTTACGAAGAGCCCCGAATCATCCGCACTCATGCCGCCGCCGGTGCCATGGTTGACTGATCCGAGCGATTCGCCGACAGACGGCTTCCGGCGCCGCGAACAGCCCGGCTGAGGACCGTCCGCGACGCCGGAAGTGATCTCCGTCAAGCGGGCCGATTTACAGCGGCATCCAGAGTCCGAAGAACCAGAATCCCCAGCCCAGGTTCGGATCGAACACCGGGACGGCCTGGTAGTCGTCCCAATCGAACGGCTGGTGATCGAACCGCGCCTGATCTATGTCACGCGGCGGTCCGTCCCAGTGGCGGTTCCAGCCACCGGGAGGCGGCGGGCCGTCCCAGCCTCCGGGAGGCGGCGGGCCGTCCCAGTCGCGCGGCGGGCCGCCGGGCGGCGGACCGTCATTCCATCCCCGGTCACCCTCGCGCGGTACCGGAGGCGCACCGTTGCCCGGTGTGCTGAATCCACGAGGTGCATTCGTGGGGCCGCCCTGCTGCGCGTTACCTTGACCGAACCTACCGCTCGGTGCGTTGTTCGGTCCGGCCTGGTTGTTCGGGCCGGCGTTGCCCGGGTTGTTCGGGCCGGCGTTCGGCGGAGTGCCGGGGTTGTTCGGCCCGCCCTGAGGCGGGTTGCCCGGGGCGTTCGGGCCCCCTTGCTCAGCGCTGCCGGGCTGGCAGTTCGGCTGACTGCACGGCGACGGCGACGGCGGCGGGGCAGCATTCGCGAGCCCTGCGCCGAGCGCGAGTCCTGACATGCCAACGCCGACGGCGATCGCCGCGGCGCCAGCCCTCTGTTTCATATACATACCTGTTTGTTCCCTCCCGGGTGTTCACTTACGTGATCGCCCCCCGACGGCCGCGACCGTAGGAAGCCCTGTCGCGGCCACATCCCCTACCTTGCCCCGCCGCCGCGCATCCCAAACCACCGCCCGGTGACGCCGTTGCGGCCCGTCCCGCATCACGACTGGTGGACATCGGCTTTTTCGGAGTGGAGCGGCCGGCGGTCTCGGGCACGTGTTGCTCGTCACACAGCGGTACCCAGCTGATGCCGAGCACGCTACTGCCAGCCACCAGCCCCCAAAAGCTCAGTCGATTCACAGTTCGACGCGCTCAGAAAGTTACTGTCACGGGCTTAGCATTACCGCCCAGAGTGGGGTTGCGACCCAACGATTCCCAACACTGCGGGCCGCTTAAGCGCCGAAGCGGTCACCCGCCGCAACCCCGCTCACCAAACTTTTACGCCGCCGAAAAATTTTGACCGGCAATGACACTGGCTTTTTCAGCCCGGACTCAGCCACCGCCGCAACGCAATCGCTTAGCTAAGCATAAGTCTGGTCGCTGTCTGTTTGGGGAGAAAAGCAGCAAACCGCACGGCGGCTGAATCGGTTCTGGTCTTTTCGACAACGATCCAACAAACCAGCGCCGGCCATGAATGATTGACCCATGGTTGTCGCCGGCTGCGCTTCGTCCGGTTGAGCGATGCAATCGTTCGGGTCTCTCGGTCGATGGCAGGCGCTTGGCGTCAGGGCCGGTGCGACCGCACGAGGTCGGCATCATGCATCGCGTCCGGATCGCGCTGCTGATATTGACGGCCGCGTCGATCGCATATCTGGCGCTGCGGCGATGACCCCGTCTGTCAAAAACGGTTTGCCGCCGGCGGTGAGGTGCTACCGCGGGTCCAATCGGCGCCAGGTCCGCAATGCGCTGGATTCTGATCTGCGGCATGGACCTGGACGACGGAATCACGGGACACCATGCGCGCGGCGGCGGGCGACTGGCTGGTGCGGGATTCCTCGGGACATCGGTGGTCGGTGCGGGGCGACATCTTCCGGGACAGCTACGAACACGTCGACGATGGGCATTGGCGCAGAAAGGGATTCGTGTTCGCAAGGCCGGCCAGGGACGGCGAGACGATCGACACGCTGGAGGGCCCGGTGACGGCGCCGGAAGGCGCCTGGATCGTCAAGGGTGATCGGGGCGAGCAGTGGCCGGTGCCCCCCGCTCAGTTCGCACAACGCTATCAAGGTTCCGTCGACTGATCTGCGCAGTCGGCCCGTCACCCCGGACAGGTGACGGGCCGACGCCGGGGCAGGTCTCGAGGTCTCGACACATAGCGATACGAACTGGCGCCCGGCCCGGTTCGATTGCCTGCATTTGGTTTTGCCGCTCGGCCTAGTGCCCACGGTTGCCACGGCGCCGGCGGTGGCGGCGGGCCGCCCCACCAGTCGTGGCTGTGGTCGTCGGCGTCCCTGTCGCGGTAGTGGTCATCGTGGCAGTCGCCGGCGTCCCAGTTGAAGCCCCACCCCGGATCCAAGTCCCCCGGGCACCAGTGGTACTGAGGTGCAAAAATCGGCTCGGCCCGGGCGGTGCCGGCGGCCAGCGCTTGACATCTGCGTCAATAGCGCGACGCTGCAAGGCCTGTGATTCAGGTGGACGCCGACCGTTGCCGGGCCCTTGCGTCGGCAGCTTCTTGTTCCGCGCTCGTTACGACGATGGCGTCAGGACCCGGATACACCGTCGTGACGTGGTCGCCGGCCCAACGCACCACGTAGGGTGGTGAGCCGTCTCTCGAGCGCACCTCGACGATCATCCCGCGCTGCTCGTGCCGCTCGACGGTCGTCCCCTTCACAACCAGCCAGTCGCCAACGTTCGCCTTCATCGCCCGCTCCCTTCTGCGCATCCCGCTTAGATTGTGCGCGCTGGTCGGCCGTCTTCGGCAGGGGCCAAAGTCAGAATTGTGCGCCGCCTCCTCCTGGGGTAGGCGTGTCGAACTGGGGTAGGCGCGTTGAACGAGGGCGGCGCAGCTCCTAGACGGGCTGCTCGCGGTGGCGTCCTTCGTCCGATTCCGCCGGGATCAGCTCTGTTTCCGGTTCGTGATCCTCGTCCTGTGCCGGGGGCTGCAGGCGGGGCAGTCGAACATCGGTGGGCGCCTCCAGCTGCTTGACGCGCAATCGGTCCCTGACTTCCTCAGTGGCGCGGTTGATCCGATCGATTTCACTGCGATAGACCTCCGCGCGCGTCTCCTCGCCGGCATAGTGGAAATACGTCAGCAAGGTCCGCAGCAATTCCAGCTTCTGCTTCTCCCGCTTGGCCAGGTCGTGCGTTGTCATCAGCTCGACGCGCTGCACCGGTTGCAGGTCGTCCCAGTCCAGCACGACGTTGGTCTTGTAGGACCGGCGGCGGTCTCTGAACTTTCGCCACCCAGTCTTGTGGTCGGGACGGTCGTGGTAGCTCACCGTGCCCACGAAACGCCACTCGATCGACCCGCCCAGCTCATAGCGATCGAGCGATGAATCCCACACCGTTCGCCATTCCTGGCCAGGCGCCAGGACGGGGAGTTCACCGGGGAGCCGCAACTCGGCGATGTCGACCATGCCGTCGTGCGCGTTTTCGTACTGCGCGACGGTCGGCGGGTTCAGGAACGAGAACTCGACGTCGTATGCCGCGGTCTGGCCGAAGTTCCTGACCACCAGCTCGACGACGTGCCAATCGGCGGCATGGGGCTCCATGAACATCGCGACATGCGGCCGCATCTGCTCGATCTTGAGTTCCCGGTTCCGCTTCAGCTGTCGGCTGACATAGACCAGCGCGATAATGCCGAGGATTACCGCAGCCCAGAGGGCCACCGCCAACCAGGTGCCGGACCCGGCGTGAGTCACGTCGTGCCAACGGTCCTTGATCCACCCCACGGCGTTCCACCTTTCCTCATTCGCCGGGCCGAAGCCACCCCACCAATCACGACGCAACCCTCAGCGACGATCAACCGCACCAGTCGTTGCAGCTTGTTGGCCATGACATGAGTACCACAGCAACCATTGGGAGGACAAACCCCCGCTTTCAGCTCGTGGCAAATCCCCGCAGCAGCGTCGTCACCCCGAGCGTCCATCGCCGGTTCACCGACACGCGCGAGTTCCCGAGCCATCGGCCGCCCTCCTGGACGGCCAGGCCTTGCACCAAGGCCAGCAACACGTGCGCGATGTCGGTGGGGTCGCCGACCAGTAGTCCCGCGTCGACGCATCGCCGGATGCGCCCGATGAAGACCTCGCGCACCGACGCGCCGGCCGCCACCTCGTCAGGGCCGGGATCGAAGTCCGCGAACGGCCGGGTGAACATCACCTGCGCAAGGGCAGGCCGCCGCAGGCAGAACCTGCGGAACACCGGCGCAAGCCCTTCCACATCCGCGAGCGGATCGTCCGTCGCAGGCACCGTGGCCAGATCGCGGCCCAGCAGCCGAAAGCCCTCGAAGAACACGTGGCGGACCAATCCGGCCTTGTCCTCGAACAGCTCGTACAGGGCCGGCACCGACGTGCCCGCCAGCTCGGCCACCCGGCGCGTGGTGAAGCCCGCGATCCCGTGCTCGTTCAGCGCGGTGAGGGCGACGTCGAGCACCTTGTCGCGAAGCTGGGGCGTGCGTTGCTTAGCCCGCGGCACCCGATACCTACTGGGCCGGCCGGAATTCCGAGTCGATCGCGGTGCGGACGGCGTCGAGGACCTCAGCGCGGGCGAGCAGCTTGCTGGCCGAGTGCGCCCTGGCGTCCAGCGCGGTGAAGTTCCGCGCGAGCTCCTCGGCGCGCACACGCACCCGGTCCGACCGCACCAGCTCGTCGAGATAGCCTGCGGCGACGGCTGCTTCGCCGACGAACGGGACGGCCAGCCCGACCGCTCGCTGATACGCCGCGGGGGTGAGTCGATGGCGCAGGATCGCCAGCGCGGCGCGCGGCATCGTCAACCCGATCGCCACCTCGTTCGCCATCACCCGGTGGTCGGGGGAGCCGACCAGGTGGTCGCCGCTGAGCAGCAGAAACGAGCCCATCGCGATCGCGTGGCCGGTGCACGCCATCACCACCGGCTTGGGGAACGCCAATATCCGTGCGGCGAGTTCGAAGCCGCCCGCGAGCATGCCGATCGCGGCCTCACCCCCCGCCGTCAGCACGCCGAGGTCGAAACCGCCGCTGAACACCCGGTTGTTGCCGGCGATGACCACCGCACCAATCCCCTCCAGTTCGGCATGGTCGAGGGCTTCGTTGATCTCGCGCTGCATATCGGGCGACAGCGCGTTGACCTTGCCATCGTCCATCTGGATCGTCGCGACCGACGCGTCGACCGTGTAGTGAACTCGATCACCCATGTGAAAGGACGTTACGTAACGTTGTTCCGAAAAACAAGGGCCGCACCGACGGGGGTGGCGCTGCTGAAGTCAGGCGCCGCCCATCAGCATCCGCCACTGCTGCAGGCTGGTCGGCCGGAACACGTAGTTGGTGCGGCGGACCTCCGAGAGCGCGGCGCTGGGCTCGGCGGAATACCAGTGCCCGGGGTAGACCGTCGGGTCGCCAGGCAGGTCGGCCAGCTGGTGCAGGCTGCGGTACATGTCGTCGACGTCGCCGCCGGGGAAGTCGGTCCTGCCGCAGCCCTCCAGGAACAAGGTGTCCCCGGCGACGAGGCGCCCGTCGAGCAGGAAGCACTGGCTGCCCGGGGTGTGGCCGGGCGTGTGCAGCAGCTCGATTTCGATGTCGCCGATGCCGACCTTGTCACCGTGATCGTGTGTGGTCAGGTCCCTCTCCGGAATCCCCGTCACCCGGGACACCCATGGCGCTTCGTGGGTGTTGACGTGGACGGGCACGCTGACGCGCTCCAGCAGCTCGGCGAGGCCCTTCAGCTCGAAGCCCATCATCGAGCCGCCGACATGGTCGGGGTGGTGGTGTGTGACGAGCACACCCGACAGGCGCATCCCGTCGGCTTCGACGGCGTCGACGAGGTCGCCGGCGGCGTATGCGGGGTCGACGACCATGGCATCGCCCGTCTCGCGGTCGCCGATCAGGTAGGCGAAGTTGAGCATCTGCCGCGCCAGGACGTCGTTGGCCGCGAAGTCTCGCCCGGACAGCAGCTGGCGAAAGTAGAGACGGTCGTCCATTGCCATGACTCAAGGGTAGGGGCAGGACGCCAACCGGCTGTTTGGCGGGCTACTGCGCCAGCCTGTAACCTCTATTGGGCCCTTGCGCGGGTCAGGCCCCCTTAGCTCAGTCGGCAGAGCGTTTCCATGGTAAGGAAAAGGTCAACGGTTCGATTCCGTTAGGGGGCTCGGTGGACGCCGGGCTGACTGGCGCGAGTCATCACGAGGCGATGTAGCTCAGTCGGTTAGAGCGAACGACTCATAATCGTTAGGTCGCCGGTTCGAGTCCGGCCATCGCTACAAGACAACAACGAGAAGCGTGAAAGAAGGCAGCCCCCGTGGCCTCCAGTACCGACATCCGGCCCAAGATCACCCTGGCCTGTGAGGTGTGCAAGCACCGCAACTACATCACGAAGAAGAACCGTCGCAACGACCCCGACCGCCTCGAGCTGAAGAAGTTCTGCCCGAACTGCGGCAAGCACCAGCCGCACCGGGAGACACGCTAGCGCCGGTTCGCGGTTGCTGAGCTTGACTAGGTAGGTTCTAGACCCGTGTCCATATCCGAACGAATCGTTGGGATGCACTACCGGTACCCCGATCACTACGTGGTCGGCCGGGAGAAGATTCGCGAGTACGCGGTGGCCGTCAAGAACGCCGATCCCGCGTTCTTCGACGAAAAGGCCGCCGCCGAGCTGGGCTACGGCGCGCTGCTGGCACCGCTGACGTTCATATCCGTGTTCGGCTATCAGGCTCAGAGTGCGTTCTTCGAGAACGCCGACATCGACATTCAGGACGCCAAAATCGTCCAGGTTGACCAGGAGCTCAAGATCCTCCAGCCGATCAAAGCCGGCGACCGACTGTACTGCGACGTATACGTTCACTCGATTCGGCAGTCGTTCGGCGCTGACATCATCGTCACCAAGAACATCGTCACCAACCAGGACGGTGAAGTAGTACAGGAGACCTACACCACCCTTGCGGGGCGTAGCGGCGAAGACGGAGAAGAGGGCTTTAGCGATGGCACTGCGTGAGTTCAGTTCGGTGAAGGTCGGTGACCAGCTGCCAGAGAAGGTCATTCCGCTGAGCCGCCAGGATCTGGTGAACTATGCCGGCGTCTCGGGCGACCTGAACCCGATTCATTGGGACGACGACATCGCCAAACAGGTGGGGCTGGACACCGCCATCGCCCACGGCATGCTCACCATGGGCCTGGGCGGCGGCTACGTCACGTCCTGGGTCGGCGACCCAGGAGCCGTCAAGGAGTTCAACGTTCGGTTCACCGCCGTGGTGCCGGTGCCCAACGACGGTAGGGGCGCGGAGATCGTGTTCAGCGGCCGCGTCAAGTCGGTGGAGCCGGAGACCAAGCTGGTGACGATCGCACTGTCGGCCACCACGGGCGGCAAGAAGATCTTCGGCCGCGCGGTCGCGACTGCGAAGCTAGCCTAGCCATGGCTCTCAAGACAGACATCCGGGGGATGGTGCACCCCTACCCCGACTATTTCCTCGTCGGCCGCGAACAGATCCGCCAGTATGCGAGGGCGATCAAGGTCGAGGACCCGGCCAGCTACGACGAAGATGCGGCCGCCGACCTGGGTCACGACGCCATCGTCGCACCGCTGACCTTCCTGTCCACCGTCGCCTTGCTGGTCCAGCAGGACTTCTTCCGGAAAGTCGACGTCGGTATGGAAACCATGCAGATCGTGCAGGTCGACCAGAAGTTCGTGTACCACAGACCGATTCGTGCCGGCGACAAGCTGTGGTGCCGCGTTGAGGTCTTCTCGGTGGACGAGCGGTTCGGCGCCGACATCGTCGTCACCAAGAACATCTGCGTCGATGATGACGGCGAGATCGTGATGGAGGCCTACACCACGCTGATGGGCCATGAGGGTGACAACTCGATCCAGATCAAATGGGACCCGGCCAGCGGCCAGGTGATGAGGAAAGCCGTCGGCGAGTAGTCGGGATTAGTAACTCAGACCTGGGCCGATGTACACTCGGACCTCGGGGTTTTCCCACTACAGCGCGCTGTCCATCGGATATTCCCGGTTTGTCGGGACCGAATGGGGAGCGCGCGAACTGTGTAGGCCCCGACACGGCGGTTGGCCTGCCAACCTCGAAGGGGCGTAGCTCAACTGGCAGAGCAGCGGTCTCCAAAACCGCAGGTTGCAGGTTCAAGTCCTGTCGCCCCTGCGTCAACTGAATACAAACAAATCGTGGACACTGGATAGTGGACACACGACAACACCAACGGAAAGGCATGCGGTGAGCGACGAGCGCGAAGGTGCCGGCGCCGCAGGCGACGGCGACGAGACCACGACCGGACGCGGGCAGACCGCGGTGGCGACCCGGCCGCTGCGTCCCACGGGGAAGCGGTCACGGCAGGGCACCGCCACCGCCGAGGAGATCGAAGAGACGACCGGGACCGAACTCGGCGTCGCCAAGAACGGCACCCCGACCAAGGTCAAGACGGCAAAGAAGCGCCCCGGCAAGGGTGGGCGCACCAACCCGTTCGTCTTCGTGTGGGGCTACCTGCGGCAGGTCGTCGCCGAGATGCGCAAGGTGATCTGGCCGAACCGCAAGCAGATGGTCAGCTACACGACCGTGGTGCTGTTCTTCCTGGCTTTCATGGTCGCGCTGATCGGCGTGGTGGACCTGGGCCTGGCGAAGCTGGTGCTGTTGGTGTTCGGCTGACGAGTTACACCTAGGGAAGGAATGAGAAGTGAGTACCCCTGACGGCGATATGCCCGTGGGTGAGGCCGTCGACGTGATCGACGATGCCGACCATGAGGCCGCCGAGGTCGACCCGGCGACCGCGCTCAAGGAGGAGCTGCGCAGCAAGCCCGGCGACTGGTACGTCATCCACTCCTACGCGGGCTACGAGAACAAGGTGAAGGCCAATCTCGAGACGCGCGTGCAGAACCTCGACGTGGGCGACTACATCTTCCAAGTGGAGGTGCCCACCGAAGAGGTCACCGAGATCAAGAACGGCCAGCGCAAACAGGTCAACCGCAAGGTGCTGCCGGGCTACATCCTGGTCCGGATGGACCTCACCGACGACTCGTGGGCCGCGGTGCGCAACACGCCCGGTGTCACCGGGTTCGTCGGCGCCACCTCGCGGCCGTCGGCGCTGTCGCTCGACGATGTCGTGAAGTTCCTGCTGCCGCAGGGCACGGGCAAGAAGGCCGCCAAGGCGGCGACCGGTGCCGCCGCGAGCGAGGCAGCCGGGATGGAACGCACCCCTGTCGAGGTTGATTTCGAGGTCGGCGAGTCGGTGACCGTCATGGACGGCCCGTTCGCGACGCTGCCGGCGACGATCAACGAGGTCAACGCCGAGCAACAGAAGCTCAAGGTGCTGGTGTCCATCTTCGGCCGCGAGACACCTGTCGAACTGACCTTCAACCAGGTCTCCAAAATTTGATGCACTTCGCGCAAGCGGCTCATCGCTGATCCAGAGAGGAACACCAACACCCCATGGCCCCGAAGAAGAAGAAGAAGGTCGCCGGGCTGATCAAGCTGCAGATCCAGGCAGGCCAAGCCAACCCGGCGCCGCCAGTGGGCCCTGCGCTCGGCCAGCACGGCGTCAACATCATGGAGTTCTGCAAGGCCTACAACGCCGCGACGGAGAACCAGCGCGGCAACGTGGTGCCCGTGGAGATCACGGTCTACGAGGACCGCAGCTTCACGTTCCAGCTGAAGACTCCCCCCGCCGCCAAGCTGCTGCTCAAGGCCGCGCGCGTCGACAAGGGCTCGGCCGAGCCGCACCGCAACAAGGTCGCGAAGGTCACGTGGGACCAGGTCCGCGAAATCGCCGAAACCAAGAAGGAAGACCTCAACGCCAACGACATCGACGCCGCCGCCAAGATCATCGCCGGCACCGCCCGGTCGATGGGCATCGCGGTCGAGTAGTCGCCGACGTGTGGGAGGGCCAGCTTCGGCCCGCACGACCACAACCCAACGATCGATTGGATGAACCAATGAGCAAGAAGAGCAAGGCATATCGGGCCGCCGCCGAGAAGGTGGACCGCACCCGGCTGTACACGCCGCTGGAGGCCACGCGGCTGGCCAAGGAGACGTCGTCGAAGAACCAGGACGCGACCGTCGAGGTGGCGATCCGGCTCGGCGTCGACCCCCGCAAGGCCGACCAGATGGTACGCGGCACCGTCAACCTGCCCAACGGCACCGGCAAGACCGCCCGCGTTGCGGTGTTCGCCGTCGGTGACAAGGCCGAACAGGCCCTGGCCGCCGGCGCCGACATCGTGGGCAGTGACGACCTGATCGAGCGTATCCAGGGCGGCTTCCTGGACTTCGACGCGGCGATCGCCACGCCCGACCAGATGGCCAAGGTCGGCCGGATCGCCCGCATCCTCGGTCCGCGCGGCCTCATGCCGAACCCAAAGACCGGCACGGTCACCGCCGACGTCGCGAAGGCCGTTGCCGACATCAAGGGCGGCAAGATCAATTTCCGGGTCGACAAGCAGGCCAACCTGCATCTCGTGATCGGCAAGGCGTCCTTCGACGAGAACAAGCTGGTCGAGAACTACGGCGCCGCGCTGGAGGAGATCCTGCGGGCCAAGCCGTCGTCGTCGAAGGGCCGGTACCTGAAGAAGGTCACCGTGTCGACCACCACGGGTCCGGGCATTCCGGTCGACCCGCAGGTCACCCGGAACTTCGCCGAGGCGTAAGCCCCGAGCGGGCCCTGGCAGGTCACGCGGGTAGGTCAGGCCGGTAGGTCAGGGGCCGCACTCGGCGAGGCGGCGGCGCAGGAACGCCTTCGCAGGCTCCGAACCGCTGAGCGCCAGCGCCTGCCGGTACCACGGCAGCGCCTCGGCGGGGCGGCGGTCCCGGCGCAGCAGGTCCGCCCTGATCGACGGCACCAGGCTGGACCGAGCGAGCCGCGGATCGTCGGCGACCGCGTCCAAGGCGGCAAGCCCTGCCGCACACCCGTCGCGAAAGCCAACCGCCACGGCCCGATTCGCCCGGACCACGGGCGAATCAACGATCGCGAGCAAACGGTCGTAGGCCGCGCAGATCGCGGCCCAGTCGGTCTGCTCCCAGGTCGGGGCCGTTGCGTGCAACGCCGCGATCACCGCCTGTGGCAGATACGCCCCCTGCAGGGTCTGCTCTTCGCGCGAGCGGTCCATCGCCGCGGCGCGCTGCAGTTGCCGCACCCCGCGAGTGATGGCCACCGGGTCCCAACGGCTGCGGTCCTGCTCGTCGAGTGGCACCAGCGCGCCGTCGGCATCCACGCGGGTGTGACGGCGCGCGTCGTGCAGAGTCACCAGCGCGCTGAGCGCGTGTGCCTCGCGCTCGTCGGGCATCAGCGCGGTCAATTCGCCTGCCAGCCTGACCCCTTCGGAGCACAGCTCGTCGCGGATCGCCGACGGCCCGGCGGTCGACCAGTAGCCCTCGGTGAAAACCGAGTAGATGCAGCCGAGCACATGCGGCGTGCGCTCGGGCAGCTGCTCGGCCGGCGGCACCCGCAGCGGGATGCGGGCGTCGCGAATCTTGTTCTTGGCACGTGTGACCCGCTGCCCGATCGCAGACTCGGTCTGCAGCAGCGCACGCGCGATCTCGGCGACCGTCAGACCCGAGACGAGCCGCAGCGTCAGCGCCAGCTGCGACGGCCGGTCCAGCGCCGGGTGGGCGCAGGTGAACATCATCCGCAGCTCGTCGTCACGCACCGGATGTGGGTCCGCGATCTCGGTCCGCGCCCTGATCTCGTCGACCACTGCAGCCAATTCCTTTCCTGGCCGGGCAGATTCGCGGCGCAGCCGGTCGCGGGCGCGGTTGCGCGCGACCGTCACCACCCACGCGCCCGGGTTCTGGGGCAGCCCGTCGCGGGGCCACGCCCGCACCGCCTCGGTGAAGGCTTCCTGGACGGCGTCTTCGGCGACGGTCAGGTCGCCCGACCAACGGGCCAGGGCGGCGACGGCCGGACCCCATTCACGCCTGAAGACGCCGTCCAGGTCTGCCATCGACGACGGTTACAGTCCCGCCACGCCCAGGAGCCGCCGGACCTCGACGGTCGTCGCCGGGATCATGGACGCGATCTTGACCGCCTCGTCGCGGTCGGCGGCGGCGAGCACATAGAACCCGTTGGCAACCTCGGCGCCTTCGACGAAAGGCCCGTCGGTGAGCAGCGTCCCGCCGTCGCGCACCCGCATGGTCGTCGCTGTGGACGGCGGGTGCAAGGCCGCGCCGCCGAGGATGTGATCGCCTGCGGCCGCGGCGAACTCACCGTGACGGGCGATGCCCGCCTCCCACTCCAGGCTGCCCGGCGCCACCGTGTCAGCGGGCGGTTCGAAGAGCAGCGCGATCCAGTCGTTTCCGGTCAGTTTCCGGGCGGATGCGAACTCGTGGACCATCGGCCAGATCTCGACAGCCCCCTTGGCGGCATGCGGGATCTGGCGGGCCAATGCCAGCGCGGCGTCAAGGTCGTCAGCCTCGAACACGTAGTAGCCGCCGGCCACCTCCGCGCTTTCCGGGAACGGGCCGTCGGTGACCACGGGGGCCTGTGGGCCGCCGGTGATCCGGACGCCGTCGGAGGCGGAGGTCAGCGCGTCGCCGGCACGGATCGATGACGCCTCCTTGGCGTGGAAGGCGTTGTACGCCGCCATCTCGGCTTCCAGGGCCGCCGGGTCCGTGCGCTCCTCGGGCGCGCCGGACGGCGACAGCAGCAGTGCGAAGTAGTGCATCGTCAGACCTCTCAGTAGCGAGCAGAACCCTGCGTTCCACTCTCTACCTGTCCGACGAACGACGCTGCCCCAATCCGACAGCGCCGTCCGCTCGCGCGGGAAGGGTCAGGCGGCTGCGCCAGGCTTGAGGTAAGTCACCAGGTTGACGTCGATGCTCTCGTCGATGAAGTAGTACTGGCACCCGCGCAGGTAGCGCAGGTAGCGGTGATAGTTCTTCTCGTCGGTGACCTCGATCGCCTTCTCCTTGTTGGCCTCGAGCGCGTCAGCCCAGATCCCCAACGTCTTGATGTAGTGCGTTCGCAATGACAGGCACTCCGGTACGACGAAGCCGGCCGTCTCGCCGTGCTCGACCATCATCTGCGCGGTCGGAATCCGGCCGCCGGGGAAGATCTCGGTGATCATGAACTTGATGAACCGTGCCAGCTCGAACGTCAGCTTCTTGCCGCGTGCGGCCAAGTCGAACGGATGGTAGCCGGTGCTGCTCTGGATCGTCATCCGGCCGTCGTCGGGAAGGATGTCGAAGCAGTTCTTGAAGAAGTCGTCATAGCGCTCGAAGCCGAAGTGCTCGAACGCCTCGATGGAGACGATCCGGTCGACCGGCTCGTGGAACTGCTCCCAGCCCTCCAGGCGCACCTGATGCGAGCGGTGGCTGCCGAGCGTGTCCAGCAGCCTCGTGCAGTACGCCTGCTGGTTCTTGGAGAGCGTCAGGCCAATGACGTTGACGTCGTACTTCTCGATCGCGCGCTTCATCGCCAGACCCCAGCCACAACCGATGTCGAGCAGGGTCATCCCGGGCTTGAGATCGAGCTTGTCGAGGTTGAGGTCGACATCGGCGATCTGCGCTTGTTCCAGGGTGACGTCCGGCCCGGTGAAGTACGCGCAGCTGTATTTGCGGGTCGGGTCCTGGAACAGGCCGAAGAAGTCGTCGGAGAGGTCGTAATGGGCCTGAATGTCCTCAAAGTGCGGCCGCATCTCGGTCGATTTGGTGTCAGACATCGTGACCCCTCCAGTGGTGTCGCACAACGGCCGGCGGACAGATGGCCGCCGACGGCTACCTGGTTTCCACGGCACCCTACATGGCGTCATCCCCGGCCACGCCGGATTGTCCCCCCGCCGGGTTCGTGTTTCCGGTGAGACTTGTCAACTAACTAAGTTGGCTTGCTTATCCAGCGTGAATTGGTTCACGTCAATGTAGCCGACACGGAATCCCTTGGCGCAACCGGTGAGGTAGTGCAGGTAACGGTCGTAGACCTCTTGAGACTGCACCGCGATGGCCTGTTCCTTGTGCGACCGGAGCGCCTCGGCCCAAGTGTCCAGCGTCCTGACGTAGTGCGGCTGCAGCGACTGCCTGCGGGTGAGCGCGAACCCGGCCTTCTGCGAGTGGTCCTCGACTTTCTCGATCGACGGAAGCCGGCCGCCGGGGAAGATCTCGGTGAGCATGAACTTCACGAAGCGGGCCACCTCGAACGTCAACGGAATGCCCCGGTCGATCATCTGCTGGAAGGTCAGACCGGTGATCGTGTGCAGCAGCACCACCCCGTCCTCCGGCGTGATCTCGTACGCCGTCTTGAAGAAGTCGTCGTAGCGTTCATGCCCGAAGTGCTCGAACGCGCCGATGGACACAATCCGATCCACGGGCTCGTGAAATTGTTCCCAGCCCTGCAGCAGCACCCGCCTCGTGCGCTTGCTGTCCGACTCGGCGAAGATCTTCTCGACGTGCGCCTGCTGGTTTCTGCTCAGCGTGAGTCCGATGACGTTGACGTCATACTTGTCGATGGCCCGCATCATGGTGGCGCCCCAGCCGCAGCCGACGTCGAGCAGCGTCATGCCGGGCTGCAGGCCCAGCTTGCCGAGCGAGAGGTCGATCTTGGCGATCTGGGCCTCTTCCAGGGTCATGTCGTCACGCTCGAAGTACGCGCAGCTGTAGGTCTGGGTGGGGTCCAGGAACAGCCGGAAGAAGTCGTCGGACAGGTCGTAATGGGCCTGGACATCTTCGAAATGCGGCTTCAGACGCGCGGCTTTAGCCATGGTTGGATGCCTTTCGGGCTTTGCATCGGGCCTTCCTCAGCCATTTCAGCGTCCCCGATGACGCAGCCGCAACCCCGACGCATTGGGTAGAAATGCTATCCGATTCCGCCCCGGCTACCGAATCGGGCGATTTGCCGCAGGTCACGTCGCGGCGTCGCCGAAGGTTGTCTTCAGCTCGCCGATGATCTCGTCCCACAGCTGCTCGGGCAGCTCGTGGCCCATGCCGTCGTAGAGCACCAGCCGCGCGCCGGGAATCGCGTTGGCCACCGCCCGCCCGCCCGCCGGCCTCATCAGCTTGTCTGCCTTGCCGTGGATCACCACGGTCGGCGCGTTGATCTGCCGGTTGTAACGCAGCAAGCTGCCGGTCCCGAGGATCGCGTCGAAGTGCCGCGCGACACCGACCGGGTAGAAGCTGCGGTCATAGCCCTCGATCGCCTCGGCGCGGATCCGCTCCTCGGGTGCCGGGTAGCCGGGGCTGCCGATGATTCTGTTGACCCGCACGGCGTTCTCGATGATCACGTCGCGCGGAGAATCCGGCGCCGGGCCCCTGATGACGGCGAAGAGCTGGCGCGGCCCCGGCGGGGGCAGCAGGGGCTGGTTGTTGCTGGAGAAGATCACGCCCAGCGTCTGCGTGCGGTGGCTGTGCCGGGCCGCGAAGACCTGGGCGATCATGCCGCCCATCGACGCACCGACAATGTGCGACCGGTCGATCCGCAGGTGATCCAGCAGCGCGGCGGCGTCGTCGGCCATGTCTTCCAGCGTGTATACCGAGTCGCTGCGCAGCCCGAGAAACGAGCGCGCCATCCTGACCGGCTGCGACCCGCCCGCCCTGTGGCCGTGGAGCTTGCCGGACAGCCCGACGTCGCGGTTGTCGTACCGGATGACCCGCAGCCCCTGGTCGACGAGCTTTTCGCAGAAGCCGTCGCGCCACAACAGCAGCTGCGCGCCCAGCCCCATGATCATCAGCACGGCCGGGTCGTCGGGGCTGCCCATGTCTTCGTAGTAGATATCGAGATCCCCCGATTTGGCATTGCCGGTGCGGGCCCTGGCCACTACGCCTGCACCTCTTCGGAGTACTCGCGGCTGACCTCGACCATGAAGTTGGCGAAGTATCCGGTCAGCTGCGGATCGGACATCATCTGCCACTTGGGCGCCAGCAGCTTCATGTAGCGCTCCACGTAGAGGAACTGCTTGCCGATCAGCACCAGCTCGCGGGGGAGCTTGACGTTATAGACGTCGGCCAGTGCGGACAGCTGCCGCCCGATATCCGCGTAGGACATGTCGCCGAGGGACTTCATGGTCAGCGGCGCGGCGAACGCCTCGAGGTCCCTGGCGGCCTGTCCCTCGGGCCTGACGGTGCCTACGGCACCCATCAGCACGACGATCTTGCCCGCCGCGGCGTGGTCCTTCTTCACCAGCAGCGCGTAGACCAGCTCACGCAGCAGCCAACGGGTCCGCGGGTCGATACGGCCCATGATCCCGAAGTCGAGGAACACGATCTTGCCGTCGGCGTCGACATAGAGGTTGCCGGCGTGCAGGTCACCGTGGAAAAGGCCGTGGCGCAGGCCGCCCTCGAACACGCTGAACAGCAGGGCCTTGACAAGCTCGACACCGTCGAAGCCGGCCTTGCGGATCGCCGCGGCCTCGTCGATGCGGATGCCGTCCACCCGCTCCATCGTCAGCACCCGCGGGGTGGTGTACTCCCAGTGCACCCGGGGCACCCGAATGTTCTGGCCCAGCGGGGAGGCGGTCATGTGGTCGGCCCAGGTCTCCATCGACTGGCCCTCGATCAGAAAGTCCAGCTCCTCGGCCAGGTTGTCGGCGAAGTCGGCGATGACGTCCTGCGCCGACAACCGGCGGCCGAGCTTGGCCAGCTCGACCACCTGGGCGCCGCGCTTGAGGATCTGCAGGTCGGCAGCCACCCGGCGGCGGATGCCCGGCCGCTGGATCTTGACGACGACCTCTTCGCCGCTGTGCAGCGTGGCGAAGTGAACCTGCGCGATCGACGCCGACGCGAACGGCTCGTCATCGAACGACGCGAACAGCGTCGCCGGGTCCTGGCCCAGGTCCTCGACGAACAGCTTGTGCACTTCACCGGCATCGGCCGGCGGCACGGCGTCGAGCAGGCTGCGGAACTCCCTGGACAACGGCTCGCCGAACGCGCCGGGGCTCGAGGCGATGATCTGACCGAATTTGACGTACGTCGGCCCCAGGTCGGCAAACACGTGGGGCATCTCGGTGATGACTTTTTGTTGCCAACCCCCCGGGCCGAGCAGCTTCGTGGCCACCCTGCCGGCGGCTCTTGTCACCTGCCATCCGGCCGCCCCGACTCGCGCGGCCTCGGTGAGCAACGGCACTCGGTCCAGCTTGGCAACCTCGCGGTGCGCAGTGGAACTCATGCAAGCAGTGTGCCAAAAGGCGCCATCACCTCATAGAATGCGCCGCCGCCGGCGGTGGCCGCCGGCGCGCCGTCGCGGCGGGTGTCAGCGACCATCGGTCCAGGTGAGAGTGCCGAAAACGGACGTGAAGGCCGGCCTGCGCGCCCGCCCGACGGACGTGACGAGTTTCATACCACGTCAGTCACCGGCTCTGCAGAAGTTCTCGACCAGCGCGTCGATGACGGGCTCCCACACCGGTTCGGGCAGGTCGTGCCCCATGCCGTCGATCATCACGAAGCGCGCGCCGGGGATCGCGCGGGCGACGCTGCGGCCATTGCGGGGCGGCACCATCGGGTCACCGGAGCCGTGGATGACGACGGTCGGCGCGCCGATGCGGCGGATGTAGCGCATCAGGCTGCCGGTGCCGAGGATCGCGTCGAACTGTCGCAGCATGCCCTGCGGATAGTCGCTGCGGGCGGTGAGATCCGCGACGCGGCGACGCAGTTGGTCGTCGGGCGGCAGGAAGTTCGGGCCGTTGATGACCCTGATGTTGCGGACCTCGAACGCCAGCCGCTGCTCGGCCGGCGCGTCCCCGGCGGGCGGGTCGAACGCCAGTTTGATGACGCGCCAGCGCGGGATCGACGAGAACGGCTTGCCGCTGCCCGACATCGCCACGGCCAGCGACCGCACCCGCTCCGGACGGCGGCCGGCCAGCACCTGGCCGATCATGCCGCCCATCGACGCGCCGACGACGTGTGCACGCTCGATGCCGAGATGGTCCAGCAGTGACTCCACGTCGGCGGCCAGGTCGACGAGGGTGTACGGCACTTCGCTGGCGCGGCCGAGGACATAACGCCAGACCCGGCGGTAGACCGATCCCTTGGCCCGCATGCCGCACATCTTCGTCGACAAGCCGGTGTCGCGGTGATCGAAGCGGATGACCCGGTAGCCATGCTTGATCAGCCGGGCGCAGAAGCCGTCGGGCCACATCGGCAGCTGCGCGCCGACGCCCATGATGAGCACTACGGGTGGGTCGCCGACATCTCCGAGGTCCTCGTAGAAAAGCTCGACGTCGCCGCAGTCGGCCCGGCCGCTTCGCGTCATGAGCCTTTTCTACCGGGTCCCGGTCACCTCGCGCGCACGGGCTTCCATGGCTTGGTCCAGTCGGTCTCCGGCCAGCCCTCCACCCCGGCCATCAGCTCATACATGGTGGCCCCGTCGATCGACTCGCGGATGATGTCGGCGTGGCCGGCGTGCCGGGACAACTCCTCGATCAGGTGCATCGCGACCCAGCGCACCGACCAGTGGTCGATGTCCTTGGGAAACCATGGCACGTTGCGTGGCACCGGCACCCCGGCGTCGAGGTCGGCTTCTGCGAAGACGCGCAACGTCTGCGTGTTCTGAGTGCGCAGCCCGTCCAGCAGCCCCTCGAGGGTTTCGTCGTCGCGCATCGTGAGCTGGTCGGCGTGGTCGGCCATCTGCTGCTCGAGCGGCCGCGGGTCCGGCGGCGGGAAGCCGGGCGCCGATGATGCCCGCTCGGTCCAGCTGTGCTGCACGCCGGTGGCGTGCTTGATGAGCCCGCCGATCGACAACGCACTCACCGTCGGTGTGGACCGCGCGTCATCGTCGGTGAGGCCGTAGGCCACCGCGAAGAACGCGTTCTGCTGAAAGGCGACGAAGTTGAGCAGGGTCTGGCGCTCGCCGGCGGCGGGCGGGGGCAGTCCGGGCATCACTGGCTCTCTTTCTCGTGGGAGCTTTCTCGTGGGAGTTGACGGCTCCGGCGGTCGTCAACCCAGGCTGTCAGCAATAGGGGACGATTTCTGTCCTAAGACTCTGGCACGATTACGGCGTGTCCGAGACGACCGGCCGGGTGCTGCAGCTGCTGGGTCTGCTGCAGTCGCGGCGGGTTTGGAGCGGCGGCGAACTGGCCCAGCGGCTCGGCGTGACCACCCGCAGCGTTCGCAGGGACATCGAGCGGTTGCGCGAGCTGGGGTACCCGGTGCATGCGAGCAAGGGCCACGGCGGCGGCTACCAGCTCGGCGCCGGCGCGGCCCTGCCGCCCCTACTGCTCGACCCCGACGAAGCGGTGGCCGTCGCGGTGTGCCTGCGGCTGGCGGCGGGCGGCAGCGTGGCCGGGGTGGGGGAATCGGCGCTGCGGGCGCTGACCAAGCTGGACCAGGTGCTGCCGGCGCGGCTGAGGTCGCAGGTCGGCGCCGTCCACGACGCGACGGTCACGCTGACACCCGAGTCGATCGACTCGCCCGTCGAACCCGACGTGCTGATGACGCTGGCGCGTGCATGTCGCGATCGGGAGCACGTGACCGCCGGCTACGTCGACCGCGTCGGCAGAGTGACGCGGCGGCGGCTGGAGCCGTACCAGCTGGTGACGACGGGCCGACGCTGGTATCTGCTGACCTACGACCGCGACCGCGCGGACTGGCGAAGCCTGCGGCTGGACCGGATGGATGACGTGCACGCGCTCGGCAGCACGTTCCGGCCGCGGCCGGCACCCGACGCTGCCGCCTTCGTGCGGCGCTCGATCACCGCCTCGCCTTACCGCCACCACGCCCGGGTGCGCTACTTTGCGCCGTACGATGTTGTGGCGCCGCATTTCTCGCCGAACTCGGCGACGATAGAGGCTGACGGCGCAGAAGCCTGCGTCGTCACCACCGGCGCCGACGACCCCGAGCGCATGGCGCTGTATCTGGCGATGCCGGGCTGCGCCTTCGAGGTGCTCGACCCGCCGGAGCTGGCCGAGGCCATGCGGGCTGTCGCGGCACGGCTCCGCCGGGCTGCCGGTCTCAGGCGGTGATACCGTGCGGGTTTCCCGGCCCTGAGGCCGTAGTGTTTTGGCGTGCACGTCATCTCCGCGGAGTCGACGGACCTTTTCGTCGGGCCGCCGGATGCGCCGCTGCAACTGGTCCGGGTGACTTACAGCGGCCGCCATCCGACGCCGCTCGCGGTCGAGGGCGACGGCCTGGTGACGCCGGAGCCGGCGTCTCCCGCTCCCGCGGCCGGGGTGGTCGAGATCCCGGTCGCCGTCGATCGCACGCCGCCCGGTGACCGCCGCGCCGCCCGCGTCGTCGGGAAGGGTGTCGGCCTGCCGTTCACGTTCGTCGTGGCCGAGCCCGGCTGGACGATGTTCATGGTCAGCCACTTCCACTACGACCCGGTCTGGTGGAACACACAGGGCGGCTACACGAGCGAGTGGACCGCCGACCCGCCCGGTCGCCAGACAAACGGCCTCGACCTCGTGCGGACGCATCTGGAGATGGCTCGCCGCGACCCCGACTACAAGTTCGTGCTGGCCGAGGTCGACTACCTCAAGCCGTACTGGGACACCCACCCCGAGGACCGCGCCGACCTGCGCCGGTTCATCGCGGAGGGCCGGCTGGAAGTTATGGGCGGCGCATACAACGAGCCGAACACGAACCTCGTCAGTCCGGAGACCACCATTCGGAACCTGGTGCACGGCAGCGGTTTTCAGCGCGACATCCTTGGGTCGGACCCGTCCACCGCGTGGCAGCTCGACGTCTTCGGCCACGACCCGCAGTTTCCCGGCATGGCGGCGGACACCGGCCTGACTTCGAGTTCGTGGGCGCGCGGCCCGCATCATCAGTGGGGCCCGATGGCGCGCCACGGTGATCCGACGCTGATGCAGTTCTGCAGTGAGTTCGAGTGGATCTCGCCGTCGGGACGCGGCCTGCTCACCCATTACATGCCGGCCCACTACGGGGCGGGCTGGCGGCTCGACGAGGCGGCCTCGCTGGCCGACGCCGAGGTCTCCGCCTACCGGCTCTTTTCGGCGTTGAAGAAGGTCGCCGCGACGCGCAATGTGCTGCTGCCGGTCGGCACGGATTACACCCCGCCGAACAAGTGGGTCACAGACGTTCACCGCGACTGGAACGCGCGGTACACCTGGCCCAGGTTCGTGTGCGCCCTGCCGCGGGAGTTCTTCGCCGCGGTGCGGGCCGAGCTGTCCGCACGGGGCCAGGCGCCGTCGCCGCAGACCCGCGACATGAACCCGATATACACGGGCAAGGACGTGTCATACATCGACACGAAACAGGCCAACCGCGACGCGGAGAACGCGGTGCTGGACGCCGAGCGGTTCGCGGTATTCGCCGGTCTTCTAGCCGGCGCCGAGTATCCCCAGGCCGCGCTGGCCAAAGCGTGGGTTCAGCTGGCTTACGGGGCACACCACGACGCGATCACCGGGTCGGAGTCCGATCAGGTGTACCTCGACCTGCTGACCGGCTGGCGGGACGCATGGGAGCTCGGGCGGGCGGCACGCGACAATGCGCTCGGGTTGCTGTCTTCGGTTGTCGACGGCTCGGTTGTGGTGTGGAACTCGTTGAGCCACAAGCGCACCGATATCGTCACGGGGTACCTGGACACACCGGTCGGCGCCGGGGTGCGGGTGCTCGACGCCGACGACAACGAGCTGCCCGCGCTCGTCGAACACGGCGGACGCTGTGTCACCTGGCTGGCGCGCGACGTGCCGTCGCTCGGCTGGCGTTCGTACCGCCTCATGGCCGCCGGCTCGTCGGCCGGCTGGGAGACGGCCGGCTCGTCGGCCGGCTGGGAGCCGCTGCCCGGCATCGAGATCGCCAACGAGCACTATCGGCTGCGGGTCGACCCGGCGCGGGGCGGCGGTGTGGCGTCGCTCGTCGATCTGGCCGGCGGGCGCGAGTTGATCGCCGCGGGCCGGGTCGGCAACGAGCTCGCGGTGTACGACGAGTACTCGGCGCACCCGACGGGCGGCGAAGGGCCGTGGCACCTGCTGCCGTCAGGGCCGGTAGTCGGCTCGTCGGCCGCCGCGGCCGACGTGCACGCGTACCGCAGCCCGTTGGGCACAGGGCTGGTCGTCCAGGGCCGAATCGGAAAGTTATTGCGCTACCGGCAAACCCTTACGCTGTGGCGCGGGGTGCGCCGAGTGGACTGCCGGACGGTGATCGACGACTTTACGGGCGCCGACCACCTGGTGCGGCTGCGCTGGCCCTGCCCGGTGCCGGGCGCCCTGCCGGTGAGCGAGGTCGGCGATGCCGTGGTCGGCCGCGGGTTCGGTCTCCTGCACGAGGGCCCGGGGCGGTCGGTCGACACCGCAACGCACCCATGGACCCTGGAGAACCCGGCCCACACCTGGTTCGGACTCTCTTCGGCCGCGCGGATCCGGGTCGGGGACCACGTGCGGGCGATGTCGGTGGCCGAGGTGGTGGTGCCCACCCTGGCCGCCTCCGCGGCGGCACGTGACCTCATGGTCGCGCTGGTCCGCACCGGCGTGACCGCCACGTGCAGCGGCGCCGACACGCCCCGCTACGGCGACCTGGACGTCGACTCCAACCTGCCGGATACCCGCATCGCGCTGGGTGGGCCCGACGAGAATCCCTTCACGGCGGCGGTGCTGGCCGAGACCGACCCGGGGTACGCCGACGAACTCAAGCGCCAGTTGCACGCCACCGGCGAGGCGCGGGTGTGGGTGCCAGCCGCGGCGCCACTCGCCCAAGAGTGGGTACCGGGCGCGGACCTGCGCGACGTGCGAAGGCTGCCGGTGCTGATCGTCGCCGGCAAGGGCGCCATCGGTTCGATGACCGACGATCTCGGCGACGCCGAAATCGTCGTGTCGCAGCAAGTCCCGGCCGACATCGAGCCGTTCGAGCCGCGCACCGTTGCGCTGCTCAACCGCGGGGTGCCCAGTTTCGCCGTCGATACCGAGGGCACGCTGCACACGTCGCTGATGCGCTCGTGCACCGGCTGGCCGTCGGGCACCTGGATCGATGAGCCGCGCCGCACGGCACCCGACGGCTCCAACTTCCAGCTGCAGCACTGGACCCACACCTTCGACTACGCGCTCGTCTCCGGCGCGGGTGACTGGCGGCGGTCCGACGTTCCCGCGCGCAGTGCGGAGTTTTCGCATCCGCTGCGGGCGGTCCTGACGTCCGGCAGCGCGGGCGGCCTCGGCGCGGCCGGCTCGCTGTTGGCGGTCGTGCCCGACCGATGCGTGCAGGTAGCAGCCGTGAAGGCGGCGGGCAATCCGCTCGCCCGCGGGAGCGCGCAGCCGGTCGACCCCGCCAATGCAATCGCGCTGCGGATTGTCGAAACCCAGGGTGCGACCACGCAGGTCGCCATCCAATCGACGGCGGGTACGGTGTCGCCGCTCGCGGTCGCCGACCTTCTCGAGCGGCCACGCGAGCGCCTCGAATCGGGCCGGCTGACGCTGCACGGCTATGAAATCGCCACCCTACTTGCGCGATTCGACGTGCCCGTGAAGCTCCACACCGACGGCGCGAGGCCGGCACCGGAAGCCGAGGCCGCGCAGCCGCTGTACGCCCGGTACTGGCTGCACAACCGCGGACCCGCACCACTGGGCGGGCTGCCGGCCGTCGCCCACCTGCACCCGTATCGCGTCGCCGCGGAGCCCAACAGCCAGGTGCCGCTTCGCCTTACCACGTCCAGCGATTGCAGCGACCGGTCGTTGAGCGGCGTGGTCCGGCTGGTGATCCCGGACGGGTGGACGGCCACGCACGACGAGCTGCCCGTCGACCTGGCGCCAGGCGGGTACCTCGGCAGCGAGATCCGGCTGACGGTGCCGCCCGGCACGTTGCCCGGCCGCTATCCGGTGCGGGCCCAACTCGAGCTGACCGGCGCGGGCCTGCCCGCCGCCTGGCGACAGGTCGTCGAGGACGTCTGCGTCGTGTCGGTCGGCACTCAAACCAACGACGATCTGCTGCGGCTGATCAAGGCTCCGGAACACATCGAGGTGGCGCCGGGTGACCGAGCGTCGCTGGGCGTGACCGTCGGCACCGACGCGCGTGCCGACATGGCGGTGGAGGCCCACGTGATCAGCCCATGGGGCACCTGGGACTGGGTCGTCCCTGCCGCGCGCGGAGCGGTGCTGCCGGCCGGCGGCACGGTGGACCTGAACTTCGACGTCTGTCCACCCCCATGGGTGGAGCCAGGGCGGTGGTGGGCCCTCGTGCGAGTCGCCTGCGCGGGGCGGCTGATCTATTCGCCCGCGGTCGTGGTGTGCGTGCGATGACCGTCGTCGCCACTGTCGGCGGGCTGCCGGTGAAGGTCCACGAGGTGGACGCGCGCGAGGCCGTGCTGCGCTCGGGTCCGCTGGCGGCATCGCTGCCGGCCGTCGGGACGAGCGAGGGGCGGCAACTGCGGCGGTGGCTGACCCAGCTGCTGGTGACCGAACGGGTCGTGGCGGCCGAAGCCGCGACGCTCGGTGTGACCGCCGACAACGCTCCCAGCGAGGACGAACTCCTGCCAGAGCCGGCGACCCGGCTGGAGATCGGGAGCGTCGCCGCGGCGGCGCTGGCCGACCCGACGGCCCGTGCCCTCTTCGTTCACGTCACATCGCAGGTCGACGTCACCGCCGAGCAAATCGCCGACTACCACGCCCGCAACCCGTTGCGTTTCGCCGCGCCGGACAGCGGATCTCTTGGCTGGCAGGCACCTGCCCGCACCGCCCCGCCGCTGGACGACGTGTGGCCGGCGATCGCCGAGCATTTGCGCGGGGCCGCCCGGCGCCGCGCGTTCCGGAGGTGGCTCGACGGGCGACGGGCGGCGCTGGTGGAACTGGCTCCCGGCTACGAGCACCCCGGCGACCCGCGCCAGCCGGACAACACCCACAGGCACTGATGACCGATCGGACCCTCGTCCTGGACATCGGCGGCACCAAGATCGCCGCCGGTCTCGTCGATCCCGACGGGACGCTCAGCCACGCCGCCAAGCGGCCGACCCCGCGCGGCGACGCAGAAACCGTCTGGTCCGCCGTCGACGCACTGATCAGCGAGGCCGTCGCGGCGGCCGGCGGGGCCGTGAGTGGTGCGGGCATCTCGTCGGCAGGACCCATCGAGGTTCGGGAAGGCACCGTGAGTCCGATCAACATCACAGGCTGGGAGCACTTCCCGATCGTCGACCGGGTGGCCGCCGCGGTGCCCGGAGTGCCGGTGCGGCTCGGCGGCGACGGGCTGTGCATGACGCTCGGCGAGCGGTGGCGGGGCGCGGCCAGGGGCGCGGACTTCGTGCTGGGCATGGTCGTCTCGACCGGCATCGGCGGCGGGCTGGTGCTCGACGGCGTCCCGTACCACGGCCGCACGGGCAACGCCGGCCACGTCGGCCATGTCGTCGTCGAGCCGGACGGCGAGCCGTGCTCGTGCGGTGGCCGGGGGTGCGTCGAGACCGTTGCCAGCGGCCCGCGCATGACCCGATGGGCGGTCCGCCACGGCTGGGCGGGACCGGCGGGCGCCGACGCCAGGGAGCTGGCCGACGCCGCGAACGCGGGGGATATGTCGGCGCTGAGCGCTTTTCGGCGCGGCGGCACCGCGGTTGCGGCGATGATCGCCTCCGTCGCCGCGGTGTGCGACCTCGACCTCGTGGTGATCGGCGGAGGTGTCGCCAGATCCGGGCCGCTGCTGTTCGACCCGCTGCGCGACGCGCTGGCCGGCTATGCCGGGCTCGAGTTCATCCGCGGGCTGCGAGTCGTCCCGGCCGAGCTTGACGCGAACGCGGGGCTCGTCGGTGCGGGAGCACTGGCCAACATCGAATACGCGTGAAGCGCAGCTTCGGGGGCGTAGGTGCGCGTTTTGGCTGATCGACGACGCTTGCGCTAGCCTGGGATGGCTCCACCGAAGACCGTCGGTCACCGAGCAATCGGTTGAAGGTCCCGGATCGATCCGGGCGGCCCACGCAGGAGGACGAGGCCAGCGCCGCAACGCGCGTTCGATCGCGCACGCAATGCACGCCCCGACCCTGCGTCGGGGCGTTCGTCATTTTCCGGCCTGCGTTCGGTGGCGCAACCCGATACCCACCCAAGGAGGCATTGCATGGCCAAGGCTGACAAGGCCGCCGCCGTCGCCGAGATCGCCGAGAGGTTCAAGGAGTCCAGCGCCACCGTCGTCACCGAGTACCGCGGGCTGACGGTGTCGAACCTGGCTGAACTGCGCCGGTCACTCGGCGGCTCGGCCACCTACTCGGTTGCCAAGAACACGCTGGCGCGCCGCGCCGCGTCGGAGGCGGGCCTGGAAGGTCTCGGCGAACTGTTCGTCGGCCCGACCGCGATCGCCTTCGTCAAGGGCGAGCCCGTCGACGCCGCCAAGGCGCTGAAGACCTTCGCCAAGGACAACAAGGCGTTGGTCATCAAGGGCGGCTACATGGACGGCCGTCCACTGACCGTCGCCGAGATCGAGCGCATCGCCGACCTGGAGTCGCGTGAGGTGCTGCTCGCGAAGCTGGCCGGCGCGATGAAGGGCAACCTGTCCAAGGCGGCCGGGCTGTTCAACGCCCCGGCGTCACAGGTGGCACGGCTCGTTGCGGCGCTGCAGGAGAAGAAGCAAGGCGCAGAAGGCACGCAAGAAAACACAGCAGACGCTCCCGCGGCTGCCGAGTAATCCGCACAGACCGCTAAAGAAACCCGCTAAAGAAATTTGGGAAGGACCCACACCCATGGCAAAACTGTCCACCGACGAGCTGCTCGACGCGTTCAAGGAGATGACGCTGCTCGAGCTGTCTGACTTCGTCAAGGCATTCGAGGAGACCTTCGAGGTCACCGCCGCCGCTCCGGTCGCCGTCGCGGCGGCTCCCGGCGCCGGCGCTGCGGCCCCGGCCGAGGCCGCCGAGGAGCAGACCGAGTTCGACCTGATCCTGGAGGCCGCCGGCGACAAGAAGATCGGCGTGATCAAGGTCGTCCGCGAGATCGTCTCCGGGCTGGGCCTGAAGGAGGCCAAGGACCTCGTCGACAGCGCCCCGAAGCCGCTTCTCGAGCGGGTTCCGAAGGAGGCCGCCGAGGAGGCCAAGGCCAAGCTCGAGGCCGCCGGCGCCACCGTCACGGTCAAGTAGTCTGCCGACACGCACGCGGGGTCGCTCCAACCATGGAGCGGCCCCGTTGCGGATGAGACAGTTGTCGGCGAGTGCCACCAGCGTCGCGCGTACGCTAGAGTGACTCAAGCCACAAGCGGGAGGCAGGTGGCTGCCATCGGCACTGGCGGAAGGATTCACGCGTGGGCATCGGCATTGAAGTTGAAGGGCTGACCAAGTCCTTCGGGCCCCAGCGAATCTGGGAAGACGTCACGATGGACATCCCGCCCGGCGAGGTCAGCGTGCTCCTTGGCCCGTCGGGTACCGGTAAGTCGGTGTTCTTGAAGTCGCTGATCGGCCTCCTCCGCCCCGAGCGCGGCAAGATCATCGTCAACGGCACGAACATCATCGAGTGCTCGGCCAAAGAGCTGTACGAGATCCGCACGCTGTTCGGCGTCATGTTCCAGGACGGCGCGCTGTTCGGCTCGATGAACATTTTCGACAACACCGCGTTCCCGCTTCGCGAGCACACCAAGAAAAAGGAAGGCGAGATCCGGGACATCGTCATGGAGAAGCTCGCGCTTGTGGGCCTTGAGGGCGACGAGAACAAGTTTCCGGGCGAGATCTCCGGCGGTATGCGCAAGCGCGCGGGCCTGGCCCGGTCGCTGGTGCTGGACCCGGAGATCATCCTCTGCGACGAGCCTGACTCCGGTCTGGACCCGGTCCGCACCGCCTACCTGAGCCAGCTGCTGATCGACATCAACGCGCAGATCGACGCGACCATCCTGATCGTCACGCACAACATCAACATCGCCCGCACCGTGCCGGACAACATCGGCATGCTGTTCCGCCGCAAGCTGGTGATGTTCGGTCCGCGCGAAGTGCTGCTGACCAGCGACGAGCCCGTGGTCCGGCAGTTCCTCAACGGTCGCCGCATCGGCCCGATCGGCATGTCGGAGGAGAAGGACGAGGCGACGATGGCCGAAGAGCAGGCCATGGTCGACGCCGGCCACCACGACGGCGGCACGGACGATATCGAGGGCGTGCCAGCGCAGATCACCGCGACCCCCGGCATGCCGGAGCGCCAGGCCGTCGGCCGTCGGCAGGCACGGGTGCGCGAAATCATGCACACCCTCCCGCCGAGCGCGCAGGAGGCCATCCGCGACGACCTCGAGGGCACCCACAAGTACACGACCCACCAGTTCGGC
>NZ_DATFYW010000189.1:0-10586 GCF_035314905.1 Mycobacterium sp.
CCGGTCACCGCGCCGGTCCCCGCGCCGTTCGACCGGCCGACCCAGGAACGGCGCGCCAAGCGCGCCGAACGCGAGCTGAATGAGCTGGGCCGGGTGAACCCGCTGGCGCTGGAGGAGTACGCGGCGCTGGAGGAACGCTACAACTTCCTGTCCACCCAGCTCGAAGACGTCAAGGGCGCACGCAAGGACCTCCTCGACGTCGTCGAGGGCGTCGACACCCGCATCTTGGAGGTGTTCAGCGAGGCTTACGTCGACGTCGAGCGCGAGTTCCGAGAAGTGTTCCAAACGCTGTTTCCCGGTGGCGAGGGCCGGCTGACACTTACCGACCCCAACGACATGCTGACCACGGGCATCGAGGTCGAAGCCCGCCCGCCCGGCAAGAAGATCAAGCGGCTGTCGCTGCTGTCAGGTGGCGAGAAGTCGTTGGCCGCGATCGCCCTGCTGGTCGCAATCTTCCGGGCGCGCCCGTCGCCGTTCTACGTTCTCGACGAGGTCGAGGCCGCGCTCGACGACGTCAACCTGCGCCGCCTGCTCGCAGTATTCGAGCAACTGCGCGCACAGTCCCAGCTGCTGGTGATCACGCACCAGAAGCCGACGATGGAGGTAGCCGACGCGCTGTACGGCGTCACCATGCGCGACGACGGAATCTCCGCGGTGATCTCGCAGCGGATGCGCGGCCAGCAAGTGCTGGCGGGCGCGCCTAGCGGATAGGGGTCAGCTCGATCTGCCGCAGTGCCGCCAGGTCGGCCGCGCCGCAGCCGTGCAGGCAGATCCGCAGCTCCTCGATGAAACGCGCCAGCCAGTCATGCGCCGCGGTGGCTGACGCGATCGCGGGCGCGAGCAGTGGGCGCGCCACCGCGACCGCGTCGGCGCCCAGGGCGACGGCCTTGGCGGCGTCCATCCCGGTCCGAATGCCCCCCGAGGCAACCAGCGGCAGGTCGGGCAGCGCCTGTCGTACCTCGACCAGCGCCTGTGCGGTTGGCACACCCCAGTCGGCCAGCTCCGGGAAGCGCAGTTCCCCATAGCGGACGAACTGCTCCACCCGCGACCAGGACGTTCCGCCGGCCCCGGCCACGTCGATCGCGGCGACCGGCAACTCACCGGGAAGCCGCAGCAGTTCGCGCACGGCCGCCCCGCCGAAGCCGTGGCCGACCTCCTTGAGCAGCACCGGGTAGCCCAGCGAGCCCGCGATGTCACGCAACCTGGTGACAGAACCGGAGAAGTCCGTGTCACCGTTGCTCTGTATCGCCTCTTGGAGCGGGTTCGTATGCACCGCGACCGCGTCGGCGCCGACCCGGTCGAGTGCCCTGACCAGATCCGGCACGGTGGCCTTGGACAGCTGCGACAAGCCGATGTTGCCGATCAGCAGCACATCGGGTGCGACGTCGCGAACCGCGAAGCTGGTCGCGGCCTGCTCTCCGAGCGCGCTGTCGAGCATGATCCGCTGCGATCCGAGCATCATCCCGATGCCGAGCTGCTGCGCGGCGGCGGCCAGGTTGCGGTTGATCGTGCCGGACAGCTCCGCGCCGCCGGTCATCGCGCCGATGAGGACAGGCGCCTTGAGCCGCTTACCCAGGAAGTCGGCGGCCAGGGCGACGGCCCCCAGGCTGGTCTGAGTCAACGCGTTGTAGGGCAGCCGGTAGCGCTCAAGACCGGTGGTCAGGCCGTAATGCTCGACGTCTTCGGTCAGGCACACGTCGATGTGGCGCCGCTTACGCGTTTCCATCCCGCCGGGGTCGGTCGTCACCGCCTACGCCCCTTGGGAGAATGGCCGGGTGAGTGAGGGTCTGTGGATCGCAATCGCTGTCATCGCCGTTCTGCTCGTCGCTGCGCTGGCGGTCGGCCTGGTGCTATACCGCCGGCGACGGATCAGCCTGTCACCTCCCGACACTGTCACACCCGTTGACCGCTCCGGTGGTTATACCGCGTCGTCAGGCATCACGTTCACAGAATCGTCAGCACCTTCGACGCCCGCGGCGCCGCCCGAGCAACGTCTCGACACGACGGGGCTACCCGCCGTCGGCGACGACGCCACCATCCCACGCGACGCGCCGAAGCGCCCGATCGCCGACGTTCACCTGCCCGAACCCGCGACCGACGTATCCGCTGAACCCGCGACCGACGTACCCGCTGAACCGCCCGCGATCGACACCATCGCACCCCCGGACGGCCGGCTCACCCGGCTGCGCGGCCGGCTGGCCAAATCGCAGAACGCGCTGGGCCGCAGCATGCTGGGACTACTCGGAGGTGGTGATCTTGACGAGGAGTCCTGGCAGGACGTGGAGGACACGCTGCTGGCCGCGGACCTGGGACCGGCGGCCACCGCGTCGGTCGTCTCGGCACTGCGGTCACGGATGGCAGGTGGCAACGTGCGCACCGAGGCCGATGCACGCGCGATTCTGCGGGACGTGTTGATCACCGAGCTTCGGCCCGACCTCGACCGGTCGATCAAGGCGTTGCCGCACGCCGACAGTCCGTCGGTGCTGCTGGTCGTCGGCGTCAACGGCACCGGCAAGACGACGACTGTCGGCAAACTGGCCCGTGTCCTGGTGGCCGACGGACGCCGCGTGGTGCTGGGCGCGGCGGACACATTCCGTGCCGCGGCCGCCGACCAGCTGCAGACCTGGGCCGCCCGCGTCGGCGCTCACGTGATCCGCGGCCCCGAGGGCGCCGATCCGGCATCGGTGGCGTTCGATGCCGTCGACGATGGGATAAAGGACGGCGCCGACGTCGTCGTGATCGACACCGCGGGCCGCTTACACACCAAGACCGGGTTGATGGACGAGCTGGGGAAGGTCAAGCGCGTCGTGAGCCGGCGCGCACCGGTCGACGAAGTGTTGCTTGTGCTCGACGCGACGATCGGGCAGAACGGCCTGGCGCAGGCGCGGGTATTCGCCGAGGTCGTCGACATCACCGGCGTGGTGCTGACCAAGCTCGACGGGACAGCCAAGGGCGGCATCGTCTTTCGCGTGCAGCAGGAACTCGGCGTGCCGGTGAAACTCGTCGGGCTCGGGGAGGGGCCCGACGACCTCGCGCCGTTCGAGCCGGCGGCGTTCGTCGACGCGCTGCTGGGATGACCGCGGCCGGCCTATCCCGGCTGGGCCAATAACCCTGGCTTGGCACCTGGCGTGTCACGAAAATCCCGATGTAACACCGCCGAAACGTACCCCCGCTATCCGTTCACGCGAGCGAAACACCACAGAGTCTTCCGCGAAACAACCACTCAGCATTGTTTCAGCCAGTGGTCGCAGACACCCGGCCGTGGCGTCGGCGGAAGGAGGAAATAGCGAGTGGACCAATTCCCGTTAATGGGTGTCCCGGATACCGGCGACACCGCGTGGATCCTGGCAAGTTCTGCGCTCGTCTTGTTGATGACGCCAGGGCTTGCCTTCTTCCACGGTGGCATGGTTCGCGCCAAGGGCGTGCTCAACACGCTGATGATGAGCCCGCTCGCCGCGGGTTCTGCGCGGGCGTCGGGTGCGCCCGCGCGGTCGGCCTCAAATTCAAACTGGGCTTTGATGATTCACTCGACGTGGTCGGCGTGCACTTGATCGGCGGTCTGACCGGAACCCTGCTGGTCGGCTTCCTGGCCGCGCCGGAGGCCCCGGCGGCGGTCAAGGGCCTGTTCCACGGCGGCGGGTTCGACCAATTGTGGCGCCAGCCGGTTGGCACCTTCACCGTTCCGGCATATTCGGCGATAGTTACGGCTATCTTGGCTATCTTGGCGTTGATCGTGAAATACACCATCGGACTGCGCCTTAACGAAGAAGACGAAGTGTCCGGCATCGACGAAGCGGAGCATGCGGAGACCGGTGACGACTTCGCCGTCGCTCGCGCCGCCTCGATCCATGGCCGTCACGGCGCGGAGGAATGAGGGGAAATGAAGCTGATCACTGCGATCGTCAAGCCGTTCACGCTCGAAGACGTCAAAACCGGGCTGGAACAGACCGGCATTCTCGGGATGACCGTCAGCGAGGTGCAGGGTTACGGCCGGCAGAAGGGCCACACCGAGGTTTATCGGGGCGCCGAATACTCGGTTGACTTCGTGCCGAAGGTGCGAGTGGAGGTGTTGGTCGATGACTCCGCGGTGGACAAGGTGGTGGACGTCATCGTCCAGGCCGCACGCACCGGAAAAATCGGTGACGGCAAGGTGTGGGTCAGCCCCGTCGACGCCGTCATCCGCGTCCGCACCGGCGAACGGGGAGCCGACGCACTCTGATGTGACATGTCCTCTCGACGGGGGAGGGCCGAAATGAAACAGCAGACACCCGATCCCGCTGCTGGGGCTCCCCGCTGGGATGCTCCGGCCGCGGGATCTCCCCGTCCGGCAAAGGATTTGGTGGCCGCGACGGACCAACTGCTCTCCGCTGGGGCGCGCCAGCTCGATGCGGCGGCCCTGCGTGATGCGCTGTTGGACCTGCACGAGTTCTGGTTGACCACGAAGGCCGCCGAGATCGGCATCACCGCCACGAGCGGTTTCGCGATCGTAGCCACGGGTGGGCTGGGTCGCCGGGAACTGATGCCGTACTCCGACCTGGACCTGACACTGCTACACGACAACGTGCCGGCCGAAGTCGTCAGCAACGTCGCCGATCTACTCTGGTATCCCTTGTGGGACGCCAACATTCGGCTCGATCACAGCGTACGCACCGTACCGGAGGCGTTGCACGTAGCCGCGGAAGACCTCTCCGCGGCACTGGCGATGCTGGAGGCCAGGCACATCGCCGGCGACGCCGAGCTGTCGTCTCTGCTCATCGGCGGTGCGCGTAGCCAGTGGCGCACCGGAATCCGTTCCCGGTTTGACGAACTCGTCGAACTCACCCACGCCCGATGGCAGCGTTGCGGGCAGATCGCCCACCGCGCAGAACCTGACCTCAAGTCCGGGCGTGGCGGACTGCGTGATGTCCAACTGCTCAACGCGCTAGCCATAGCGCAGTTGGCCGACCATTACTCCAGCCGCAATGTGGACAGCCCGCTGGGCACCCTGGCCGGTGCCCACCTGGCGCTGCTCAATGTACGGACCGAACTGCACCGGGTGTCTGGTCGTGGCCGTGAGCTGCTCCTGGCCCAGCACGCTGACGAGATCGGCGCCGCACTGCGGATCGGGGACCGCTTCGAGCTTGCGCGCATGCTCAGCGACGCCGCGCGCACCGTGAGCTACTACGTCGACACGGGTCTGCGCACTGCCGGAAACGCGCTACCTCGCAGGGGCCTTGCCGGGTTGCGCCGCCCGGTCCGGCGACCGCTCGACGAGGGCGTGGTCGAGTACGGCGGCGAAGTCGTGCTGGCCCGCGATGCGCGGCCGGAGCGCGATCCCGGGTTGATCCTTCGGGTGGCGGCCGCGTCCGCGGTGAGCGGCCTGCCGTTGGCCGCCTCCACGCTGCGCCGGCTGGCCGATACCGCGCCGGAGCTTCGCACGCCATGGCCAAGGCAGGCACTGAAGGACCTACTCGTGATGCTCGCCGCGGGCCCAGCCGTCGTCAACACGATCGAGGCGCTGGACCGAACCGGTTTGTGGGGCAGGCTGTTTCCCGAATGGGGCGCGGTGCGCGACCTACCGCCCCGCGACGTCGTACACATCTGGACGGTCGATCGGCATCTGGTCGAAACAGTTGCTCGCGCAAGCGCATTCACCACCAGGGTGGCACGACCCGACCTGCTGGTGCTTGGCGCGCTGGTGCACGACATCGGCAAAGGCCGCGGCGGTGACCACAGCGTGATCGGCGCCGAGCTGGCCACCCAGATCGGCACGCGGCTGGGGTTGTGGCAGGCGGACGTCGATCTTCTGTCGAAGATCGTGCGCCACCACCTGTTGTTGGCGAAAACGGCGACACGGCGCGACCTGCAAGACCCGGACACGATCGCCGCGGTGGCCGACACGCTGGACCGCGACCCGCTGCTACTGGAACTGCTGCACGCGCTCGCGGAGGCGGACTCGCTAGCGACCGGTCCTGGTGTATGGGGAGATTGGAAGGCGCTGCTGATAGGCGATCTGGTGCGGCGCTGCCGGATGGTGATGGCCGGCGAGGCGCTGCCGCACGCTGACCCCGTCGACCCGCATTACCTTTCGATGGCGGCCGACGCCGGCGTGCACGTCGAGCTGACCCCAGGTGACAGCCCGCACATCTACAACGTGACGATCATCGCCCCCGATCGGCGCGGGCTGCTGTCGAAGGCGGCCGCCGTTCTGGCGCTCAATTCACTGCGGGTGCACTCGGCGTCGGTGAACAGCCACGAGGGGTCGGCGATAAACAGCTTCGTCGTGTCCCCGCATTTCGGTTCACCGCCGGCCGCGGAGCTGCTGCGCCAGGAGTTCATCAGGGCGCTCGACGGCGACCTCGACGTGATCGCAACGCTCGAGGAGCGCGACCGCGACGCCGCCAGGTACGGGTCCACACGGGCGGGCGAGGTGCTGGCCGCTGTTCCCGCGTACCGCTCTACGGCACCGCCGCACATCCTGTGGCTAGACGGGCACGCCGCCGGCCAGCTGCTCGTGGAGGTCCGTACCACCGACCGCGGGGGACTGCTCGCCGTGCTCACCGCCGTGTTCGAACGCGCGAACGTGGACATCGTCTGGGCGAAGGTCACCACGCTGGGCTCGTCGGTCGACGACACGTTCTGCATCGTCGTACCGCCGGGGTGCGGTGACGTCGACGCGGTGCGGGCCGAGCTGGAACACGATCTGCGGGCGGTGTTGCCGACGCCCGCGCCGACAAAGCCAGGCGAGGAAGCCAGCTAGGCTTGCCGACGTGTTTGAAACCCTGTCCGACCGGCTGACCGGGGCCCTGCAGGGGCTGCGCACCAAGGGCCGGCTGACCGACGCCGACATCGACGCGACCACGCGCGAGATCCGCCTGGCGCTGCTGGAGGCCGACGTCTCGCTGCCCGTTGTCCGCGCGTTCGTCGCGCGCGTGAAGGAGCGCGCCAAGGGCGCCGAGGTCTCCGGGGCGCTGAACCCTGCCCAGCAGGTCGTCAAGATCGTCAACGAAGAGCTGATCGGCATACTCGGCGGGGAGACCCGCCGACTGGCGTTCGCCAAGACCCCTCCCACCGTGTTGATGCTGGCCGGCCTGCAGGGCTCGGGCAAGACCACGCTGGCCGGCAAGCTGGCGAAATGGCTCAAGGCGCAAGGCCATACACCGCTGCTCGTGGCGGCCGACCTCCAGCGTCCGGCCGCGGTGAACCAGTTGAAGGTGGTCGGCGAGCGGGCCGGCGTCCCGGTCTTCGCTCCGCATCCAGGTGCGTCAGCGGAGTCGGGCACGGGCGATCCCGTTGCCGTCGCCTCGGCTGCGCTCGCCGAGGCCCGCAGCAAGCTGTTCGACGTCGTGATCGTGGACACCGCGGGCCGGCTCGGCATCGACGACGAGCTGATGGCCCAGGCCGCGGCGATCCGCGACGCGGTCAGCCCCGACGAGGTGCTGTTCGTGCTCGACGCGATGGTCGGTCAGGACGCCGTCGCCACCGCCGAGGCGTTCCGCGAGGGCGTCGGGTTCACCGGCGTCGTGCTGACCAAGCTGGACGGCGACGCGCGTGGTGGCGCGGCGCTGTCGGTGCGTGGAGTCACCGGTGCGCCGATCCTCTTCGCGTCGGCCGGCGAGAAGCTCGACGACTTCGACGTTTTCCACCCCGACCGGATGGCCAGCCGCATCCTTGGCATGGGCGATGTGCTAACGCTGATCGAGCAGGCCGAACAGGTCTTCGACGCCAGGCAGGCCGAGGAGGCGGCGGCCAAGATCGGCACGGGCGAGCTCACGCTCGAGGACTTCCTCGAGCAGATGCTGGCGATCCGGAAGATGGGCCCGATCGGCAACCTGCTGGGCATGCTGCCCGGCGCCGGCCAGATGAAGGAAGCGCTGGCCGCGGTCGACGACAAGCAACTCGACCGGGTGCAGGCGATCATCCGCGGCATGACACCGCAGGAACGCGCCGACCCCAAGATCATCAACGCGTCGCGTCGGCTGCGGATCGCGAACGGCTCGGGTGTGGCGGTCTCCGAGGTCAACCAGCTCGTCGACCGGTTCTTCGAGGCCCGCAAGATGATGTCCCAGATGGCGGGCCGGATGGGCATGCCGGGCGTCGGCCGCAAGAGCCCGACCCGCAAAGGCAAGGGCAAGGGCAAGAAGGGCAAGAAGGGCGTGCGGGGCCCGACACCGCCGAAGGTGCCTGGCCCGCTCGGCGCCGGCATGCCGGCCGGTTTTCCCGATCTGTCGCAGATGCCGCCCGGCCTCGACGAGCTGCCGCCAGGTCTGGCCGACATCGACCTGTCGAAGCTGAACTTTCCGGGCAAGAACTAACTTGCGTCTGCATGTTCGCGGTCGCGGCCTGCCCGTCGAGCAGCCCGTGGAGTGGTGGGTCGTCGATGGGCTGATTTCGGCCGAGCCCGTGGGCGGCGCCGAGACGGTGTTCGGTGCCGACGGGGCCGGCGGCTGGATCCTGCCCGGCCTCGTCGACGCGCACTGCCACGTCGGCATCGGCGCGAACGGCCCCGTCAGCCACCTCGACGAGGCGACGGCGCAGGCCGAGACCGAGCGCGACGTCGGCGCGCTGCTGCTGCGTGACTGTGGGTCGCCGATCGACACCCGCCGCCTCGATGACCGCGACGACCTGCCTCGCATCATCCGGGCCGGGCGTCACCTGGCCCGGCCGAAGCGGTACAGCCGCGGGCTGCCGATCGACGTCGAGGACGAGTCGCAATTGCCCGCAGCGGTAGAGGTGCAGGCGCGCCTCGGCGACGGCTGGGTGAAGCTCGTCGGCGACTGGATCGACCGCGCCGTCGGCGACCTCGCGCCGCTGTGGTCCGACGACGTGCTCAAGGCCGCCATCGACACGGCTCACGCAAACGGCGCCCGGGTGACTGCCCACGTGTTCGGCGAAGATGCGCTGCCGGGCCTAATCGATGCCGGCATCGACTGCATCGAGCACGGGACCGGCGTCACCGGAGACGTGATCGACCTGATGCTCGAGCACGGCACGGCGCTGGTGCCGACGCTGATCAACATCGACAATTTTCCGGGACTCGCCGATTCGGCCGGCCGTTATCCGCGCTACGCCCGCCACATGCGCGACCTGTACAGCAGCTGCCGCCAGTGGATGGCTTGCGCGCGGGAGGCCGGGGTGCCGGTGTACGCCGGCACCGACGCGGGCTCGATGGTCGTTCACGGTCGTATCGCCGACGAGGTGGACGCGCTGAAGGGCATCGGGATGAGCCCGACGGACGCGCTGGGCGCGGCCTGCTGGGACGCGCGCCGCTGGCTGGGCCGGCCCGCTTTGGAGCACGGCGCGCCGGCCGACCTGGTCTGCTACCGCGACGATCCGCGGCAGGGCGCCGCGGTCCTGAACAGGCCCGACGTCGTGATGCTGCGCGGTCGCCCGTTCGGTGAGCGGAGCTAGAGCGTCCCGATCGCCACGGACCGGTCCTGCGCGAAGCCCCAGTCCAGCAGGCTGGCGGCCTGATCCCAGTACGTCGGGCCGCCCTCGACGACCAGGCCGTACATCATCGAGATGACCAGGCGACGGCCATCGCGCTGGGCAGCAGCGACGAACGTCTTGCGCGCGGCGTCGGTGAACCCGGTCTTGCCGCCGAGCGTGCCCGGGTAGCGCTGCAGTAGTTGGTCCTCGTTGACGATCACGCGGTCGCCGTTGGCGGCCGGGAACACGGCCGACGGTTCTGCAGTGATCTGGGCGAACACCGGGTTGGTGAGCGCGGCACGGAAGATGATCGCCAGGTCGCGCGGCGTCGTCCACCCGGTGCCGCCCGGCCCGTCGAGCCCCGATGGCGTCGCGGCATGCGTGTCCGGCGCGCCGAGGGCGAGGGCCTTCGCGTTCATCTTCGCCACCGCGGCGTCAAAGCCGCCCAGCATGTCGGCGAGGGTGTTGGCCGCGTCGTTGCCCGACACCAGCAGCAGCGCGTCGAGCAGCTGGCGCGTGGTGTACGTGCGGCCGGGCTTGATGCCAACGCACGAGCACTCCACGTGGGTGTCGGCCTGGTTCGCGACCACCGTGGAGTCGAGGTTCACCTCGTCGAGTGCCACCAGCGCCAGCAGCGTCTTGATCGTGCTGGCCGGCGGATGACGCAGGTCCATGTCCCGCCCTGCGAGCACCTGGCCGGAGTCCATGTCGGCGACGATCCACGCCGTCGCGGGGCCTGCGGGAACCAGCGCCGTGCCGGGCGGCTGGATGTCGGCGTCGGCATGCGCGACGGGAAGATGCAGTCCGGCGAGTCCGAAGGCGCCGGCCACAGCGACAGCCAGCGCGACGAGGAGCTTTCGCATGGGCGCTGAGCCTAACGCGGTACGTCGATCGTGTTCAATCGACGCATGTTGAGCCTGGCGGAAATCTCCGATCGACTGGAAATCCAGCAACTGCTAATCGACTACTCCACGGCCATTGACCAGCGCCGCTTCGATGACCTCGACCGCGTCTTCACTGCCGACGCCTACATCGACCTCTGGGCCGTCAAAAGGCACCTGTTCACGTGACGACGAGGTCGCCAAGATCACTGAATTAGGGCGTGCGGACTGAAACGACGGCACGCCTTGCAGGTTGTCGGTCTCAGTCGCATCGTGCAGCCAGCATGAGCTGCGTTC
>NZ_DATFYW010000190.1:0-7173 GCF_035314905.1 Mycobacterium sp.
GGGTCATGATCCCGCTGCTCGACGTCCTGCAGAGCATCCCCATTCTGTCGTTCCTGCCGATCGTGACGCTGGCGCTGGTGGCGGCGTTCCCGCACTCCAACGTCGGCCTGGAACTGGCCAGCGTCATCCTGATCTTCACCAGCCAGGCCTGGAACATGACCTTCAGCTTCTACCACTCGGCGAAAACCCAGCCCGTCGATCTGCAGGAGGCTTCGACCATCGCACGGCTGCGGCCGTGGCGGCGCTTCGTCACCCTGGAAGTGCCGTCATCCATGATCGGCCTGATCTGGAACAGCATGATGAGCTGGGCCGGCGGCTGGTTCTTCCTGATGGCCTCCGAGCAGTTTGTGTCGGGCTCCCGTTCCTTCCAGCTGCCCGGCCTGGGCTCGTACCTGCAGGCTGCCGCCAACGCGGGCAACACCACGGCGATCCTGTGCGGCCTGTTCACCCTCGTCCTGCTCATCGTGCTGCTCGACCAGCTCTTCTGGCGCCCCGTGGTCGCCTGGGCCGACAAGTTCAAGCTGGAGCAGAGCAGTGGCCCCGAGGCCCCGCACTCCTTCGTGCTCGATGCACTGCACCGCTCGGCGCTGGTCGACACGGTCAACCGGCGGGTGTTTCGCCCGCTGGGCCGGCTGGCCGCGGGCCTGCTGGATCGGCTCCAGCCACTGCCTGACAACCTCGTCCCCCGAAAAGAGCGGAGGCCAGCGCTCCCGCGTCATGGTTGTCCGCCGGGCCGTCGGGCGGTTGTGCCTCCTTCTGCTGGGGGTGCTGGTCCTCTTCGGCCTCTGGTCGATGATCCGCGAGCTGCAGAAAGTCCCCCATGGGGCCTGGAGTGGGCTGCCGCCGGCTGCCTTAGCCACCTGGGGGCGCACCCTGACAGCGATGCTCATCGGAGCCGCCTGGACGGTGCCGGTGGGCGTCGCCATCGGCCTCTCCCCGCGCTGGTCGCGCCGCCTGCAGCCAGTGGTGCAGGTGGTCGCCTCCATCCCTGCCACGGCGCTTTTCCCCGTCCTGCTGATCTTCCTGCTGAAGGTGCCCAGTGGACTCGAGTTCGGCTCCGTCCTGCTGATGCTGATGGGCACGCAGTGGTACATCCTCTTCAACGTGCTCGCCGGGGCGATGGCCATCCCCACAGACTTGCGCGAGGCCGCGACCGTCTACCACGCGACCGGCTGGCGCAAGTGGCGCACGCTCATCCTGCCCGGCATCTTCCCCTACCTGGTCACCGGGCTGCTCACTGCCAGCGGGGGCGCCTGGAATGCCAGCATCGTCTCGGAGTACGTGCAGTTCGGTAATCAGACGCACAGCACTCTCGGGCTGGGCGCCACCATCGCCGAGGCGGCGGCCGCCGGCAACTTTCCGCTGCTACTGGCGGCCACACTGATCATGGCCGCCTTCGTCGTCTTCATCAACGTCAACGTCTGGCAGCGCATGTACGCGCTGGCCGCGCGCCGCTACACACTCGCCTAGGAGACACAGTGGTTGATCGTTCCGGACAAGATGGGGCGTCGCCAGCGGCCGGGGTGCTGCTGGAGGCGCGAGCGTGCTGCAAAACCTACCAGGAGACAGACAAACACAAGGCCGCGCACCCTGCGCACATGGTGCTGGACGGCATCCAGCTCAAGATCCGGGCGGGAGAGTTCGTGGTCCTGCTCGGCCCATCGGGATCGGGCAAATCCACGATGCTGCGTATCCTGGCGGGACTGATCCCGCCCTCCTCCGGCCAGGTCTTCTTCGATGGTCAGCCCCAGTCCGGCCCCAATCCGCACGCGGCGATCGTCTTCCAGACGTTTGCGCTCTTCCCCTGGCTTACCGTCCTGCAGAATGTCGTACTGGGTCTGCGAGCACAACCGCTCTCGGACGCAGAGCGGCAGGAGCGGGCGCTGGCCGCCATCGACGTGATCGGCCTGGACGGCTTCGAGAACGCCTACCCCAAGGAACTCTCCGGCGGCATGCGCCAGCGCGTCGGGTTCGCGCGCGCGCTGGTGGTCCAGCCGGAACTGCTCTTCCTCGACGAGCCCTTCAGCGAACTCGATGTGCTGACGGCGGCCAACCTGCGCAAACAGCTGCTCGACTTGTGGCGAGCACAGCAGATCCCGACGAAAGCCATCCTCATGGTGACCCACAACATCGATGAGGCGGTCACGATGGGCGACCGCCTCTTGGTGTTGGGGACCAACCCGGGGCGCATCCGCGTCGAATTGCCGGGCCTGCCGCCCGATGAGCGCGGTCCCCACAGCGCAGCCCGCACAGATCTCGTGGACCTCATTTTCCGCATCATGACCAGCCCCCACGAAGATGTCGCACTCCTGCTGAAAGACCGCGGGCCCGGGGCGAAAACCGGAACACTGGCACCTCCTCCCCAGCCCTACCAGACCTTGCCGCACGTGGAGATCGGCAAGGTGACGGGGCTGGTGGAAGCGGTGCACGCACGCGGTGGCCGAGCGGACCTCCACCAGCTTCAGGGCGCCCTCCGCCTGATACTGGATCGGCTGCTGCCGGTGGTGGAAGCCGCGGACCTGCTCGGCCTGGCGTATACGGAAAAAGGGGACCTGATCTTGACAGAGCAAGGGCGCGACTTTGCCGAGGCCGGGGTGCTGGGACAAAAGGAGTTGTTCAGCGAGCGGGTACTCGCCAACGTCAGCCTGGTGCGCTTCATCGTGCAGGCCTTGCAGACGGCCCCTAACCATGTGGTGCCGGACGAAGACATCCTGTCATTCCTGCAGACGTACTTTGGTGAGGAAGAGGCGCGGGCGCAGCTGCACACCGCGATCGGCTGGGGACGCTACGCGGAACTGTTTTCTTTCCAAGAGGACCGCGGCCTGTTCCGGCTGGCCGAAGCGAGCGAACCGGCACAACCGGCCTGAGGCCGCAGGGGCGATGCCGACGCGGAGGCCGGCCGCGAACGTCACGTGGTGGCGGACCGAGTGCGGCCAAGCGGTCTGCGGGTGTGTCGTGACCACTAGCTTGGAAGCATGCGAGTGACGGTGCTCAGCGGGGCCGGGATGTCCGCCGAGAGCGGGGTCGAGACATTCCGCGATGCCCACACCGGGCTGTGGGAGACGTTCGACCCCGAGGAACTGGCCAGCCCACGGGCGTGGCGCAGGCAGCCGGGCGTGGTGTGGGCGTGGTACATGTGGCGCCATCACCTCGTCAGGTCGGTCGAGCCCAACGCCGGCCATGTGGCGATTGCGGACTGGCAGCGGCGCGCGGACGTCCGCGTCGTCACGCAGAACATCGACAATCTGCACGAGCGCGCGGGCAGCGAGCGGGTGGCCCACCTGCACGGCAGCTTGTTCGAGTTCCGTTGCTCGCGTTGTGGTTCGGAGTACTACGGTGACCTGTCCGAGATGGCTGATCCGGTGGAGGCGCTGGACCCACCACGGTGCGCATGCGGCGGGACGATCCGGCCCGGTGTGGTGTGGTTCGGCGAGCCGCTGCCCGACGAGCCGTGGCAGCAGGCGGTCGACGCGGTGGCCGGCGCCGACGTGCTGATCGTGGTCGGCACCTCGGGGATCGTCTACCCCGCGGCCGGCCTGCCCTCGGCGGCGCTGGCCCAGGGCATCCCGGTCATCGAGGTCAACCCGGACCGCACGCCCCTGTCGAGCAGCGCGACCGCGACGGTGCGCGACACCGCCGCGCGGGCCCTGCCCGGCATGCTGGACCGGCTCGACAAACTGATCAGCTAGTTTCCCGGGCGCATCGCGGCGCCGAGCGCGATTTCCGACACCGGAACCGGCAGCCACGGCGGGAACTGCCAGTCGCGGCGGGACCGCTGCGTCGCGAAGCCCGCTTCGATGATCGCCCGCTCCGTGTCGCGGTGGGTGTGGCAGTTGCCGAAGATCCGCGGCCACACGGTGTCGGCGAGGGTTTGCAGCCGGCCCCGCGCACCGCCGCTGGCGACATGCTCGAGATATCGCAGCTCCCCGCCCGGCCGCAGCAGTGAGAACAGCCGGCGCAGCACAGTTTCCGGTTGTTGCACCGAGCACAGCACCAACGAGCACACCACCGCGTCGAACGGTTCACCCGGGTCCAGAGCCGCCACGGTGCCAGGCGTCACCGTCACCGGTACCGGCGCGGTCGCCGCCGTCCGCCGGGCGATCTCGGTCAGCCGCCGCTCGGGTTCGAGCGCGACCACCTCCTCGACGGAGGTCGGGTACAGCACGAAGTTGCTCCCGGTGCCCGCGCCGACCTCCAACACACGACCGGACAGGCCCGCGAGTATCTCCATCCGAAGCTCGCGCATCGCCTCGGGCTCGTGGCCGGACACAAACGTCCAGAACCGGGCGAAGAAGGGGTGGTCCACGGTCTCGTCAGCCATCGCCGCGCTCACCCTTGAGTTCCATCAGCCGGTTGATGGCGTCTTCCGGGCCGGTGTCGTATCCGATGATCCCGCTGACGATTTGGCCGCAGCACACCGCACGCAGCACCCGGTCGGTGAACTCCTCCACATCGCCCCACGGCAGGTACGGCTTTGCGATCAGCAGCGCCGCCACACCATGCGCCGCGCTCCACAGCTCAAGCGCGACCCGCGTGGCATCACCCTGCGCGTAGATGCCCTCGTCCATCATCGCCTGGACCCCGGCGCGCATGTGCACGAACGCCGAGCTGGCCAGGGTGACATCGACGTCGCTGCCCGCGCGGCCCTCTCCCATCGTCGCGATCCGATAGAGCTCCGGGGTCTGCAGCGCGAAACGCACATATGCCAGGCCTTGCGCACGCAACACATCCAGCGTCGTGGTACACCCAGCGGCGGCGCGCTGCATCTCCTCGTCGAGGCTCTCGAAGTAGCGCGCGCAGACCGCGTCCATCAACGCGTCCTTGTCGGCGAAGTGCAGATAGATCGACGGCGGCGTGATCCCGACCCGCTGCGCCACCGACCGAATCGAAACCGCTTTGGCGTGGCCGGTTTCCAACAGCAACTCCGTTGCGGCATCGAGAATCTCGTCGTGCAGCTGATCGCCCGCCCCGCGCGGTGCGCGCCGGCGCCGAGGAAGATCAAGCGGACTTGCCGTCACCGTCTCGTTCCCTGGGCGTCCGTCAGCGGGCGTGCCTCGTGCCTGCCGGCGGTCCCGGCTTCGGTGATCCCGAACCGGCCGTGCAGGCGGGCCAGCGGTCTGGGCGCCCACCAATTCGCGCGGCCGAGCACGTGCATGAACGCGGGCACGAGCACCATCCGCACCAGCGTGGCGTCGACCAGCACCGCGACCGTCAGCCCGAGGCCGAACATCCGCATGAACGACACCTGCGCGGCGATCAGCGCCGCGAACGAGATCGACATCAGCAGTGCCGCCGCGGTGATCACCCGGCCGGTGTGGGCCACCCCGAGCGCGACGCTCTCGTCGTTGTCCGCCCGCGTCCGGCCCGATTCGAGCCAGTACTCACGAATTCGCGAGATCAGGAACACCTCGTAGTCCATCGACAGCCCGAACGCAATGCAGAACAGCAACACCGGCAGGTTCACCTCGAGCGTGCCCGTCGCCGACGCGCCCAGCGCGCCCAGGTGCCCGTCCTGGAACACCCACACCAGCGCGCCGAATGCGGCCGTCAGCGACAGGACGTTGAGCAGCACCGCCTTCAGTGGCAGCACCACGCTGCCGGTCAGCATGAACAGCAGCATGAACGTGATGGCGGCGATGGCGCCGAGCACGATCGGCAGCCGCGTCGTGATCGCATGCACGCTGTCGTGGTTGATCTGCGCGACGCCGGCCATCTGCACGGGTTTACCCGCCGGCGTGGCGACGGCGTGCAGCCTGCGCAGTTGAGCCGCCGATGCGTCGGAGAACAGCGGCGCGGTGCTGCCCACGGTCAGAAACGCGCTGCCGTCCGCAAGTCCCGCCGGCGCCGTCGGGGGTCCGGCGGGCGCACCGCCGATGAACGTGCCGCCCGGCGACGACACCGACGACACATCGGGCACCTGCGACAGCGCGGCGGCGTACCGGCTGAGGTCGACGGGCGTCACGCCGATCGCATCGGGGAGCACCACGGTGACGTTGGTCGCCGAGTCCACGGCGAAATCGTTGCGCAGCTGATCGCCGACCTGGCGCGCCGACGCCGACTTCGGCAGCACCCGATCGTCCGGGAAGCCCCACTTCACGCTCAGGAACGGCGCGCCGAGCACCAGCAGCAGCGCGATGACCGCCGCGCCGATCGGCACCGCACGGCGCATGACGAGCTTGCTCGAGCGATACCAGAACGACTGCTCGACCGGCTTCGGCCGCGGCTCCGGACGCCCGAGCACACGGCGCAGCAGGCGCCGGACATCCATGGAGTCCACCCGCTCGCCGAGCAGCTTGATCGCCGCGGGGGTGACGACCACGGCCGCGATCGCCGCGAACGCGACCACGGCGACCCCGGCGTAGGCGAACGACTTCAGGAAGTACTGCGGGAAGAGCACCATCGTGACCATCGACAGCGCGACCGTCATCGCCGAGAACAGCACCGTGCGGCCGGCGGTCGCCATCGTGCGGATCAACGCCTCGTCGCGGCCCGCGCCGCCGGCGAGCTCGTCGCGGTATCGGCTGATGATCAGCAAGGTGTAGTCGATGGCCAGCGCCAGGCCCAGCGCGACGGTGAGGTTCAGCGCGAAGATCGACACGTTGGTGGCGAACGTGATGGCGTGCAGCACCGCCATGGACCCGAGAATCGCGAAGCCGCCGACGGCCATCGGCAGCGCCGCCGCGACCAGGCCGCCGAATACCCACACCAGCACCACGAAGCTCAGCGGAATCGCCAGCGACTCCATGAACATCAGGTCTTTCTCCGTCTGAGCGTTGACCTGCGAATAAACGGTCGCGGTGCCGCCGGCGCGAACCGTGACGCCGTCGCGGTCATGCACCAGGGCTTCGACGAGCGTCTTGGCGTGTTTCGGCGCCTCGTTCTGGCCACCGGAGATCCCCGCGACGATCAGCCCCGTGTTGCCGTCCTTGCTGAGAAGCGATGACGACGCCGACGGCGGGGCGGTCCACGGCGATGTCACCTGCCCGACGTACGGCGAGGCCTCCAGGCTCTGCACGAGATCGGTCCCGACCGCCCGCGCGGCAGCGCTCTGCACGCCGCCGTTCGCCGTGACGGTGATCAACATGTCCATGTCGCCCTGGTCGAACTTCTCCGACAGCACCTTCGCCGCCCGTGACGACTCCGCGCCGGGGTCCTGCATGCCGCCCGCCGACA